>CBFGBH010000001.1:0-215120 GCA_965646995.1 Candidatus Onthoplasma sp.
CATTTATGACGCATGGGGTAAACAAAGATGTCTATTTTTGTCGAATAATAGAACATATGTAGAAATTGAAGATAACTTCGCGTATAATGATACCAGCATCTTAAATAGATTTATTGCTTTCAAGAATCCATTTAGATACAGGTCATATTATTATGACTTTGAAACTGAATTATATTATCTAAATTCCAGATACTATGATCCTGAATTATGCAGATTCATTAATGCTGACTCGATAGACAATTTAGATACTAATAATCTCAACGGACTAAACCTATATAACTATTGTGGCAACAATCCAGTAACTGGATATGACCCTAATGGCACTTGGGATTGGGAAAAGTTTTGGAAAGGTATTGCTATAGTTACAAGTTTTATCGCTATTGTTGGAGGTACAATTTTAGTAGCCACAGGTGTAGGTGGAGTGCTTGGCGGAGCTTTAATTGCTGCTGGCGTAGGATCTCTCACCAATGGATTTATTAACGAAGTTTCTGGCGGTTCATTTGGAGCAGGATGGATAGGTGGATTGATTGCTGGAGTCTCATGTGGACTAGGTGCGGGATTTGGTGGGTCGTTGTTACTTGGTGCCACAAACACTATAGGAATGTCTACTTTAGGGCTTGCAACTTTAGGTATGTCAATCTCTTTTATTGGTGGAGCTGCAGGAAATTTCTTTGGGACACTAGCAACCTCAACAATTGACGGAAAGAATTTTGACACAATTTCAGTTCTTAAAGATTCTGTTGTTTTAGGTTTATTAAATATATTCGCCGGATACGGTTCAGGTTTGGCAGATGCCGCATTAAAATCAGGACTTTCAATAGCATATAAAGTTTTATCAACCATCATTACAATGGGAACTGAGGCATTTTATGATATATCTTCATTTATTTATCAAAAATTAAACGATAAATTTGGTAGAAAAGTTATTATATAGCATTGGAGTAAAATATGGTTAAATTATGTAAAAATATTAAAACAGGAATGGATTGTTTTATTGCAACGTGTTTTACTTCATTAATTATGATAATACCAGCCATTATATTATCTTACAATTATATTTATATAGGTCTTATAATTATCGTTTTACTAATATTTATCTCCATATCATTATTTGTTGATCCTATCGGTTTATTATATTTCGTAAGTTTTGATAAAAATGGATTTAATATATATTTCTGCAAAAAAAAAATCAAAACTTATCTATGGTCAGATGTCACTCATGTTGAAATTAATAATCCATTTCGAACAGGAAAATATTATGAATTAACAATCAAGCATAACACAAAAGTTCTCATATCAAAAACAAAAAAAATAGAAGCTGAAATAAAAAAATATTTTACATTTGATATTCAAAGTAAAGAGTCTTAATGTTAAGACTCTTTTTATTTATTATTGCTACTAAATAAGACTACTACCTACACATACGATGCTGGTGGAAATATTACTCTACGTACAGAATACTCATTCACTCTAGTAGATAATCTAGACTATATTACTGGTACTCCTTACTCCTATTCTTACCCTATCTCAGACTGGAGAGACCAGCTAGTAGATTACAATGGCGAACACTTTGTATACGACGGACTTGGTAATCCTACTACCTATAGAGACAGGTCTCTCACTTGGTCTCATGGTAGACAGTTAGATAGTTATGCAGATATAGCTACATATAGATACAATGTCAATGGTATCCGTACTAGTAAGACGACTCATGGCTTCACTACCAATTACTTCCTGAATGGTAATACTATCATAAGACAAACTGACGCCTCTAATACTCTTACATTCTATTACGGAGTAGACGGGGTCACTGGTTTCCACCTGAAAAATAACATTATAGATGAAGATTTCTACTACAAAAAGAATGCTCAAAATGACATAATTGGTATATATAATAGTGAAAATACCCTAATATGTAAGTACATTTATGACGCATGGGGTAAACAAAGATGTCTATTTTTGTCGAATAATAGAACATATGTAGAAATTGAAGATAACTTCGCGTATAATGATACCAGCATCTTAAATAGATTTATTGCTTTCAAGAATCCATTTAGATACAGGTCATATTATTATGACTTTGAAACTGAATTATATTATCTAAATTCCAGATACTATGATCCTGAATTATGCAGATTCATTAATGCTGACTCGATAGACAATTTAGATACTAATAATCTCAACGGACTAAACCTATATAACTATTGTGGCAACAATCCAGTAACTGGATATGACCCTAATGGAGATTTCTTCTTTACATTATTCGCAACATTAGTATGCTCTATGGCTGCTGGCTACCTAATTTATCGAGGTATAGAAGCATCAACCAACACTAACATAGCTAATGGTACTACTTCTATATTAGGTGGAACATCGACTATAGCTACTAGTGCTGCCCTATTTGGTTTTGGTCCAGTAGGTTGGGTATTAGGAGGCATAGGTCTTATAGCAGGCTTGGGTACAATGATATTTGGTACTGCTGAATTGCAACAAGGAATTACTGGTAACAACTGGATGTTAGATGCTGGTATGAGTGAAGATTTATATTATGGATTATATATGACATCTTCAATAACATCATTCGCTGTAAGTATTGCCGGTATTTCTTATATGAATTCTCCTTTTGGACAAAGAGCATATGCCTATCAAAATGTAGGAAAATTTCATTATACTAAAACTGTAGCGAATCATTACCCTAAAAGACCATATATTTACAATACTACTTTACAAAAATATATAATTAAATATGGAAGTATGCACACATACACTCCAAATAACCCAAACTCTATCTTTAAATATGGAAATTATGAATTCATATTCGGAAAATGGGAAATCACTTTGAATCTGCCTCATAAATATATAATTCATTTCTTATATAGAGGACATTAGGTTTTATATATGAACTTTTATTTCGTTAAAAACAATAATATATTAAAGGGTAATTATAGAATATATGAAGATGAATCTATAATATTTGAACCATTACCCGAATTCAACGATACAATAGAATTAAATGATATAGCTTACGAATTGTGTATCAATACTGAAAAAAAAAATAATGACTTTTATGGGCTATCAGTTTGGTTTCATAAACAAAAAATTCACATTACCTAAAATTGAATCAAAGGGTGAAATATATTATGATGGTACTTATGATAGAGAAAGATTTCAAAGTATAATACCTTGTGGCATTTTTAGAGAAGATGGATGGTATTGTGTTGGCGAACAAACTGAAAATTCAAAAACTTATATGGTCGCTCAAGATACATTAATTTCATTAAAAAATGATGATATAGTAACAATATATTTCAAGATTAATTAAATTAAACTATTACTAATATTAAAATATTTATAATAATAGCATTAATTATAAAATAACTCAGTTTATTAATAAAAGATATATATTAAATCTCAGTTAAATACTGAGATTTTTCAAACATCTCATATATGATGAACTACGAATATAATAGACACGGTCGCCTACTTAGGACGATTGATTACAATGGTATTGTCAAAGAAAATGTGTATAACGACAATGGTACATTAGTAAAAACCATGACTTATCACAAAGATGTACCTAGTATGAAGTTCTATTCCGAGCAAATACTTGACGATAAAGGCATTGTACAAAGTGAAGTCAATTCTCTAGGCGAAGAGACTATAAAATATGAATACCTTGATGATTCTACCATTGTTTCTTCTCATATAGATGAAAATGGGACTAAGACCTCTTTCGGCTATGCTAAAGACGATACTCTCCTATCCACATCTACCTCTATTTTAGGCGTTAATAATACTAATACTTTTGGCTACACGCTAGATTTCTTGACTTCACTTTCTCACAACGATTTCAATATTAACTACGAATATAATAATATCGGTAAGCTTATTAATATCAACATTGCCAATTCCGATAAAAATTATATCGAGAAGATATATGGCGACAAAGAAGAAATTACGAAACTCGCTTCTGGAGTTGCTTATAAACAAACTTTCAATAATGATGGTAAAGTCTTAGACACTTTTTATAAAGAGAATTATACCAACGAAGATTTTACAGAAGATGACCTTATCTGCCGTAATATCTATGACATCTATGGTAATCTAGTATTTATTAATGATCTTACGCAAGACAATATCCATCGTATTTATCTAGATAAGTTCAATCATGTATATAAAGAAGAAAACACTCAGCATGACAAAGATATCTTAATGACTAACACCTATGACTCTAATCATACTAATATCACTTCTAGCACTATCACATTATCTGACACAAGCCATTCCGAAACATTTAGTTATAAATATCATTACACTGACACTCCGGATTCTAGATTGACCGCCCTTACTCTACCTACTGACGATATTCAGTCTATATCTTATGACAAACTCGGCAGACTAGATAAAATAGCTCTAGGTCGTAATACTAAACAATACTCCTATCTTCAATCAGGCGATCATACTTCTAACCTGGTCTCAAAACTCCAATTTGCCACAGACAACATAAATACAGACTCTCTTCGTTACTCGTATGATACTAAAGGCAATATTACCGAGATTAGAGAGAATAACATCTTACTTGCTAGATATCAGTATGACAGCCTATCTCGACTAGTACGAGAAGATAATAGGTCATTCAATAAAACTACTACCTACACATACGATGCTGGTGGAAATATTACTCTACGTACAGAATACTCATTCACTCTAGTAGATAATCTAGACTATATTACTGGTACTCCTTACTCCTATTCTTACCCTATCTCAGACTGGAGAGACCAGCTAGTAGATTACAATGGCGAACACTTTGTATACGACGGACTTGGTAATCCTACTACCTATAGAGACAGGTCTCTCACTTGGTCTCATGGTAGACAGTTAGATAGTTATGCAGATATAGCTACATATAGATACAATGTCAATGGTATCCGTACTAGTAAGACGACTCATGGCTTCACTACCAATTACTTCCTGAATGGTAATACTATCATAAGACAAACTGACGCCTCTAATACTCTTACATTCTATTACGGAGTAGACGGGGTCACTGGTTTCCACCTGAAAAATAACATTATAGATGAAGATTTCTACTACAAAAAGAATGCTCAAAATGACATAATTGGTATATATAATAGTGAAAATACCCTAATATGTAAGTACATTTATGACGCATGGGGTAAACAAAGATGTCTATTTTTGTCGAATAATAGAACATATGTAGAAATTGAAGATAACTTCGCATATAATGATACCAGCGATTTGAATAAGTTTATTGCTTTCAAGAATCTTTAATATAAAAAAATCTACCAACTTTTGCTGGTGGATTTTTTTATATTATTATTAATTCTTAAGGCTATTCTAACGCTTTAATTCTATCATTAATAATTTGCTTTGATATTTCTAGGCATTTTGCCTTGTAACATTCTAACTTCTTGCAGAAGCGTAATATACTCTGTTTTCTTTTGTTCTATATTAGGCACTACTAGACCTAATCTGTCCTGTTCAAAATCTTTTCTCAATTCCTCTAATCTATGAATATCTTCATTAATCTTACAAGCCTTAATTGATTCTTCTGACACTATTGGTAACTGCTTGATAACAAATTTATCAGCATCTCCCGATACGCCCTCTAATATTAAAGTATTAAGATTGCAATATTTAATGACTTCTTCTAAATTTTCTATAGTTTTTGAATAGACTTTTCCTATTTCATAATTTTTCATATATCCTCCCTAACGCACCGCATAAACGCATTGTGTATTTGCCGACCATCCGCTTTGTGCTGTACTAGACCACCCAATACTTAGAGTTGAGTTTTCCCCTACTACTCCTGTGGTCGTACAAGTGAATCCCTGTAATGATAAATATTCTTCACTGGTTCCTAATAAATAAAAATTAAAACCGCTTAATCTTATTAAGGTATCTCTTGAAATCTCTCTAATTATCTTATCTCCGGATGAATTTTTGCAAATAAATACAATACTTTTCACTGGTCTATCTTCTTCATTCAGTGTACCACTCCATGCCTGTGAAGCTGCACCATTCTCTCTCATTGTTGTCCAATTCATAGCACCAGTTAAATATGTTTTTTTGTTGAAATTGTCTATAAAGTTTTCATTAGAAGATACTTTGCTATTTAATTGAGCAATAAGATTGCCTAGATGATTAATGTCGGTAGCGACATTATCTAAATTAACCTGTATGTCCGTCTTTACAGATTTTGCCATAACTACATAATAAGGATATTGTACTGACGGTGGTTGAACAATATCTGAATCACAATAAATAGGATTGTAATTATGAGCATCAAACTTAAACCCAATATTTCTGTCATGATTACTAGTACCAGCATTTACATATCTACCAGTGTTACCATTTGTTATTGAAAATGCACCATTAGCCACAGGAGATCCAGATGCACTTGCAAATGCTTCTGTATCGCTAGCCTGTACATTACCTTCTATATTTGGCAATGCACTAGACCTTGCTTTACCTATTGAATCAATATCGACAAGACCTTGAATAAAGAAAGGTATTAAAGGGAATCGCAGTGTATTATTAGTATCATCTATCACAAACTTGCCACATTGCCCAAATCTAGCAACATCAGAATCAAACTCTGAATTGCTACAAACAAGATTAGGGTAAGTTTGAGTCATTTGTCTCAAGTAATTAGTAAATTCAGCATAAATTCCAGTCTGCGAAACAATAGAGCCATCTAGTAAATGTACCCCGGCATCAATCAACGGTACAGCACTGGTTATAATAGAGCCTATCGGCAATCCCATAGGCAATTCGGATTTGTCCGCTTTTGTATCGGCATCAAAATCTGGTACATAACCACCATTGACTTTTACCATTGTACCAAGTTTATTTACAACCCTTATCATTGCATCTTCAGCTTTAGTGTTTGCACTATTTGCTAATGCAAGTGCATTATTTGAATTCTCATTTGCTTCCTCTGCGATTTTTGTTGCCTCGCGTGATTGATTGTTCGCGTCGCTAGCTTTAGTAATTGCTTCGTCCGATTTACCAATAGCCTCAGACGAATTTTTTTCGCTCGACAGAATTACATTTTTAAATTTATTCAATAGGTCTGCGTTCACAGGCGTACCTTTATGTTCCACTCTATCATCGTATGATATTTTGGCAACTATTTTGTCAGCTGTTTGACTGATAATATTCAGTATTCTTATATCTGAATATTCTCCCGATCTATCTGTAATTTCCATATCTTTTAAGTTTATATCATCCATTTTATACTCCTTTTTTCTTTAATGAATTTTGATAAGCTTCAATCTCTATATTCGCATCTTCTATAGTCTGTTTTAAGTTAGACTCTTCCAATCTTAATTGTTTCAATTCATCGTCAAGTTTTTCAACCGCAGATATATCTTGTAATAACACATTTTTATTAAGTTCATCTTTAATTGATAATAGTTTTTCAATCTTAGAAACAACTTGATTCAATTTCGATTCATCCATTTTTAAAGTGTGCGATATAGATTTTATATTATTTTTAATAAAAGAAATTGTTTGCTTGCTCATATCATCGTTTGCGCCTGATTTTCCTTTTACACCCTTAAATACTATTACAATTTTCGCAAACACTGCATAAATCGCTATCGCAAGCAAGTATGAACTACCAGCCGTCTCAAACACTTGCGTCCCAAACCAATTATTTTGTATAAATCCAAAATATAAAATATTTAATATAAACGATAGAGCTATTGGTATGAAAACAATAATTGTGTTGACAGCTTTTCTCTTGTTTTCATCAAGCTTGGCTGTTGCCTTTTTTATCGGCCATTTTATTAACATTGTCAAACCAAATACAATTAATGAGATTATTACAACTTGAAGCGAAATCTCTTTAAAATTTAATAAAAATTCACTATCCATTTTTCCTCCTATAAATTCTTCGACTTAACTTATTTAATTTTCCTCCTTCTATTTAATTATAAAATTTTAGATTTCTAATGCCTTCTAAGTTTTGCTAAAATTTGCTAATATCGGGTTATTTTAACGTAAGAAAAAACGGATTAAATAAAAAATGATTTTATTCTATTTTCGTTACCTGATTTTTTAATATTGGTTTATAATAATGATATGTTTAAAGGTTTTAGTCCAATTTATGATAAAGATTCTAGAGTATTGATACTAGGTAGTTTCCCTAGCGTCATGAGTCGAGCAAATGGCTTTTATTATGGTAATAAGCAAAACAGATTTTGGGGAATGCTTGAGAAAAGTTTTAACGAAAAAATAAAAGACGACATTGAGAGTAAAAAAACCTTCTTACTTAAGCATAAAATCGCCCTATATGATATTGTTATTGAAAGTAATATAGTCGGTTCTTCTGATACTACTTTAGAAAAATCAAAAAACAAGATAGCATCTTTTGACAATCTACTACCACCATATACTAAAATAGAAAAAATAATATGTAACGGAAAAACCGCTTATAAGCTTTTATTAGAAAATTACAAATTGACTGAGCCCATCATATGTCTGCCATCTACTAGTGCTGCAAATCCGAGATATGATTTCAATATATGGCAAAAAGAATTGAATTTTTTGAATAAATATTTAAAAGACTAAATTAATAGCATATAGCACTCTATTATAAAAAAACACCTTGCTGGGTGTTTTTGTATTTTAATCGTCGTCATCATCATCGTCATTCTTATCTAAGTTTGGAAATTGGATGATATTCACTGGACATAAAGATTGTAATGGTTTATCATAATTTTCAGCAAACAATTTAATACCTATGCTTTGTAATTGATAGATTCTTTGAGCAGAATAATTCATAATATTTGCAATTCGGTCTACTCTGTATCCTCTCATAAATCTATAAAATAATACATTCCTAATTGGAGGTGGAAGGGAATCAATTATTCTTTCTATTCTCTCCACCTTATCTACTACTGAACTAGATATTTTATTAGCCACTACTAATCTTCTCTCTAAAAATCTTAATTTATCAATTTCAAGATTAACTTCTGATGCTTTCTTCTCTAATTCTTTGATTTCGTTTAATATATTATCGAAATATTTTCTGTCAAATCTATATGATTCTAATATTTGCTTTATCTTTTTTATGTCCATGTATTTATAGTTCCTTCTATTAATTTATGTTTATTGCATACGCTTCATCTATACATGATAGATTATTGATACATAAGTAGCCTTCTGTTCCATCTCCCATGGAAATCATAAGGTACTTATCTGTTCTAAATAGATTGTTGTTTCTGTAGAAGCGGTATTCTTGGTATGCGTAAGCTACCACTACATGTCCAACTGTCTTACTACGACTATACCTTGTCATCTTATTACTTTCGAAATTAAAACTTCCTACTGATGAAAAATCATAAGAATTTAAGAATAAGACTATAGGTTGCTGTAATGTGAAATATTCTTGTGCCTTCACAGCATTGAAAGTGCCACCTAACGAACTATACGATATGTTATAACCATGATTTCTAACATAACTCGTAAACCCTGATTTGAATTGAGCTACAGATGTACCTGGTTGAATCGAGTTCGTGCCCATTAGATGATACATTTCACTCATTAATGATATGATAGTACTATCTAAGCCGTTGTAGTAATACCTATTGTTATACTCATAGCCAGGTTCATAATTAGGAATTAAATTCTCATATTTAATATCATAATATGTAATAACGATTGAACCTGCAGCCGGAGCACATCCATTATTGGAGAGTGTACTTTCATAATCAGGACATTTTATGGTCGTACCAATAAAAGTTTGCTCATAAGTATCAAATTCAATCACTTCAGTATGAAGAATCTCTTCGCTACCACCCGAACCAGCATAATTCGTATCACAATAATAGCGCTCTTTATTAGGAAGAGCAAAGCCCACACTCATGAAACCGAATATCGCAGTCAAGAAACATATTAACCCCTGTTTCATCAAAAATCCTCCTTTCTATATATAATGTCGAAAGGAGGCTAAATCAGCTCAAAGTTTTTTGAATTTTGTCATAATTTATAAAAATTTATCTAATAATGGCTCATTAATTCTATCCATTTGTACATAAATGCCGTGTGTTTTATACTGTATATGAGCGAATAATTTTTCGTCATAATTGGTTTCTTCACACTTTTTATAAAAAATATAATTATCAGTTTCTATTTTCTCAGAATTTGTAATATATTTCGTAGACTCATTATAAACGAAACTTGGATCAACTACTAACATAATAACAATATTAGTTCTAGGAATAGCTATTTGTTGAACAATAATAGATATAGCTATTAACTTATCTGTATATGGATTATAGTAACCTAATGAACTTTTATAGTTGCATTCTTCTAATAAGAAATTATATTGTGGATAAGATTCTGAAATATATTGAGCAGTGATCTCTTGTGTCAATATCTTTTTATTAGCGGTCTCGTCCGAGTAATAAGACGGAGAAGTATTGCCTGTAACAAAGTGCATAATAACAGGTACGAATACGCCCACCATTGCTAACATACAGCATGCACAAATAACTAGTGGTTTAAAGTCAAATTTCTTAGCTCTATGCTTATTTGCTCGTACTCTAGCTCTCAAATCTTCTAACTGTGCTTCTGATAATTGTGGAACTTCCATGTCATCAAAATAATCATAAATTTCTTCTTCTATTTTTTTCATAAAACTCTCTCCTTTATATACAAGTCGATAATTTCTTTCTGTCTTTTTATAGTAGAAACTGATATAGACATTATTTCGGCAATTTCATCGTAAGTCTTAAAATCATAATAAATCATGTGAAACAATCTCTTCTGAGTACTACTTAAGCCATCAAGTATCAATTTCAATGCGACTTTACTAACAATGTCTACAGAAGTGTCTATTAGTTCAAAGTTTTCAAAATCTTCTATATAACACACTTTTTCCGATTTCCTACTATGATTATAATAATTCATTCTAGCTATCGTCAAAATCCATGCAAAACAATTTTCATAATTTTCTAATATAGGAGACTTGTCCAATACTACAATATATGTGTCGTGCATAATATCCTGTATCATATCTCTATCGGTTGTGAAATTGTATAAGAAATGAAAAATAATCTTCTGCATCTTTTCATATAAAATATTAAAAGCATGCTCACTACCTTTAGCCACTTTCTTAACTATGGAATTAATTTCTTCTTTGCTAACATCGTATCGCTTCAAAGGCGATTGAGCCTTTTGTGGCTCTAATTTTCTTACGAATTTTATCATTGTTATTAAAACCTTTTAATTTATCATTAAGTAAAAATAAAGCAATTATATTCTAGCAAAACAAAAAAATATAACAAACCTTTTTAAATAAGTTTATAAAACAAAATTAGAAATACGCAGATTATTTTGATAGATTTGACTCAAGTTTAGCTATTCTATCGGTCAGAGAATTTATAGTATCTTTCATAGCTTTAAATTCTTGCATGCTGACCAACATATATGACTCATCAAAATTCTGTTCAGCAAGTTTATTTTCAGCATTCGCAAATACAATAATATTTCTCTCCCTAGACTCCATCCTATGCTCGAGTTCGTCTAGTCTATCTCTAACACATTTACTAGTAGTTAATGCTTCATCTGCTATTAATTTAGCCATACCAGAAGTAGTAACTGACTTATGTACTATAGAGACATTATCGTCTAAAATCCGCTTTATGATTTCTGTATAATTACCTAAAACCAAATTATCTATGAATTCCCCTTTATTCAATTCCATATTTGTTTATAAAATTCTCCTTTTATAAAGCAACGTAATATAATTATACTACATATAAATTATAATTTACTCTAATCTATAAAAAACATTAGATAAATTTCTTTAAAAATAACATATTTCAATGTCTGTCTACTATCTATTGAATAAAATCAAAGAAAAAGAATGTCAGCGACATTCTCTACACTACAATATTAAATATTCTACCTGGAACATAGATTATCTTTTTGTAGCCATTAATTACATAATTTTTGACTTCTTCCAGTGCGGATTTCTTTATTTCTTCTTCACTGGCAGATTTTTTCATAACAATTTTACCACGTAGTTTACCATTAACCTGAATAGGTATCTCTATAATGTCTACTACCAACTTACTTTCATCGTAAGTCGGCCAAACCTCATATGCTATAGTACCATTATGCCCAAGCTCTTGCCATAATTCTTCTGTCATAAATGGGCAGATAGGATTTAATAGTTTAACAAAACCTTCAGCATACTCACGAGGTAATTCGCTTACTTTTTGAACAGCATTAATGAATACCATCATCTGTGATATAGCAGTATTAAAATTTAGGCTTTCAAAATCTAGTGTCACTTTCTTCACAGTCTGATGATATATCATATCTAGTTCGCCATTACTAGCATGCACAATCGTCTTTTCTTGATATGCTCTATAGACTCTATCTAAAAATTTTCTAGCAGCTGCTACACCATCGTTATTCCAAAGTTTACTTTCCTCCAAAGGACTCATAAACATCTCATATAGTCTCAATGTATCTGCACCATATTTTGTAACAATATCATCCGTTCCTATCACGAATTCCGGATAACGTTTACCCATCTTGATACCATTAGCTCCGAGCAACATTCCTTGATGAACCAACTTTTTAAACGGTTCTCTAACTGGCGCTATGCCTTTGTCAAAAAGATAATTATTCCACATTCTAGAATATAACAAATGCCCTACTGCATGCTCAGGCCCACCTACATATAAATCTACCGGCATCCAATGCTCTAGTAATTTTTTATTAGCAAGTTCGTCATCATTCTTCGGATCAATATATCTTAAGAAATACCAGCTAGAGCCTGCGCTTCCTGGCATTGTGCTAGTTTCACGTTTCGCTGGTTTACCATCTACCACCACATTAACCCATTTGTCAGCCTTGGCAAGCGGGCTAGAGCCATCTTTAGCTGGCTTATAGTCTTCAAGTATTGGCAAAACTAATGGTAATTCATCATCGGACAGCGCCTTAGTATCTCCGCTTAGAAAATGTACTACAGGAACAGGTTCTCCCCAATATCTCTGGCGAGCAAAAATCCATTCACGAAGTCTATAATTTACTTTTTCTCTACCGCGTCCCATTTCGACAACCTTGGCAGTGATTGCCTTTTTTGCTTCTTCGACAGTTAGTCCTGTGAACTCTTCACTATTGACAAGTTTACATCCTTTCCCGAGATAATCACTTTTCTCGAATGCACATTTATCCACATCTCTACCGCTAATCACTTGTATCAATGGAATATTGTGTGTGATAGCGTATTCGTAGTCACGTTGGTCGTGACTAGGTACAGCCATTACCGCTCCTGTACCATAGCTCGCTAGTACAAAATCCCCTAAGAAAACCGGTACTTTTTTGCTATTCACTGGATTGATAGCAAATATTCCGTCTAACTTGCAACCTGATTTATCTTTATTAAGTTCGGTACGCTCAATATCTGATTTCTTAGCAGTCTCGCGTCTATACTTCTCGACTTCGCTCCAATTCTTAATTCGCGGTTTCAATTCGTCTACTAATTTATTCTCTGGAGCAAGTACCATAAATGTAATACCATAAATAGTCTCTATACATGTAGTAAATATTGAGAATTTACCGCCACCGACTATATCAAAATCAACTTCAACGCCAGTGGATTTCCCTATCCAATTTCTCTGCATAGCTTTAGTTGACTCCGGCCAGTCCACTTCATCGAGTCCAGCGAGTAGGCGTTCCGCATATTTCGGAATATCTATTACCCATTGTTTCATATTCTTTTTGACAACGGGGTATCCTCCACGCTCACTCTTGCCATCCACAATCTCGTCGTTTGCCAGCACACAGCCTAAGCCTTCACACCAATTCACTGGCATCTCCACACAACGAGCGAGTCCATCCTCATACAAATTCTTAAATATCCATTGAGTCCACTTGTAAAACTTAGGGTCACTGGTCTTAATCTCTCTATCCCAGTCAAATGAAAATCCCAAATCATATAACTGTTTAGCCATAAATTTGACATTCTTCTCGGTAAAAGAATCGGGATGATTACCAGTATCTACAGCGTATTGCTCAGCTGGAAGTCCGAACGAGTCAAAGCCCATAGGATGCAATACATTATAACCCTGCATTCTCTTCATTCGACTGACAATATCAGTAGCAGTGTAACCGACCGGATGTCCAGCATGTAATTTTGAACCTGACGGATATGGAAACATGTCGAGTGCATAAAATTTTGGCTTGCTAAAATCCCAAATATCAGTCTTAAATGTCTCATGTTCATGCCAATATTTCTTCCACTTATTCTCTACTTCTATATGATTATATTCTTTCATAATTTCTCCATTAATTGATATATGATATCGTTTTTTTACAATTTTGTCAATAAAAAAGATAGACACTGCCTATCTATACAATTTTTTATTTAAAGTAGAGCAAAACAATTACACGGTGTGACATCAAGCTTTTATTTTTAACATTTTTCTAAGCATAAATATTAACTGCTTTGCTCGGTATTTCCTTTCCCTCTATTTCGTATCCTGCACTCATAATCTTCCAAATCATACATATGATCAACGCGGTGCGTATGAATTACATGGTGCTGTGTCTAGTTCACTGCCCACAAAAATGCCATTAGAGAAACACTCGCCCTCTTTATTAAATATACAGCCATGTGTTTCGCATGCGATATTCATGGTCTTACAGTGATGATAAGGAGCTATATCTGGCTCGTGCGAGAACATATCTTGAGACACATCTTCTACTCGCTTACTATTATCTACAGAAATATCTTCACAATCTGCTCGTTTATTGACCTGCAAATTTTTTCTATTGCATTTCGCCTTTTCATTGTATATGCAACTATACTTTCTACAAACTACATCCATACTGACTCCAAAAATGATTATATAATTATTTTTTCATGAAATTTGAGATTTATTCAATAAATTATATACTTACTTATTTATAACAAAAAAACTGACTAAAAAGCCAGTTTATTTATTTAACTAGATAGTTACATTCTTGTTATCGTCTATTAGTCCATATCGAACTTTATCGCTCTCTTTAATTGTGTCACAATCGACTATTAGATTCACATTACTAAGATTGTACTCTATCATATAATCACTAACTGGAGTGATGAAATACTTTTGAATCGTCTTATTAAGGTCACGAGCTCCAAATTTATCAGTATTAGCATCTCTAATTATTCTGTCTACTAATCCCGGAGTATATGACAGAGTGATTCTTGCATTTTTATTTTTATTATCAAAACTCTCTATTTTTTCATCTATAAATCGTTTAACGATTTCTCTACAACATTCATGCGAGAGTCTCTTGAATTCTACTACTTCGCTGAATCTACCTACTATCTCTTTTCTAAGACACTCGTGAGTCGTCATTTTTTCTTCTACCGAAATATTTTTATCTTCTGAATCCTCAATATATTCAGTAAGATTTGTAGTACAGAATATTACACTTTCTCTTAATGAAATAGTTCGACCACGTGAATCTATAAATTCACCTTCATCCAGAATTCTCATCAACAGGTCGAGACAACCTCGCGCAGCTTTCTCTATCTCATCAAACAATATGACTCCGTTTGGATGTTCATTTAAAAAATCACAAAATGTGTTCCTATCTCCATATCCCACATAACCTGGAGATGCCCCTAACAAGCGTGAAATGTCGGATTCATGCTTGAAAGTCGTCATATCTACTACGAAAATATTCCCTTCACAGCAGAGTTTGGCGACAGCTTTTGCTGATTCAGTTTTCCCAACACCTGTAGGACCAGTAAGAAGGAAAGTAGCTACAGGCTCTTTCTCACTTTTGAATCCGACAAACGAGCCTATGATTTTATTCACAATTTTTTTCGTTGCTTCATCTTGTCCCACTACTAAACTCGGAAGTGCTTTCACATTCTGCCAACCCGTACTTGATTTCAGTTCCGCACTCTGCCTTGCCACGCGAATACGAGTTTCATTAATCATTTTACTTTTAGGATTTTGTTGCATTATTCGTTTTGCACGCTCGATTCTACTACTATTGTAATCTTCTAGCATCTTTGTTAAAGTAGCTTTAATATCTTTAACCTTAATGTTATTTTTCTTGATAAAACTCTCTACGTAATACGAATTATCATTTTGTTTATCTGTAAGTGATAATAATCCTTCTACATATTTATCTACAATCTTATCCCCCGTCATTAGAGTTTTCTTATGAACCAAACTAACCAGCATTTTAGAATTACTAATAAAATAGTCCTTAATATCTTGTGGATTGTCAATAGAATCCCTAATTAAAAGTCGTACTAAATCCGAACTAAGTTCTTTTAGTTTATTAACAGTAGAAAATATTTCATTACTAGATAAATTATGATACAAAAAACCATCAATATTTAAATCATCGTTTCGATAATATTAAAAAAGTTGTTTTTCTAGCCAATCCAAATCTTTTTTAGATTTTTTCAATAAATACAAATATAGACCTATAGCTGTCACTTCGTCTGAATCTTCTAACATATTCTCCAGCGTATCGCAAATCATTAATGAAAAAATAAATTCTCCGACATTTTTATTTTGACGGTCAAAAGGCTGTTTATCTCTATATGCAGTTTCATAGACTAACTTAAGATTCATGTTGTTATTATAACACACACAAACTGACATTTCAATAGCATTAGGAAATTTATATATATCATTAGTTTAGTTTTATCAAGTATGAATTTTTATTTACTTTTTTAAACAAATATGCTATAATAAAAATATGAAAGTAATTTTATTGAAAGAATTGAAAGGCAAAGGCAAGGTCGGAGATATCATAGAGGTCAATCCAAGTTATGCTAATAATGTCCTAATCAAACAAGGTATCGCAAAAGAAGCGAACAAGACTAATCTCAACGACCACAAAGGTCAAGTGGAGGCTAAAGCATTTCATCATGGTGAAATGGTAAAAGAATATCAGGCACTCGCGAATAAAATCAAAAATAAAGTATATTCGTTCACTCTCAATGTCGGAGCGAACGGCAAAGCATTCGGCTCGATTACCAAACAAGAGATAATGTCTGCTCTAAATAATGATGGCGTGAAGATAGAGAAAAACCAAATAAAAGATTTCCCTAGCATTAAGACAGTCGGACAATATAAAATCACACTCCAATTGATCAAAGAAGTGTCTGTAGATATAATCGCAAATGTTAATATCAAATAGTCCACTATTTTAGTGGATTTTTAATTCTCTCTACCCAGCAAATAATCTGTCGTCACATTAAAGAATTCTGCTACCATATAGACATAATCTGCTCGTGGTATTTTTGATTTTTTCAACCAGCTATTGATAGTAGTTCTAGGAATACCTATCATTTCTGCAAACTTTTTAATATTCCAATTTTTATCTTTTATTAGATAGTCTAATCTATCAGCAAAATTACTTAAAATTTCTATTGAAGTTTTCATATTAATATTATGACACTTTAGTGTCAATTTTGCTTGACAAGACCCTAAAGTGTCATTTATAATATATTTAACTTAATATTAGTAATATAATACAAAACATAACCCGGTTTGTATAATTCTCCTGTAAGTGTTTATCACTGCGCCCGCTAATATTAAGTTTCAGATACATATTTTGATTGTATTTGATAAAAGTCTGCTGAAAAAGCAGACTTTTTTATACTTTACCTGTTCTCTTGTATAATTAAGGCTTAATATCTCATACTAAAATTAGGAGGAGCTCCCATTAGACAAATGTCACATAGGGACGAAAGATATGGAAAGTAAAGGTATTATTAGACGCGTAGATGAGTTGGGGAGAATTGTTTTGCCACGTGAGATGAGAAAAATGCTCAACGTTCGTGTGGGCAGTAAACTCGAGATAGGCATTGTGGATGGGAGTAAATTTTTGCTAACAAAATATAGCGATATGCAGTCATTGAAAGAATATAGTGACGCAGTGGCAAGTGCTATATCAGTCAGTATCGAACATGATGTCTTAATTTCGGATATGGAGAGTATATTATCTTCTAATAAAAAGAAATACATCAATAAAAATCTAAGCGAAGAAGTGCAAGAACTCATATACAAAAAAGAAATAATTATAAAAAAACTAGCTGATGGCAGTGAGATGTTAGATTTCTTCAACGAACAAAATAATGATTTCTGCTGTCAACTAATCGTTCCAATAGTTAAAGACGGGGACGCAGTAGGCTCAATTATTATACTTGCCTGCGAGAATAAGTGTTTCGATGATAGTAGCATAAAAGTATGTAAAGCATTCAGTAAATACTTAAGTGACCAGTTACTATAATTATTACTCAAAAATTTAAACTAAAAAAACTAGCCCTTAAGCTAGCTTTTTTATTATCTTCTAGGGCCTTCACCCATTATCCATTGAACATTCGGATAAGCGATGATATCAATGAACGACCTATCCATAGGTCCAGTGATGAAGAACGCACGACCTCGTGGTGCAGTGACGATACCCTCTTGCTCTCTAGCATTGATACCACCTGCTGATTTATAAAGTTCGAGTAAGTCTGCCATATCGTTAGGGGCCAACTGCAGAATCAAGCTATACTGACAAGCATTAATGATAGCAGCCGATCTACGCTGAATCTCTGGAGTACCTAAGAAGTCCTTAATATTCTGCGTAATAACTATCTGCATACCTTGATATTTACGAATACGCTTAGCCATCTCAGCCATGAAGTTAAGCGCAACTGGCGAATCCGGATCGATAAACATATGTGCCTCGTCGACTGCAATTACGACCTGACGTTTAATATCTTTGCCTGTACGCTGATAGTACTGCTCATTAAATCTTTTATTATTAATAATTTCATTATTTAGATACTTGAATACCAACAACATCTGAGCATTCGCTAGTTTATTATTCTTACTAGCAAATAATGTCTGGAAGTTGAATGTAATCAGGTTCTCGTCCGTCAAAATTGAAGTAGGACCATTCCAAAGGTCAGAATTTCGTCCACCTGTAGCAAACTTCTGAATATAAGTCTCTAGTATCAATAGATTGTTACGATAGAACGCATCTTTCACGCTCTTCAATTTAGACTGTATGAGAGCGAATAAATCGTCAAATATAGGATAATCTTCTGCCTTAAGTTTACCAATATTAGTCTTCTCGTTTATTCCTTTCTTATTATACAATTCTACAACTAGTGTATTTAATGTCTCGAACGCGTCTGAGCTGATACCTTCGAGAATCGCTCTGAAGAATTGCTCCAAGAATTGTAAGTGAGTGAAGAAGGTCTTATTGCTACCCTTATTAACCATTTCATCAATGCTGACGTTATCTACATTATCTACATCGTTAGCTGCATCTAGGTCTTCTAGCGAAGCCATTATATGAAATGGATTTAATATACCTGATTTATTCGTACCGACATCAATCACTTTTCCGCCTAGATTCTTAGTCATGACATCATATTCTTGCTCCGGGTCTAGTATAAACATCTTAGTTCTGTCGGCTGCTAAATTCGTAAGAATAGTCTTAGTTGCATATGATTTACCCGAACCAGACTTACCGATGACCATCATATTTGAGTTAATACGACCTTTCCTAGAGTCTCGCACGAAGAAGTCAATGAACACAGGATATCCACTTGCACTAGACGAGCCAATACAGAAACCGGCGTTATCCTGCATAATAGAATCTACCATAGGGAATGACGCTGCAATAGTGGTAGACGGCATGCTACGATAGAATGGTTTAAGAGTATCAATACGGTTAACACTAGATGATACAAATGCGTCTACTTGACGACCGAATAGTTCGCTGTATTTGAAACCATTTTGCTTTAATACATTACGAACTTCTTTACGCTTATCTTCTTCTACACGGAGATGAATAGATACATCGTATAGCTGTTCGTTATTCGTCTTTAAGTCACGCAGTAAAGTATGCAATGAATCTATGTCAGCTTCTTTCTCGATTATCTCGGATGAACGGAAAGTTTTATCCAGTTTAGACTCTTTCTCCATAACGGCTTTGTCTATCGCTTTCTCGCCCTTTTCTTTGTCCACAGGCCAGATATTCATGATGACACGAGTACCTTCTTGATTGAATATAGGATATGCCCAGCCATTTCCCACTTCGAGTGGATAATTAGAGATAACCATTTGCTTATAAGGTTTTTTATCTATCTCTACACGAGCGACCTTGAAGTCCACTTTGTCTGGCATTATCCAGTTCGTATACTGACTAGGAGCGAGTCCCTCTATCTCACGCTCTGAATACACTGCTTGATAGTTTGATTTCAGAAAACTGATTAACTCATCTTCCACTAGTATCTGCGAGCTGATAGTGTACTGACCAGTGGCTAGGTCATTCACTATACCGATAGCTGTCTCTTCTAAGTTCGTCCTATCTTCGCCATACAATACCATATAATAGTGGTCTTGTAATATTGGCTCTGCCTTAATAGCATTATTTAGTCTATCTACACGCTCACGGAATATGATAGACCTAGACTCCATCTCGCCGTCATTGTACTGTCCCTGCTCGTAGAGTTCGTTTAAAAGTTCAAATTTTTTATCGTCATTCTTTAGGAATTTATCAAATCTCATCGGCTTGACATTCTTGATAATACTAGCACGCTGATATTGTGATATACGCTTCAATGCTTTACTAAAAGTTAATATGACCGAGTCCTGTGCAGGCTCTTGCATTAGGTCTAGAGCCAGCGGATTCATCTCGATGACCATTCCAGCATAATTGCCGAAATTTATGAATTTACCCACTTCTATTCCTAAGAATGGAGTGATATTCTCGATTGATTTTGCCTTCCTTGGCTTAGTACCAGATGGTACTTTGATATATTTCTTACTAAACGCTGCGAATCGAATAATCAGTCCTAGCGAACTATATAATCGTAACCCTTCATCAATCGGTATATATAATGATACCGCGATAGCAAGCCAGCCAATGAGAGCATACCAGCGATAGTCCACTCCACCGAATAAGAATAACCTATCAGACGCTGCGATAATTACCGCAAATATACCACAAAGAATGGCGAGTATAATATCGCCAAGTGTAATATTTTTAAGAAACTCGGTCTTGACTCTCGTCTTACCCGGAATATACCTAATCATTTTACCCCTTTATCTTTGTTTATTTTTTATCTGATTTTTTAGCTAATTTTTCATATGTTGCGCTATTAGTTGCAAGCTCTGTTTGAATTGCTTTTGCAGACTGCTGTTCAGCATCTTTCAGAGCTTCAAGTCTATTTGTAATCTGAGTTATAGATGCTGACAACTCACTCGCTGTTAATGTGCTAGCATTAACAGCGGTTCCTGAACTGTTTTCTGATGCTGCTTTTATTATTCCTGCAACTAGTGGAATCATTGTGCCAGAAACACCACTTCCTGAATGACCTGTTTTTTGATCTACACCCTGCTCTACAGCCGTCTTGGAAATTTTTTGCAATCCTTTTTGAGCCTCATCTAAAGATTTAGATAATGAACGATATTGTTTAATTGATTCATTTATAACCTTCATCTCTTCACGCTTATCTTTGTCCGTCTCTGCTTGTATCTCTGCATTGGTATATAGGTTTCCACTATTAAATGCTGTCCCGCTTACATTCTCTGCTCCATTCTCTTCTCTCCATTGATTCAATGCTTCAATAGCTTCTTCAAAAGTTTTCGCAGCTTCTTTTACACCTTTGGTAAGCTCTCTATTTGATTCTAAAAATGTTGGATCTACACCTGCTGCCTTTGCAGCCTTTTCATATACACCTCTTTCTTTTGTTTCGGCAATGATTTTATCAGTATCTGCACCCCATTTTGAATTAAATTTATAACCGGCAGTACCACCGCCACCTTCTCTCGCTAATGCTTCTTTTAAATCTCTAAATAATTGTGCTGTTTCATTATCAAATTTGAATTCTTTTGTTTTTGCATCTGCTGCATCTTTGAAAGTGCCAACTATATTCTTACCCTTTTCGCCTGTGAATAGGTCTCCCATACCTATTGAATCCAGACTTTTATGTGCTAGACCTTTGCCTAAATCTCCGAAGAATGATGCAGCTCCTGCTCTTCCCTTATGATGATTAGGATTGTTAGCTTTGTCTTTTTTATTGGCCGCATATGCTCTACCAAATGCTCCCACAGCAGTACCTGTAAAACCAGCCACTTTTTTACCAGTCTCTTTAATCTTATTCTTAACACTACCGGCTAGAGATTTTCCTTCTTCCATTGCATTGCCTGCTCCAATGTAGCCACTGAACATTGAGATAAGGTCTTTCACTACAAATAGTCCACATATCATGAGTAGTAGCGGAATCAGTCCGTGTAAGAATCCACTGAATAGCAACATTGTTGATATATTACCAGTCAGCTGGATATTCTGAATAATCGGTAGTAGTGCGAAGAACAAGTTCATACCAACCACTGCACCATAGGCACTAAGTAAGTTTTTAATGAAATCGCCTTTCCATTTACCCAAAGCCGAACCATCGTCTAATGGATACATAGCACACATACCTGGGCTTATGACGAATAGGAATAATAGCATAAATAGTCGCTTCACCATACCGAATGATATGTATACCAAAGAGTAAATTATAAATACACCTGCCACTATCAATGTCAAGTAATTTATCTCAAATAAATGGTAACAACCTTCTACTGTAATTGAATTCCATATCAATGCGAATTGTTGTCCATACACAGAATCAATTATGTCAGCATAATAATATTGGTCTTGACCTTCTATGGCTTTTGGTGCATTATCTCCCTTCCAATTAGCTTTAATAAAAGCATTTAGATTTGTTACAGATTTTGTATGTTCTTCTGTACCATGATAGTCGGGAGTAAAATATTCTTTTCTAATTTGGAATCCACCCCAACCTCCCTTTTCATCAAATGGCAGTGTAATAACCGCACTAGTAGAAGATTGTGTTCTGACCATATTTGCATTATAAGCCGCAGCCACAAATAGATTACCCGATAGACCACCATTACCAGATGCGGAGGTAGCACCATTAATAGCAACTAATAGAATATTACTGAGCCATACGCCTAAGAAACAGCATACTGGTACGAATATGAAATTTGCTAAACCTTTTAGAGCACTGACGATAATGTCCTGCCATTTCTTCTGCTTGGAAGAATACGCATTCTTAATGAATGCCATTACTGTAAATACTATGATTAAGAATATAGCGAGAGTGAGAATTGAGAAGAATATATTCCTTATCAATGGAGAAGTGATGAGATAATATACAATACCAGTATCATTCTCCGCTCCTGTATTACCAGAACCTATATCAACACCAGAGCCAGCCCAGCGTCCATATCTGACATCCTCTATACCAGCAAAAGCTCCATATATATATTGTAAGACATCTATTAAAATAAAAATGATACTAAACATTGGGTACAAGAAGCTACCAATCAATCCTGTAATCATATCAATCATAAATCATTCTCCCCTTTCGTATACTTGTCCTAAGACAAAAACAGAATATCTCTTAAATGTATTATATACCATTAATCGAAATTAATCAAATATTATAGACAAAAAAATTATTTATATGTCAGATTTTTTAATAAAAAAGAGAGCTATTGCTCTCTTATTTCGTAATCGTTTCGAACTCGGCAAAACCGAAAGCTTCGCTATTCTCAAAATGAATTACCACACCATTCATTTTAGCTGTCAATAGTTCAGCTCCGTCATTTGTAGTACTGCTTTCTAGATAGGTAGTATAGCTAGATTCATTCTCACGCACGATATTGAATAGAGACTTGCCTTGTGATAAAAATTCAAGATTATTCGTGTCGATATCTATGAATGCACTTGCACTAATATTTAGATTTTTACCAGTTAGATAAGTGTATGCCTTCTTCTCTTCGTCAACTGTCTCTTTTGTACCAAAATCAATACTATTATCGCCCTGTGTTGCATATATCTTAAACTCTTCGCCCACACCAGCTACTGCAAAAGACAAATGCGTGAAAGTGACATTTGATCTAGGCATAAAAATCATTGCCACATAGTCTTGATTGCTAATATTAGCCATTTTGCCATCATCCCCACTGAAAATGTAGTCTTTGATATACAATTTCTCCGTACGCACGACTGGAAGACCTGCAAAATAACTATTAATAGAATTAGTAATATCCATTTCTACAGTTGTAGGGTCAATGGTGGTCTCGTCTGTTTTAGGGGTGGCGGTATATATATCATTGTCCACAATGTATTGTGACAATAGATTAGAAAATTCTGTATTAAGGCCAGCATTTAAACCAAAATATTTGATAGCATCTAACTGCTCGACCAGTCCGGTCTCCGTCCCGTCTGGATTATCTAATTTATATACCTTATCGACTATACCATCATTAGTGCCATCGCCAGCTAAGATATAATACAATTCAACAAATTCGCTAGCAAAAGTGGTCTCATCAAATTCTTTATAATCATAGTCTTCCGGAATATTAATGTTGATAGTAAGGGTATAATCAGCACCATTTGGCACACCCGCTATTGACTCATCAATATAATCAACTAGTCCGGACAATATATCTACTCTAGCCTGATCTATATCTCGATATATGACTCGATTGCCATAGAAGTCCTTCCCACTCGCACCAAATTGCGAACTCATGCCATCGCCACTACCACCAAACAACGCACCAAATATAGACATGATAGCCACTGCCACAAATATAATAGCGACTATTATCAGTGCGCCTATCAATATATAAGGCAATGCTGGAGCAATAGCAGACATCACTTTCGCCCAAAAGGCTGATATTTGTTGTGCGATTTTGGCAAGAAGTGTAGTAGCCTTGGTCTGAAATTTAGGGTTTTTGATAGCTGACTTGATAGTATTATAATCGCTAGGCGTATATAACGGAACGAATATCTTGGTCTTCGCCTCTATCTTCTTTAAGTTAGCATTGATCCTATGTTCTTTGGCTTTTTTCTCCGCTTCCATCTGTTGACGGAGTTGTTCTTCCAATTCTTCTTGCTCTTCTTCTTCAGATTCTTCATCTACAGATTCGTCATCTATCTCTGGAATCCCTTGCTCTTCGTCATAATCTCCACCAAAAGCACCTGGCATACTCTCACCTCCTTTTTATATTCTTCTTTCATTTTTATATTTTGTTCTCAATTGTTTTCACACTCAGTTTTATTTATTTCATTTTCACGCGGGTGCGAGAGTATTGTTGCAACTGCCTTGACCATCTAAGGAACAAAACTACACATGCTACAATCGATACCTTCCACTCTTACTTTTCATTTTTAATATTTTTTTCTTTCAGTCATTTTGAGTTCGCCGAAGAATCACACTATTATGCTTGTCAATTTTAGTATAACAAATTAGACATAAAAATACAAATGAAACTAAAAAGTATTTTTATTATTTCATTAATTTCACATATAAAACAATCTTTAAGCTTTTATCCATAAATTTCTATTGTTCTATCAAAAGAAAAAAGAGCATAATGCTCGTGTATCCTATTTTAATCCACTAAAATTTTTGCTCTTAATTATTTTTATTAGTTATCCGCTTGAGAAGATGTTGTAACTGTATATCTCAATGTTGCCGAACATCCACGATAAGTTATAGTCATAGTTCTTATTTTTGAATCAGGATTGTTTGGATTGCCTGTAGTTATATCTCCAGTAAAAAATCCAGTAACAGTCCATTTAAAAATAGATTTTTCTTCATCTACTACTTTTCTTATTATACCATTATCTTCAATTTCTTTATATTGTATATTATCAATAGCACTATATTCTATGTCAGCCTTTGTGAAAGAAGGTGAAGAATAAGATATTTTAACCTCATTAAGAGCTTTCGCCACAGAGTCCCCTTTTTGAACAGTAATGCTATCCTTATTTAAAGTAATAGAAGCATTAGTTTCAGAACAACCTGTTAAACTTAATAATGGTAAACAGCACACCATTAATACTAATACAAATGTTAATATTTTTTTAAAACTTTTCATATTTTCCCCTTTAAATAATATTTTCATTATGATCAAAAAGACAGTCTAACTGTCTTACGATTAAATAAACTTAGATGGATCGATTACTTTACCTGGCCCTATATTGTAAGCAAGGAAGTAGAACAATGCGATTAGTACTAAAGTAACTACAATACCGACGATAACTGAGATTAATTTAGCCTTAGCCTCGTCACGCGCAGATTTATCATCCGCCTTAACAAACCTCACTCCTACTACAATAGCATAGATAATACCTGCCACAGACACCAAAATCAAAATTGGTCCAATAAAGCTGATAATTGCATTAACTAGAGTATCTAACCAAGGTATTCCTGTACTCATAAATTTTCCCCCTTTAATCACACAAAAGCATATTTTGTGCTAATTTCTGACAATATATTAACAAGTTGAAAAATTAAAATCAACTATTTTTATATAAATTTCCAAATTTTTTAAGAAAATTTTTAATATTTATTTTTAAGTAAAAATAGATTTTATCGTCAATTTTTACACTATTTTCTCTACGTAAATTTGAAAACATATTTCATATAACTATTTTTTGTGTTTATTTTTATTTTATACATATATATTTAATTAAACATTATTATTTTTCCTTAATATCATATTTATTTAAAAAAGTTGACAAAATATTTTTAATTAATTAAAATATGGGCAGTAAAGGAAATTTCTATGAAAAGTTTTTTGAAAAAATTAATTTTATATGTAGTAGTAGCTGTAGCATTATTCTTAGGCTCTATAGTATTGACTTCGTATTTTAAAGATGGTGTGATTGCTTTCAATCCTAGATACCTATCTACTATGACGCCATATTTCCTTGTGTTCATAGGTGTAGGATTACTGCTAGTGTGGGACTTATTGAAACTCATCGATGGCAAGAGCAAGAAAAAAGACAAAGCTATTGATAAAGTTCACGACTCTAAAGGTAAAGAAGTAAAGCAATTCTATGATAAAGACTTCGTAACAGACGAGCAATTAAAAGATGATAAGGCATTTAATTTCCACACATTATCAACAATTCGTTCAAGTAAAAAAGATGGTATTCTCGTTCGCGCAGAAGCAAAGAAAAATGGCGGTATGGATATCAACTTTGTTGCACCAATTCATACCTTAGTCGTCGGTACTACATCATCAGGTAAAACTCAGCGTTTCGTAGTGCCATCTCTTCAACTCATGAGTATGACTAGCGCTAAGCCTTCGTTCGTTATCACTGACCCGAAAGGAGAATTATATAACTTAAACGCTCACAAACTCGAAGCCGAAGGCTACGATGTTAAAGTATTGAATCTTCGTGACCCATTCTCATCGGTGCAGTGGAATCCACTAACATACGCATATGATTTATATAACCGCAGTTTCCACCTAGAAGACGAAGTTCGTGTGCATCCCCCAGGAGACAATCCTAAGCAACACAATTTAATCTTGCAACGCAGTTTCGACCACACCACTTCTACATGGTTCGAATTCAATGGCACTGCTTATGTAGACAAGCAATTACTCGAGAGCGATATGCGTATAATTTCTAGAAAACTATTAGATGACTCATTTAATGCTCTTAATGATATATGTACTACCCTGGCTCCTATTGAGAGTAACAAAGATCCATCTTGGGAGCGTACTGCACAGCGACTCATTCATGGTGTAATGCTTGCCATGCTAGAAGATAGTAGAGATCCTCAGCTTGGCATGACCAGAGACAAATACAATCTATACAACGTACAAAAAATATGTAATGTTACAGATAGTGGTCGTGATACTTATGCAACACTTAAAAAGTATCTATTCGACTATCGTGACAAATTCTCTAAGGTACACGACCTTTCATCTACCGCTCTGAACAATGCCGAGACTACTACTAAGAACTATATGGGTTTCGTATCTAGTAAGACCGCAATGTTCAGTGATACCGGTATATGCTTCTTGACTGAAAAGACAGAGATTGACTTTATCGCGCTTGACGAGAAGCCTACCGCTATATTCGTCGTAATACCAGATGAAATGCGTACTCGTTACCCACTAGCAATATTGTTCGTCACTCAGCTGTATAAGAGACTGGTAGAGAAAGCTCAAAATATGGGCGGAGAATTAAAGCGACATGTATACTTCCTATTAGACGAATTTGGTAATATGCCTAAGTTCCCAGAATTCGGCTCAATCATGACAGTCGGTCGTAGCCGTGGTATATTCTTCGAACTATGCGTACAATCATATAGTCAGTTATACCAAGTATATGGTCAAGATGAAGGTAAGATTATTAAAGATAACTGCCCTATTCAAGTCTATATTGCATCAGAAGACACTACTACTAATAAAGAGTTCAGTGAACACTTAGGTAAAAAGACTATCGTAGTCAATACTGAAAGTAAATCAGTAGGTCCAGACGGAAAAGAATCTAAAACATATAATCAGCAAGTACAATCAATTCCTATCGCTTACCCAGAAGAATTGATGTCATTTAGAGACCAAGATAAAGTCATAATTAAGACATTCACACCAAACGCAGCACTCAAGACCACTATGACATATGCATGGCAAGCAACTAAGATATACGACCAAACTAAATTGCATGGTACTTATGTTGAACGCAGAATGTTCGATGAAAACAAAGTATATTATGACATTAAGAATAGAAATAATTTATTAGCTAAATCTAACGACCCAGATGATGACGATGATGATCTATTCTAACAATTAACTAAGTAATAAAACTAGAGACACATGGTCTCTATTTTTATATTTGATAAATTATGCCACTACTTTTTACTTTTCGTTAGTTTCAGTCCATCATCATACCAGTTTCCATTAAATATTCTTTCTCATACATAGCCACAGCTTCACTAAATGACATTCGTGGGAAAAGGTACATTTCTACCTTACCTATGTATAATCTTGTTGCTGTATTATTATTTGTCAACTGAACAAATCTCACTGCTTCTGGCAGAATCTCTTTATATATATCATGCCCTTTGATAGCAGTTATTTCATACTCTTCTCCATTGTCAGTAATATAAATTGACTTATAATCATTATTCATAAACTAATTTCTCCTTACAGCGAATATATCTATATTATGCTTTTTATTTTTGAAAAGTTCATGTTGTCAAAATCTATTAAAAGTTTTGTTTTTTCTACCATAATCGCGTATGACATTGGAATAATCAATAAAATGAGTGTAAAAAATGCTTATAATTTTGAAATATGATTTTTTAGAAAACTCTTAAACATATCAAAAATCCTCAAGATTAAATCATTTTAATATATAATTGAATTCGCAGTATAGAAGATAGTAAAATCAAGAAAACGACATATTTTAAATAAAAAATCAATAAATTCTAATAAATTTCACGAAACTCATTGACAAAAGCCACATATTATGTTAAATATATAGAGTGTCAGACTGACATAATATATCGCGGGATGGAGCAGCACGGCAGCTCGTCGGGCTCATAACCCGAAGGTCGTAGGTTCAAATCCTACTCCCGCAACCACTTGAAAGCACAGCATTTTGTCTAGTGCTTTTTTAGTACAATAGCTTTATGACTAACTTTTCCATTATCACATTATCTAAAGGTTCTTAATAAAGTGATTTTATTAAATTATGATTATATAAATTGGTTAAAAAAATAGGCATATTGCCTATATTTTTATTATAATTTTATTTTACTTTCAAATGGTTATGTCGACAAATTAAATACGCTTCTATCTAGATAGGTGTGATACGCTTGCTTATACTCTGCTTTGGTTTCATCGGATGATTGATGGTCATATACAAATTTAATCCAAAGTCGTCTTAACCTATCTTCGCCTTCGACAGCTGTATTATCACTAGGCTCCCAACCGCCCGCTATTAGAGTAAAATCAGCGACAGTCAAGATTCCACCATCAAAAACTAAAACTATACTATTCTCAAAGTATTCGCTGTCTATGTAAGCACCGAGATTTTTTACTTTGTCTTTCGCTAAATTAGCGAATTCTTCTAGCTCTGCGTCCGTAAATTGTAATATATATTTTCTTTTTCGCTTACTCATAATCTTTCCTTAATTAATCAGCAGTATTCAATGCACTTTCTTTGACTGCAATAGCTTCTTTTGCTTTCTCAATATATTTTTTATTCCTTGTCTTTTCTATCGCATCTAACATTTCGTTACATTTATCTAACGGAAGGTCAGTCCACGCTATCATATAGTACATAATCTTAGCATACTCAGAGTTCAACACATAGAGATAAATCACATCTTTTTCTTCTTCACTAGCAGCCGAACAATAATACTCGTAAATATGCAGAATATTATCACTTGCCATCATGAGTTCGAAAGCTCTCTCCTTGTCGCAATCGGTATACTCAGCGCACATATTAATGTGCATAGGATTATAATCTTTATCGTACTCATTACCCGCATTTACTAATAAATATGCGTCATTAGTATTGTCCTTCACTACATTTAGACCACGCACTAGCGTTGCCAACTGTTTAGGTACATATCGTATACCCTTCGACTTTTCTTCACGCTTGAAATTTTCAATCGCATGCATATACCAATAACCACTATGTTCATGACCGACTTCGTCATTATTCATGAATAACTCAATGTATTTCGTGTCTCTAGTCTCCATTAACGCTGTCTCCATCTTTGCAGTATCACAGCCTACTAAACACTCTAGACAATAGTACATTATCTTCGCAATACCTGATTTTCTGAATCTCTTCTCAAAGCGTTTTAAGTTAAAACATTTCTTCCCACTATCTGCCAGTGCAAACGCAAACTCATACTCGTGATAGATGTCATCACATGCTATCATTCCGTCTTCAAGTAGTTCCATTATCTCATAATCATCGGCTAGTGGCACATTCTCTGCGAAATCACATATTACGAATGGATTCCTACTCTTTGCTACCTCTTGCGCTCTCTTATACACATACGCATAGTCTTTACTCTTGATACAATCCTGTAAGGCTCCCATATCTAAATAAGTACCTTTATACATAAATCACTCCTTTATATACCAATATTATAACACATATTTAAATATTGTCAATATCCTATTTAATCTGTGAGATAGAAAGTGCAAGTGGACAATCTCTTTCGCTTTAGTTTAAATTCTTTACCATTCTGCATGCGATACCTGTACTCCTTTGAATATGGACATTCCGCACAATTAGCCTCCAAATGTTCTTTCATCGGACAATGCCTCAATGTCATCACTGGAGCGATAATATTCTGATATTCTCCTTCCGCTACCATACATGGCATATTCAGATAATCCGCCGAGAAAGAATTGTACACATTGAGTCCAAAACCTGCCACTTTCTCCACCTTTAAATCCAATGCCCAGAGATTGTTCACAACTACTCCTATTTTGGTTATCTTCACTATATCTCTTATTAATTCTATATCGTTCTTAAGTGCAAAGTTTGGTAAATCTAGAAATGGAATTTTGTCATTATTTTTGCATAATTTAATAAATTCAATAATATCTTCCAATTCATATATTTCAGGCGAATAGATTATGTGTTTCTCTATTAGGTTTTCATTTTTTTGCTCAATTTGCTGAAAATTCAAGAAAATATTTAGTTTTTTCTTCTCTATTTCGATTTTTTCCAATTTCTTATGTTTACATTTGCTTAAAACCTCTACTAACTTATCATACACTTTTCTTCTAAACTCATTGAGCATCTTTTTAGTCAAAAATACTTTTTCTAATTCTAAACTAATATTAGGTTCAAAAAATTCTGTCTTTTTGAAATTATCTAGTATTTCATTCTCAGTCAATGGACTACTTTTAGCGAGCTGGCATATATCTCCAGTTACTTTATATTGTCTATCTCCCGTCTCGAATTTAGCACAAATAGGCTCATTGATTTTAGCTGTAATCTTAATATCTATGCTTCTCTTTGTGACATGATTAAGCATTTCACTTTCAAGGTCAAAGTCGCTGATTAGATTGACGCTATCTCCTACTTTCACTTGCTTCGTAGTCGTGATACGATACAACCTGCCCGCCTTAATCAAATCATATGCCGATATGGTCTCAATCTCTTCGCCTTTCCTAAAGAATTTGAAAGCAGATTTTTTATTTAGCTCTCGGTCACTAGAGATGAATATTTCGTTGAAGCGTTTACCTTGTACGAATTTTTCCACCCTGCCTATCTCACTCCCTACATGCGACTGATATAATGATATAATCTCACTATTGCCATTAAAATATCCTTCAGTAAAGCCACGATTGAAAGCAAGGGGCAGATTATTCATATAACTTTCATTCTTAATAGCCTTGGCATAAGTCCGAGTTGCTTCTGCCACATAATATGGTCGTCTAGCTCTACCTTCTATCTTAATAGCCGTCACACCCGCACTCTCTAAGTCGGGCAATCTATCTAGCATATTAAAATCTTTAGCAGACAAAAGATACCCACTCTTCACTTCTCTATCATCTTTCAATAATGTGTAAGGTAGACGACATAATTGTTTGCACTTGCCACGATTGCCACTCGCCGAATGTTCGTATGAACTAAAATAGCAGTTCCCAGAGAAACTGACACACAAAGCTCCTTGAACAAAATACTCTATCTCAATATCTGAATTCTCTCGTATTCGGCTGATTTCATCAAGTGGAGTCTCACGAGCTAAAACTACACGCTTAAAACCCAAACGCTCCGCTACCCTGACACCCTCAAGATTGTGTATACCCATCTGTGTGCTGGCATGCATCTCTATCTCAGGATAATGCTCATGCACAATGGACGCCAAGCCTAAATCTTGAATAATGAATGCGTCCACACCTAGATTGTAGGCATCCACTATCAAATCAAGAGCGTGCTGTAACTCATCATCTGAGAAAAGAATGTTGACTGTCAAATGTACTTTCACATCATAGATATGAGCAAAGCTCACAGCATCTTTTAATTCAGCGAGCGAAAAACCTACGATATTATTCCTAGCGTTGAACTCTCGCACTCCGAGATAGACTTCGTCCGCCCCATTATATATCGCCATCTTTAGACTCTCAAAATCTCCCGCAGGAGACAATATTTTCATACTCATGCAGTGATTATAGCACAAAAGGAAAATATATTCAATAACTAATCTATTTCTTAACTATTAAAAAATCGTCTGCACTTATATTTAAAAAAATAACTATATTTTAAGAAGCGTATCATATCTAATGATATTATTATTCTTATATATATTATCAATCGTATGTACGCTCAATCTACATCGTCTAGCCAATTCTCTCTTAGTAATATTATGTTCCTTGATATAATCGTCTAAAAGTGCCGTGTTGTATCTAACATTTGTTTTTCTCATAATGACTCCATAATTTTAAGCCGTTTTGGCTTAAAAACAATGGTATTTTAATTCATTTTAAATTTAATGTCAAGTATTTTAATTAGTTTTGGGGTAAAAATGTATGGTTTTTAGTAATTATTTGATTAAAAGTTTCAAAATGTTAAAATATGTATAAGGTAAAATATGAATTTAAAGTATTTAAGAAAAGGATTGAAATTATCTCAAATTGAATTATCAGAAAAATTAAATATGTCACAAACCACATATTCTAATTATGAGATTGGTAGAAATGACCCAGATATAGCGACTCTAAATAAGTTTGCAGACTTTTTCAAGGTATCTATTGATACATTAGTAGGGCGAGAGTTTATGAATATAGACTTTGCTAGACTTAGCGAGACTAAGACCGACTTAATCGCTAAAATCGCTGATATGGATGAAGCTGACTGTGTGAAACTATTAGGTTATATTGACGGAATGAAGAATAAATAATTTTGTGAAACATTTGTGGAACAAAATTATTTTTTTATATCAAATCTGATACTAATTGAAACTAAATATGCTATACTCTTTCACATGGAAAACATAAGAAAAGAAATCGGTTTTGATAATGAATTGTATTTGAAATTGCAGAGTGAGAATATACTCAAGCGAATTGATATGTTTCACAATAAGCTCTATCTCGAATTCGGCGGTAAGCTATTCGACGACTATCACGCGTCACGAGTACTGCCCGGCTTCGACCCTAATATCAAGACCAAACTTTTGCTTAGGCTAAAAGATAAGGCGGAGATAATATTCTGTATCAATGCTAATGACATTGAGAAGAACAAAATTCGCTCTGATACTGGTAATAGTTATGATAATGAAGTATTGCGTCTAGTGGACAATCTACGCAGTATCGGACTATATGTATCTAGTATAGTCATCACTCTATATACTGGGCAGACTCACGCCACCATGTTCATTAATAAACTAAAACACCATGGAGAGAATGTATACATTCACACTCCTACCAAGGGCTATCCTAACGATGTCGAGACTATCGTATCTGATGAAGGCTATGGTGCTAATCCATATATCAAGACCACGCGTCCGCTAGTAGTAGTTACCGCTCCGGGTGGCAGTAGTGGAAAACTCGCGACCTGTCTTAGCCAACTCTATCACGAATACAAACATGGAGTAAATGCAGGATATGCGAAATTCGAGACCTTCCCCGTATGGAATCTCGACCTTAATCATCCTATCAATGTAGCATATGAAGCATCTACTGCCGACCTAAAAGATGTCAATCAGATAGACCCTTTCCACATGCAATCAAAAAATGAGATAGCCATCAATTACAATCGAGATATTGAAGTATTCCCAGTGTTATATAACATCCTAAAGAAAATCACTGGTAAAGAAATATACAAATCTCCTACCGAAATGGGTGTAAATATGATAGCTAGTGCAATAATTAATGATGAGCTGTGTAGAAAAGCTTCTAAGCGTGAGATTATCAGGCGATACTATCGTGCCGAGTGTGACTATCTCGTGGGGCGTGGTTCACTCGAGACAGTAGAACGCACCAAATTCTTGCTAGCCGAACTCGGTCTTAATCCGAACTCTCTAGATGTAGTACGCACAGCAAACGAATTGAGCGAGCGTACCGGTTATGCTTGCGTTGCACTCGAACTAAAAGATAAGCGAATAGTTACTGGCAAAGGCAAAAATATTATGTCTGCTAGTGGTGCTATGATATTGAACGCTCTCCGCACCCTTGCCGGAATGGGAGACGAAGATGTGATTTCAGACGAAATACTTATGCCTATGATTGACCTTAGGAAAAAATATTTTAATTCAAACGCCAGTGTACTCACTGTAGACGATATCTTAGTGGCATTAGCAATTTCCAGCTCGACCAATCCTAGAGCAAAGCAAGCGATAGCAGAACTCGATAACCTAGCATGCTTAAACGCTCATTCTTCACATATATTATGCCCTTTAGAAGAGCGTACACTAAAGAAACTTCGTATAAATATCACTTGTGAACCAAAATACAAAGACAATAAATTATTTAATGAATAAAGGAGATAACATGAAAGAATTTAAAACAGTCCCTATCACACTAGTGACAGGCTATCTAGGTAGTGGAAAGACCACTCTACTAAACCATATCCTAACCAACACTAAGGGCTATAAAGTAGCTGTAATAGTGAATGACATAGGAGAAGTCAATATTGACGCTGATCTAATTGAGAAAGGCGGAGTCGTAGGCAAGCGTGATGAGAGTCTAGTGGCATTGCAAAACGGCTGTATCTGCTGTACTCTTCGTCAAGATCTAATTGACCAAATACATGATATAGTGAAACAGCGTAAATTCGATCACATCATAATAGAAGCGAGCGGTATATGTGAGCCTATTCCTATCGCACAGACAATCAATTTTTTGACCGAGAGTTTCAAAGCAAAACATATGCCTATATTCTGCAAACTAGATGCTATAATAAGTGTAGTAGACACTCTTCGTATGGTACAAGAATTCGGCTGTGGAGATGAACTCATAAAAAAAGACATAGATGAGGAAGATATAGAGAACTTAGTCATTCAACAGATAGAGTTCTGTGATATTCTCATAATGAACAAAGTAAGTGAAGTGTCTAAGGACGAATTTAAGCGTGTCAAGAAGATTATCAAACATCTACAGCCAAAAGCAAAAATTATCGAAGCTGACTACTCAAAAGTTGATTTAAAAGACATATTAGACACTGACCTATTCGATATGGAGAATGTATTAACTTCAGCTGGCTGGTTCCAAGAACTAGAAAAAGACCATGATGAAGACGAACACGAAGAGCATGACGACAAGCATCATCACGGACACGACGATGATGAGCATCAGCACCACGAACATCATCATCACCATGACCACGACGGAGGCGAGACTGAAGAATATGGGATCGGGACATTCGTATACTTTAGACGCAAACCATTTGACAGGCTGAAATTCGAGGACTGGGTAACCAAAGATTTTGGCAAACAAATAATTCGTACTAAAGGATTAGTATATTTCACTGATGATAACCGTATGTCATATGTCTATGAGCAGGCAGGCAAGCAAAAAGTTTTGAACGAGAATGGACCATGGTACGCCACTCTGCCTAGATATCAAATCGAGCAGTTATTATTAAATGATGAACGATTTAGACACGACTGGGATAGCGAATATGGAGATAGAATGATTAAACTAGTGTTCATAGGACAGCATATTGACAAAGACAAGATTAGCAAAGAACTAGATAAAATATAAAAAAAGATGCTTAGTTACTTACTTTTGAAACTAGCAGAATAATTAAAGAAAAACATAGACAAAACAGCCTATGTTTTCTTTTTTGTGCTTGCTCTCTCTTAACCAGCAAAAAAAACGAATATCTCTGCCGTTGTCATAGGTTGGCATAAAAATATTACTTCTTCAAATAACAAGCCATTCACTTTAACCTTGACAACAAAGAATATTCGTTTAAACTAAAATAATAGAGAAAAGAAAACAGAAAGCAAAAGAGCGGGCAGCGTTACGCTCTGCCAGCAACCGCTCTTTTGCAACAAAGTTTAGTTGTAGGCGTGTGCTTGGTTGGTGGAGCGAAGCGACAGCACTTGTATAACCAAGCACACGCCTAAATGCCAAAACTTAATGAGTTAATGTTAAGTCTGTATGATTATTTTTTCTTTAATGTATTTAATAGCAGTTTCAAGTATTACATCTTCTTGATTTTGTATATCTTCGATAGATTCATCAACTAAAATATCTGGTTGAATTGCACCTTCATAACCAAAAATATCACTAAAATCCCATAATTTAATTGATGCAGAAAATTTCTTGCCTTCGACTTCTAATGGTTTAGTATATCCATATGATTTTGCGGCACCTCCTGTAGGTTGTCCAATAAGAGGAGTTTTGAATTCTTTTTTAAACCTTGCAACAGCAAATCTACCAGAAGAAAATACACCATTATTTATCAGCAAAACACCTTTCATATTTTTGACTCTTACTAAATCTTGATATGGGTTAAGAATTTCAGAATTTCCACCAGTATTATCACGCAAATCTAAAATATATTCACTTATATTATCTTTATCTATTACTGCTTTTATTTCTTTCAAAAATTTTGAAAATGGATATTCTTTATCTTCCCAACATTTTCTATATCTAAAATATAAGATATTCCCATCTAAGATTTTAAAGCTATATGGGGTATTTTGTACGTTTTGTTTTTGGTTTAAATTTTTTTGTTTACACAACTCTAAATTGGAACCATCAACTAAAATTAAATTAAGTTTATTGTTGTCTATTAACTCAAGCATTTCATATATATATAAATTATTTACCAAAACTTTTATGCTACGATTTAACCACTCTTGAGTTTCATAATTTACTAGTGGTTCAAGTTTTTTAACTAGTTCATTTGCTTTAAGCTTGCCAAAACAAGCTATTTCTTTCCAATTTTCATTATCTAACACATAGAATTTGTCGTGAATATATGTAAGCCTTTTATCAGTAGGGACATAGTCTGTCCAATAAGAAGTGTGAGCGTCTTTAAATAATGCAAAAAGTTTAAGCATTTCCAAATCAAACTTGGTCTCAGTCATATCATTTATTTTGTTAATGTTTTCTATGTGTTTTAATATTTTTTCTTTTGAAATATCATGATATAAGTTAATATGTTCTTTTTCAAGAGTTTCTAATATCTTAATTACAATTTGTTTGTTTGTCATTTTATAATCTCCAAATTTATTATAGCACAAAACTTTTCAAATTGCACATACTATTTAAATAAAAATCGAGCCTTATGTTTATAGGTTCGATTCTTGTTTTTATGAAACCGATAAATTTTGCTAGTTTCAAAATTTGTAACCCTTAGCATCTCTTTTTTATTAAATCGTAAATAATGGGTCTAAATTGATGGTATCTCTGATTTCACTGGACTCTTCAGCATACAATTTCTGCCTATTAAAGCAACTCATCAAACTATTAAAGCGGAATAGGTATTCATTATTGAGATTAGTGATAGACCTTTTAGTTTTCTTCTTAGATTTCTTACCAGTGATAGTCATTGTCTTAATCATATTCGCACTTAAGTCATAGAACGAACGGAAATGTTCACTAACTACAGCTTTAAACGCAGTGTCTGAAGTTATGATATCGTACTCTTTCTCGAATTCAAAATTTTCAACAAACCACTCTATCTCTGACTTCTTAAGTATATTTTCATTCAAGAATAAAGCTTTTAGGAAATCTAGTCTGAACTTCTCATTCGCTTTTAAATACTCGTTGATATATTGATAAAAGAAGCAATCACAATCTTTTGGACTAGGTGTAATCTTCGCTGCATCTACCAAATAGTACATATCATTAGTCAATATTTTGCTGAACTTCATAGACTTGTGATTACCGCTAGTGATAATCCTATTACCCCAAGCATAGCACTCTCCACTACTGCATGGACGGATGGTCTTACCTTGCGATAACTTCAACATAAATCTCTTCATTCTAGACCTACCATGTGATTTAGGGGTTTCATTATTCATATAGTCTTCCCACTCTGCACTAGCGTCAAGACTCTCATTCTCTCGACCAGTATTGTCAAATTTGTCTAGATTCCTCTCTAGTTCTTCTATCTCATTTCTCTCACGAGCAGTAATTATTAAATTTCTTCTTCTCATATAAACTCCTTAATTGACTGCATTGTAGCATTGAGCTATCTACTTGTCAATACCAAAATTCAAAATTTGTCGAAAAATTTTTAGCCAAAATATGTAAGAACTATGAAAAATTATTAATATTATAAAATTTTTTATCTTTAGATTAGTTTTCTCTTGTATTCATGAGAAAATATGATATAATTGAGACATGAAAATTATAGTAGGTTTAGGTAACCCAGAGGGTAAATATAATAACACCTATCACAATGTAGGCTTTAGCATTGTTGATTCTTTCGCTAGGCAGAATGCTCTCAAATTCACTATCAAGAAATGTCGTGGGCTAATAGCAAAAGGCGATGGTTACTATTTAGTGAAACCTACTACTTATATGAACTTAAGTGGAGATTGTGTAAGTGAACTTAAAAAATACTTCAAGGTAGCCTTGTCAGAAATATTGATAGTACTAGACGACATCGACATGCCCAAAGGTAAAGTTCGCTTTCGACTTAATGGTAGCGCCGGTACACATAATGGTCTGCGAGATATTGTAGCGAAAGTAGGCGAAACTCCAAGGCTACGAATCGGCGTAGATAGAGATAGGTCAATGGCTTTAGCTGACTATGTACTCTCCACTATAGATGAGAAAAGTAAAGAACTACTCTCTCCTGCCTATTCTAACGCGTGTAGTTTAATACAAAAATTTATTGATGGTGAACTATGCCAAGATACGACGATTTAGCTTTTTGTGGCAAACAACCTGTGCTATGTAGTAATCTCGGCTTGGGCGAACAGGGAAGCATTTTAACTAAACTTGATTCGGCTCTATATATCGCTCCCGACCTAACTACTGCTAGACAAATCAAAGCTCAGCTAGATGCACTGAATAAACAGAATGTGATAATAGACGATTTTGATAGACCGTATACTCTATCTACTTTTTCTAATAGTGATAAAAAATATGATATTATATCTGCTCTCTATCATTTAATTAATGGGCATTCTATAATAATTTCAACATCAAAAATTTTATCAACACTTCTTCCTAATCTAGATGATTTTAAAGCGAATATTCTTACACTTGAGAAAAATAAAGAATACAATCGACTAGACATTGGGAGAAAACTAATCTCTATCGGCTACAAAAAAGTCGAGACAGCCATCTCACGTGGAGAATTCTCTGTACGTGGCGATATTATAGATATTTTCAATACTGTAGATGACACCCCTACGAGACTAGACTTTTTTGACATTTCACTAGAAGAAATCTACACATATGACAGCATAGATTTTGAGAAAAAAGAATGTCTTAATACCATAAGTATCACACCAAACAAATTAATGCTAACAAACGAATCTGAACAAATAATAAATAGCCTAAAAAATCTAGCAGTCGACAATCCAATATTTTATGATATTATATCCTCGCTTGAAAATAAACAAGACATTCCTCTAGAGTTCATCGCTCCATTCACAAATAGTTTATCTACATTCTTAGATACAGACATTCCTATAGTTATAAATAATTTTCTGCAAGTAGAAAATCAAATTAATTTGAATTACGAAGATTTAAATAAAAAATTAAATAATATATTTAAATCAGAAGAAATTATTAATTTATATAAAAATAATAAAAAATTATTAAAAAATAATGAAATTTATTTAAAATATAGCTATAAAATAGTATTTTTTGAAAATTTTGATTTAAATTCAACAGATATAAAAAATAGATTAAATTCAAGCAATTTTATACACATTGATTTTAAAACTAAGAATTTCCCATCATTTTTAAAAAATATATCATCAATTAAAAATGAATTAAATCCATATCTAGAAAAACAAATCTATCTATGTCTCGATAGCCTTGATACTTATAAATCTATCGAAAAAATTTTTAAAGAAACAGCTATTCCTTATACCACCAATAAAAATGCTAAAGGAATAATTCTAACCGAATTAAAAATACCATATAACATCTGTTTTGGCGATGAAGAAAAATTCTATATAGGCAGTACTAATTTCGCTCATAAAAAGCAATTCAAATCAGAGACAAAATCTAGCATTAAATACCTCCCTAAAGCGGGCGAGTATGTCGTTCACTCCACGCATGGTATTGGTAGATGTGAAGGTGTAGTAAATGTCAATGTATCGGGCATTGATAAAGAATTTTTCAAGATAATCTATCGTGGTGGAGACAGTCTATATGTTCCATATGAAAATGCAGATACATTATCTCTATATATGGCAGACGGAGAAAATATATCTTTAAATAAACTCGGCGGAAAGGAGTTTTTAAACGAGAAACTAAAAGCTGTTAAATCCATTGAAGATATGAGCCATGACTTACTTGAACTATATGCCAAACGAAAAGCGACCAAAGGTTTTAAATATCCAGAAGATGACTATATCTATACCGAATTTGAGAATGCCTTTGAGTACACTGAAACTATTGACCAACTTCAAGCGATATCAGATATTAAGCAAGACATGACGACAGGTAAAGTGATGGACAGATTGATATGCGGAGATGTCGGATTTGGTAAAACCGAAGTAGCACTTCGTGCAGTATTCAAAGCCATACAAGCAAATAAGCAAGTAGCAATACTCGCACCTACCACTATATTAAGCTTACAACATTTTATGACTGCCAATACTCGCATGAAAGAATTTGGTGTCAAGGTAGAGATGCTCAACCGCTTTCGCGCAAAAAAAGAGCAGTCAGCTATTCTAGAGGATTTAAGACTTGGTAAGATTAATGTAATTTGTGGCACTCATAGACTTCTATCTAATGATGTCAAATTCCACGACTTAGGACTATTAGTACTAGATGAGGAACAGCGTTTCGGAGTTAAAGCAAAAGAACAGATTAAGCAAATTAAGAATAATATTGATGTCCTTACTCTTTCTGCCACCCCAATACCCAGAACTTTAAGCATGTCCTTAATGTCTATTCGAGACATCAGCATAATCAATACTCCACCTGTAGACAGACTACCTGTTAAAACCTATGTTCTTGGTTATAATGAAGATATTATACTTAGTGCAATTAATGACGAAATTAATCGTGATGGGCAAGTGTTGATTGTTTATAACAATATTGAATATATCTATAAGTTAGCCCTTAATTTAGAAAAAAAATTAGACAATCCAAGAGCTCATTTTGATGTGGCACACGGACAGATGAGCGAAATCGCTCTAGAGAATGCTATCAAGCGATTATATGACAAAGAGACCAATATCTTCGTCTCTACTACCCTTATTGAGAATGGAATAGATTTGCCAAAAGCAAATACGCTGATCGTTATTGACAGTGACCGACTCGGACTGAGTCAAATGTATCAACTTCGTGGAAGAGTCGGACGAAATACAGAACAAGCCTATGCATATTTTACCTATAATAAAGGTAAAGTCCTTACTGAAGATGCTACCAATAGGTTACAGGCAATAGCTGAAAATACCGAACTTGGCAGTGGTTTTAAAATCGCTATGCGAGATTTATCCATACGAGGTGCGGGCGAACTTCTTGGCAAAGTACAGCATGGTCATATGGTTAAAATTGGCTATGATATGTACACAAAACTTCTCAACGATACACTAAAACGCCTCAAAGGTGAGAAAGTAGACATTGAACGAGAAATCAAGATTGATATAGCCATTGCATCTAAGATACCTTATACTTTCGTAGATGATGAGACTGAACGCTTAAAAATAATAGCTAAAATATCTAACATATCAGACAAAGCATCAGCTAGAACTACTTTAAATGAATTGATAATTAGTTATGGTAAATTACCAAACGAAATATATACTTTAACCAATATCACACTATTGAAGTCCCTTGCTATTAAATGCGGAGTTAAGCTTATCACTATCAATAAATCAAGAATAGCAGTCACATTCTATAACGACACTGATATAAAAAAATTAATTGACAAAGTAAAGAAATATCCACATTTTACTTTTGAAAACGCAACTCTACCTACTATTACATTAAAATCAAGTGAATTTAGTATACAAACCGCTATAACTTACATTATCGGTTTCTTTGAGATATTTAACGACTAAAACTCTTGATTTTTATTATAAACTATTATATAATAGTAAATAATTACTATATTAACTCACGCATAAAGCGTGACAACTAACGGAGTGAATTGTGAAGAGATATTTTGCTTTAATTTTATGTTTTTTAATGATTGTTACTTGCAGTTTTGCAGGTTGTGCTACTTTTTCGATTGATAGAGTCAAGTATTACAACGAAGTGGTAGCCAAGGTAGGTGATACTAATATTACTCGATACGAACTTCTATCTGCATATAATAGTTACGGAAAGTCATCTTTCGGCACTGACGCTATGAACAATACTCTAGATTTACTAATTGATAGAGAGGTCATGTATCAATACGCTAAGACCGAAGAAAAATTCGCACCTACAGCATATCAAATCAACTCTGCTATCAAATCTATTTTTGATTCGCTAGATAGCCAAATGGATAGTTATGTGTCCACTGCTAAGAAGAAATTAAATATTGAATCCAACAATGATAATACCAATACAGAAAACAATAACTCTAACCCTTTATATAAAGATTATACTTATACCAAGCGAGCCAAACTAGAAAATGTATATATAAAAGATGAGACCACTCAAGAAAATAAATTAGAGTATAAAATAGTCTATGACATTAAAAAAGAGCCTACTGCGTTTGACGAGCTTATCGAGCGAAAATATTTAGACGACTTCACTCAAGAAGGTACAATACAAGCTATTAATAATAAATTTCTACAAAAATTCAATGAATCTCTATCTAACGAAGAAAAACAATCTGACATCTATAAAGAAGCATTGAATCTACTTGCAGATGATTTAATCGACTATGAATATTATCTTCGTGATGAGAATAATCGTCCTTATAATACAGTTACCAACGACTTAATATATAGATATTTCGAAAGGAATTTTGAAGCACAAGTAAAATCTCTATATCTAAGCAATATCCGTGTTGATTATTTAAAAAATGAGAAATTATCTATTAGTTCATTAGAGGAGAAGTTTACTCAACTAATGAGCGCAAATTACGAGACCTATGTCAATCATCCTAAAAAATATGCAGACGCCATGAAAGACATCGGTACCAAAGCAGACACTATGCTATATCATCCAGATTTAGCTGACACATCTGATACTGAAAATGCTACTAAATTTGGTTATTTCGCACATGTATTATTAAGTTTCGATGAGATACAAAAAAATGATATTAAAGAGCTAGAGGAAAGCAAAAAATTAGGTAACTACATTGACAACGAGGAAGCATACGAACTAGCACTTAAGTCCATCGCTTCTAGAACAATGGTCAAAGAGAAAAATTTAGATACAGGCGAAGAACTTGACCAAGAAGCAAAATCGTATCAGAACATAATAGATAATGAATATTCTAAAATCGTAAATATAGCAGACCCAGAGACTAGATTAAACGAATTCATTAAGTTCATGTTTAAATATACCGGCGACACTGCTACACTTAGTGCAGGTATGCCGTATGTGGTCGGCACAAATGGCTATAGTGCTATGGAGACCGCCTTCACGGAAGAAGCAGTACGCTTAATTAACGCAGGGAAAGCTGACAGCATGACACCAGCTAATACCGAGAATATGGTAATCACATCATATGGTATTCATCTATTATATTACATCGGAGATGTAAGAGATGTTCGATACTCTATTCCGTATACTGATATGAATTCTGTATATATTCAGACTAACGACAATGAGTCCGACGAAGGTAGATGTAATTTATATACCAAAGTGTTAAACCCTCTAACTAAACAAACATATTTTGACATGCTGTTTGATAAAGTATATCCAGCTGGAAGTTCTAGCGAAGTATATACTTCTAAGACTGGTTACTCTGAATTTGAAGAAGATTTAGTAGAGACACAAAAAGATATATTCAAAGTAACAAAATATACTACTAGAATAAAAGGCACAAAACCTAATATTTAAAGTCCTACATTGTAGGATTTTTTTATGCATAAAATATCTTTTTTATCACAAAATAACCATATATAAGGAGATTTTATGGAAAAAGTAAAATCAAAACCACGCATCTCGGGTGCTAGCGTCGCTATTGTAGCTCTATCAATATTGTTGATCGCTACTATCGGCATAGGTATCGCACTCGCATACTTTACTTCTAATGCGACTGCTACTGGTAGCATAACTCTTGGCGACCCTGTTACTATTTCTATCACGCAGGGCGGAGCTTCAGTTTCATCTCTCACATTTGATGACAAAGCGTTACCAGGCTCAATATATAAGCAACCAATCGGGATATCCTCTCCCGCAAAGATGACAGAAGCTCTGATGCGTGCTAAACTTACTATCACTGACGCAGATGGATCTTCAACTAATGTGGAAGCGACAACGACAACTAACTGGATAGCAGGCGAAGATAATTATTACTACTACAATGGTTCAATACTCGCCAATGGAAATATTGATTTCATTACTGCTATTAAAATTCCAACTACACTAACTAATGAAGCCGCCAATACTACCTATACCATCGATATAGTAGTTGAAGCAATTCAGCGCGCTAATAATGCGGCCAATGCAGTATGGACTACCGCTCCTGAAGAATGGTTGAATACTTATTCGCCAGTGCCGACAGAAGCAGAATAATGAATTTAAAAGATTTAGTTTTAGATTCTATAAAAAAAGAAGAGATATTCACTCTCTTCTTTTTACTAATAATGACCTATTTATCGCCTAGAGATAGATAATCATTAGGGTCAACTTTAACGCCATTAGCTGTCATCTCAAAATGCAAGTGCGCACCGCTATTAAGTTCTTTTGACATACTATCACTAGCCTTTCCGATAACTTGTCCTGCACTTACTTTGTCTCCGACTTTTAATGTAACGCTATCTTCTGCTAGGGACTTATAGACTGAGATAATACCATTATTGTGGCTAATCTCCACGATGGTACCCTCTAAATAATTACTGTCCACCTTACTAATAGTACCATTGCATACAGCCATTACATCTAGGTTTTCGCCTGCTTTGAAGTCTATCGCCTTATGGATTTCCCACTGCTTAAGCGTATCATTGTATTGATATTCTTTAGCTGAGTAATCTTTCAATACGGTAGCATCTTTCATAGGTAAAACATAAGTATTGGCTGATACTGGTAAATCTCCGCCACCTATATTTGAATCAGGCTTAATATTGGTACTGACCAATGCTATAGTTACGGCACAAGCGACTACCATCAATCCTATCAAAACTGCATAAACATAGTTCATAACAGCATTATTCTTTTGTGTTGATTTGTTTTTATCCATATTTCCTCCTCGTGATGATAATTACCCAATTTTTGAGTATTAAACATAATTTTTAAAAACTACCTAAAATTAACGGCCATCCTATGATAGAATATTCTTCGTAATATGCTATTTGAAGATTTACATTCTGTTTTTCAATATTGACCTGCGGTTTAATCAAATCAGTATATGCATAGATTACTGTTGCTCCAGTATCCAAGTACTCAGTTCGTATAACTTTCGCTCTCAAAGTTTTTATAGCAGAAGCTGGCTCAAAATTATATATCTTCATACTCTCGCCCACTAATTGATTGATATTCTCAGTATCCGTATTCATATAACAGAATCCTAGATTAACACTGCTATCATTCACTCGCTTATCTGTGTATGCTATATACTGACCATCAAAATAATCTTTTAAACTAAACTCTTGTGAATTTCGGCTACTGAGCAAGATAATAAATATTATCGCTACTATCATTAATTTCTTCATATAAAGAATAATTGACAGCGTTCGTAATTTTAATCAAAACTAGTAATTTTCTAGAAATAAAATATAAAAAATGAACCTGTAGTTCATTCTATATTCCAAATATATTATATAAATATAAGTAACTGATTAATCCGTCGTTTCTCTTAATATACTCTTTCACTTTCATTATCACTTCATCGAGATGAGCTAGTGCAAAATCCGTATCTATGTATTCCAATATCTCACTCTTCGTCCTAAATAACAATATATCTAATTTATTTATATTCAAGCGTATAATACGGGACAAAATATCATTCTCACTCATAGCATAAAATTTGTCTATCAATGACATATTTTCTTTCGCCACTTTATAGGTATCGACCATACTGATATTATGAGTTTTAATGGCTCTAAGCATGACCAAATAAGCAGAAATCAGCACATAATCAACTAATGATAGATATCTATATGGTAAGTCACATTTCTTAATTATATCTATATCCAAAAACATTAGTTCTCTTTCATGCGATAAAACTTTTAACAATGTCTGCTGATTGACTTCAGATAAAGCAAAAGAAAAGCTCTCCTTATCTATTCTATCGCAGGACAATTCCTCTATATTTTTTTGAAAACGATTAAAATAAACACTAGGCAATATTAATGTATCTATTATACCGTTTGGTATGAATAAATAATCGTTAGATTCATTCAGTATACTATCTATATCTAAAAAATATGGCAAAAAATAGTTGTCACTAGGCATATACACATTGACATAATCTCGTCTATCAAATTCTAGCTTAAGAAATGAATCAATCTGGCATTTGTATATTATTAATTTATATCCATCATTCACTTCATCCATTGAATCATTCTCGATATTGAGTTTGTTAAAAATACACTCTTCCTTTATGCTATTATAAATATCTAACAATTCAGAGTTGGCTATACTATTGTCAAATAGTAGCATTACCTTTTGATACCTTGCACGCTCGGATACTATTCTCTTTAGTTCATTAAGATAATTAAAATTGATAATTTCCATACGACAATTTTATCACATTATTTAAAGTTTGATTTATATTAATTTGTCACAATTGATGCGTATTTTATTCTATTTTGTCTGAAATAAAAATTTTACTTTACTTTTTACTTATTTTTATATATTATACTATTAGGAGGCTATGATGGAAGAGAAAATTATTGCTTTAGTTGCTGAAAAATTAGGTAAGAAAAAGGATGCTGTTACTTTAAAATCTAGATTGGTAGAAGATTTAGGTGCAGATAGTCTGGATGTAGTAGAATTAGTTATGACCTTCGAGGACGAATTCGGCATTAGCTTACCAGATGAAGATGTATATAAAATGAAAACTATCGGCGATATAGTTGAATATATCAAAAACATGAAATAATAAAAACGAACCAAGTATGGTTCGTTTTTTAGTTATTAAAGCCTTCTTCTACCAGATAGTTATACAAAGCGGAATAGTTAGCATTCACGGTATAATATTTTGAATAACCGCCTTCATTATATACATCATCACTATTTGGCTTATAGCTAGGTACGATATACACTTTAGCCACTGTGTGAGAATCAGTTTTCGCTACTGCAAATACAAGTTTCTTATAATAATATACTTTGCCATCTTTATCTTTATATTCCTTATTTCCATCCATTAATTTCTGTGGATTATCATATGAGAATGTCACATAGAAAGTCTCATTTGATTTAGGAATAGAATTCGTACTATTATTAGTATAAGTAGTAATCCCCGCCTTATCAAATAGTTTCCCCGTAAACATTGCAGTCAAACTATTCTCTTTGCTAGCATCTGCGAGAAGTGAAACAATCTTATTTGACTGCTCGCCCTCTACGAATTTATTTGCACCTGAGGAATATGATACGGTTACCATATTAGGTGTAGCACATTTTACACCAAAACTAACTTTAACATTTGCCATAATCAATGTAGCGATGATTAACACACCGATAATAGACAAACTCACTATTGCACTTATTTTTTTCGCCATAATTATCTCCTAAAATTTTGTCCTTATATTTTAACCTAAAAATGCAAATAAATCAAGCATTTTTATTTATTCTCGTCATCTTCGTCATTTTTTCTCTGTTCAGAAGATACTTTTTTGTTCTCTACCTCATCTGTAGCGGTAATGATGTTTAATTCTTTTTCCGTCTCTTTTCTAATATTTTCCAAATCTTGTTTAGTTATAACTCCAGCTTTAGCCAAAGCTTCTGCAGTATCTAATCTAGACTTTAGGTCACGATTCTTATGTTCTATTTCTGCTTCCTTTTTAGCACGCTCTTGGTATTCTCGTTTCTCTTGCTCTTTCTTATCAATAGCACTCTCTACTTCTTCTACGCTAGCACCATTGAATAACATCTCAAATTCTTCTTTATAGATAGTTTCCTTATCTAATAGAATCTTAGTTACTTTTTCTATTACACCACGTTTTTCTTCCAATATCTTCTTCGCTCTTGTATGCGCAGTATCTACTATCTTCTTCACTTCATCGTCTATAGAATTAGCTAAAACTTGACTATATGGTAATTGTCTCTGATAATCTCGACCTACAAATATCTGGTCTCCTTCGCCAAAACTAATTAGTCCTAGTTTATCCGACATACCCCATTCGGCCACCATTTTTCGTGCTATTTTAGTAGCACGTTCTATATCATTAGATGCACCAGTCGTGATATCATCAAGCATAATTTCTTCTGCTGTCCTACCACCTAACATCATTGTAATGGAATCCAATATTTTCTTCTTAGGCATATGAGACCTATCATTCTCATCAAATGTCAAAGTATAGCCACCAGCCATACCACGTGGAATAATCGAAATCTCTTGTACATTGTCACAATGTTCCAGACTCTCCGCCACTATCGCATGTCCAGACTCATGTATTGCTGTGATGTATCTATCTTGCTCTGTTATTACTTGAGATACTTTTTTAGGACCCATTAATACTTTATTTAATCCCTCTTGAATATCTATCATGGTAATCTTATACCTACCATCTCTAGCCGCTAGTAGTGCGGATTCATTCAGTACATTCTCAATGTCTGCACCTGCAAGTCCACTCGTCAGCCTAGCAATACGCTTAAAATCAACATCCTCACTCATAGGCTTATTTTTAGCGTGAACTTTTATAATCTCCTCTCTACCTTTGACATCTGGAAGATGAACATATACTTGCCTATCAAATCGACCCGGTCTAGTCAAAGCAGGGTCAAGTACATCCGCTCTATTCGTTGCTGCTAATACGATGATTCCGCTATTACTCTCAAATCCATCCATCTCAACCAATAGTTGATTTAGAGTCTGCTCGCGTTCATCATTACCGCCACCCATACCAGCTCCACGCTGACGACCCACTGCATCAATCTCATCTATGAATACTATACATGGAGAATTTGCTTTAGCAGTATCGAATAAATCACGTACTCTACTAGCACCAACACCGACATATAATTCTACAAAGTCACTACCAGAAATACTGAAGAAATGCACCTTGCTCTCGCCTGCTACTGCTTTAGCCAACAAGGTTTTACCAGTTCCTGGAGGGCCTACTAGTAAAACGCCTTTTGGTATTCTCGCACCCAGTTCTGTAAAACGAGCAGGGGATTTTAAGAAATCTACTATCTCTTTCAACTCTTGCTTCTCTTCTTCTGCGCCTGCTACATCGGTAAATTTAACATTAGAAGATACTACTAATTTTGCCTTAGATTTTCCAAAACCAAAACCTTTATTACTACTAGACATTGACTTGAATAAGAATATAGCTATAACGACAATAACTGCAATGCTTAAATATGGCATAATTTTACTTAGCCATGGCTCTTGAGCGTACGAATAGTTAGCCTCAATTAATACAACGCCTTCTTTTAATACTTTGTTTCCATGTTCATCTGTAGTATAATTATTCTCATCAGCCTTAATTTTATCATTGTATTCGTCTATGAATGAGGTCAATTCATTTACACTCATAAACGTGCAGTATGCGTCAATCTGTTTGGGGAATTTCTTTGCATCCACTCCGCCAACTTTTCTAATCCTTACTGTATAACCATACACATCGACTTCTGCAACTTGTCCAGCCTCAACCATTGATTGAAACTCCGTATATCTAATACGCTTTGAAGTATTATTACTGCTGACAAACCAAAAGATAATTCCAATCGCCGCTAAGAATACTAATATATAAAATATCGCCGACTTCCATGTGCTGCCTTTCTTGTTTTCCATTATACACCTCTAGGATTATATTATATCATAACTTTAAAATATTAACAAATATTTCATGCTATTATATTTGATTTAGATTTAAATCTATTACAATAGTTTATAGGACAATTTGCATTTATTTATTCTTTTTAGGGAATAATTTAATTAAACAAATTATTAAAGGTATGCTGAATATCACGACAACAGGTATAGCGATAAAAATTAATACCCCTCGCATCGCGAACACATCTACACCTAGTACCGAAAGTATCGGAATATGCAATATCCCTACTATTAGTAGTACTAGTGAGATTATAAATGCTATTGCCTTAAACAATATTTTCATATCTGCATATTAAATAAAGGATGAATTTTTGTCAAATAAATCGTCTTCTAAGCATATGTATTTTATCAAAAATCGTTTACAAATGATAATACTTGTGCTAAAATGACAATAAGGAGATAAAATTATGTTACCAACTATTGGAATTATTATTGATGTTATACTTGTAGTTATACTTGTAATTTTCGGTATAATCGGATTCAAAAAAGGGTTATTCAAATCTTTACTATCCTTGTTTAGCTGGGTAGTTTGTATTGCTGTCGCTATACTAACTGCTAAATATGTGTCCGGATGGATTAATGGGATATATAATTTCAACAACTTAATAGGCGGTCAAATCGAAAAAGCATTAGTAGATATGGGCGAAGTGTTCTCTAAACAAATAGTAGAATTTGAAGGGGACAAAGATGCCATCATTACTGCTATCGCAGGCGTGCCTAATATGAATGGTATACTACTTCAACTCATTAAACTCGTATTCAATAGTACTTCGTTCGACCCTACAAGTACTGCTACTGTAGGTAATGTCATCGGCGTAAGTATCGGTCAAATGTGCATGGTAGTGATATCTGCTGTCTTAGTATTCATTGTATTGAAGATTGTGATTGCCTTGCTTTCAAAATTATTTGACAATATCAGTCGTATCAAAATCATCGGTGGACTTAATAAAATATTTGGTCTATTATTCGGCGTATTAAAAGGACTATGCGTAATTGTTATATTCAATGCTATTTTAGTAGCACTCTCTCTAATCCCTGCTGTGAATAATACAATTACTCCAGTAATCCAAGACCATACAAAAATTGAAAAGGTTATTTACAATACAACCGATAAATTCGTTGGTAAATATATTATTGATGGTCAAGTAATTCAAAATTGGATTACTGACCTATGGAATTCTAGATAGAGGCGAAAATGTTATACGAAACTTTAAAGACAAGGAATTTGTTGTATCAGACTACTGATGAACAAACCCTTAAAAATTTACTTAATAATGGTAAAGTAACTGTCTACTGTGGCACAGACCCCACAGCAGACAGTTTGCATATAGGACATTGCGTACCTTGCACAATACTTCGCAGATTTCAGCAAGCAGGACATAAAGTATTGATTTTGGTAGGTGGAGCTACTGCTGCTATTGGGGACCCTACCGGAAAAACAGATATGCGACCAATGCTTACAAAAGACCAATTAGAGAAGAATATCGAAGGAATCAAAAAAGCATATAGTATCTTTCTAGATTTTGACGGAGATAATCCAGCAGAGATAGTGAATAATGCAGATTGGTTTAAGGGTTATGATTATGTGGACTTCATGCGCAATGTAGGTGTACATTTCAACGTCAATAAAATGATTACTAATGAGATATACGCCAATCGTCTAGAAGAGGGCGGACTCACTTTCTTCGAGATGGGATATATGCTTATGCAGGCATACGACTTCCTACATTTAAATGAGAAATATGGATGTAATCTCGAATGGGGAGGCGCTGACCAATGGGGAAATATCGTGGCAGGCACTGAACTAGGTAGAAAAATGAACTTCTTAGACGGGAAGAAACGTGTCATGATAGGTGCAACCAATCCTCTACTCCTCACTCCAGAGGGTAAGAAGATGGGCAAGACTGAGAAAGGCGCTATCTGGATAGAAAAAGATAAAATTTCCGCATATGACTTCTATCAAGGCATCTATCAAACACCAGATGCATGTGTCGAGATGATGTATGCTCTATTTACGGACATACCTATGGATGAAGTTCATAATATGATTAAGGCTGATATAGTGAGTAGTAAAAAACGCCTTGCTTACGAAATCACAAAGTTTGTACGCGGAGAAGCAGATGCCATAGAGGCTCAAAATATGTCAAATAATCTATTCTCCTCGCAGACGATAAATAAAGATAATGCTCCTACATTTGAAATTCAGTTAGATAGTGAGAATATTGGACTACTAGATTTATTAGTAAGTGCAAACTTTGTATCAAGTAAAGGTGAAGCACGTAGACTCATCGAGCAAAATGGACTATCAATGGATGGCGAAATTATAAAAGACGCTAATATGCAGATTAGTAAGTTATCACTAAAAAATGGAATACTATTTAAAAAAGGCAAGAAAAATTATCTATTAATAAAAACAAAATAACGCGTTTTCGCGTTTTTTATTTGGTAATAAATTAAAAATATATTATAATAAAAATGAAATATTATATAAAGGAGCTTTATTATGAACTACGATAATAAATTTGATAAAATTATCTCAAGACAAGCTTATACACTAACAAAAGAACTTTTAGGAGATTGTCCCGATAACAAATATATTGAACTATGCTCAATACTTATAGAAAACATGAATACTTTAGGTAAAATTACCGGAGATGATGTAACATCGAATCGATTTACAATAATATTGTTAGAATGCCAAGATGCATTAAAAAATCTAATAGCCTATTGTGACTCTAATAATTATAAACTTAATGAAAATATGGATAACTTAATTGCTTTGTTTATATCTCAAAAAGCTCAAATTTTCAAAATACAAGATAATTTAAATTGGGCTATAGAGCATCAAGATATTCTATTTCAATGTAGTTTCTTTCGAGAACAGTGCACTTACCCTGCATTTGAAATACCGAGAACTAAGAAAAACTCCGAATTTATTGATAATTGCTATGACGCACAAAACGACCATGACGAAATAAATGACTTCTTCCAGGCTAGACTTATTATTGCTTTAGTACACGAAGACGTAGACGAAATGCTATATGTACTTACAAAATATCCTGATAAAAGAATTGACTATTATCGCCTATATCTTAATATGAAAGAGAAACTTGCATATGTTCCAACCAATGATGCAGAGAAACGCATGCTCGTATTACTTAATTATTTTGCTAATCCACAATCTTTACTTGATGCTGATACTAAAAATATAGACACTGACACACTCCTTAAATATATTGAGCTAGCAAAACAGGGTATCAAAGTGTGGACTAAAGCTCTTGATGATGAATATATTTTTCCAGAAGATGAGATTGAACTGAAGAAAAAAATCAAATCAGCAAAAGCATTGTTGCAACAATTAGAAGAACTTGAGAAGAGTACCCAAAAATTAAAATTAAAATCAAAATTATCTGGTATATCAAGAGATAAATACAAAAAAACTTCCAAGACTTTAGTATCTCAGTCTACAGAAAATAAAATTACTAGAAGGACTCGTACTCTAAAAGACAACAAAAATAATTTGGCAAATTAAAAAGTAAGCCACAGGCTTACTTTTTTTACACATTGAACTTAAATACAATAATATCTCCGTCTTGGACAATATATTCTTTGCCGGCACTTATGATTTTGCCTTTCTCACGACAGAGATTGTAATCACGAAGTGTGATAAGGTCATCATATTTCACTACATCCGCACGAATAAATCCACGCTCAAAATCGGTATGAATTTTCCCTGCCGCCTGTGGTGCATGTGTACCTCGACGAATAGTCCACGCTCGAACCTCTTTCTCACCCGCTGTGATGAAACTGATAAGACCTAATAAATGATAGCTTGCGACAATTAGTTTATCTAATCCGCTTGCATCTATTCCTAATTCTTGCTTGAACATCTCTCTATCTTCTGCTGGCATATTGATGAGTTCTTCCTCTGTCCTAGCACAGAGAGAGATTACTTCCGCACTTTCACTCTTGGCAATATCTTTGATTTTCTCAATATTGTCCTTCTGAAAATCATCTACTTCGTCACTGGTGTTTGCGACATAGATAATCGGTTTGGTTGTGATGAGGAAGAAACCATCTACTATCTTTTTTTCTTCAGCATCGAGTTTTAGCATTCGAGCCGGTTTGCTATCCTTTAATAGTTCTAATATTTTGTTTAATAGTTCGTATTCTTTCTGCGTATTTAAGTCAGCCGAGCCACCATGCACAATCTTTTTAATCTTCTCTATTCGCCTCGTCACTGTATCAATATCTGCCAGTATTAATTCAAGATTGATAGTCTCAATATCTCGTATTGGGTCAATACTACCTTCCACGTGAATAATCTTATCGTTTTTAAACACGCGAACAACATGAACAATCGCATCCACTTCCTTGATATGACTTAAAAACTTATTGCCAAGACCGGCACCTTCGCTCGCACCCTTCACAAGTCCAGCAATGTCTACAAACTCTATCTGCGCCGGTATAATTTTATTGGTATTGTATAGTTTTGCGAGCTCATTCAATCTATTATCTAATACATCTACCACACCTACATTTGGCTCAATGGTACAGAATGGATAGTTCGCGCTCTCCGCTCCCGCCTTAGTTATCGCATTAAATAATGTACTTTTGCCTACATTAGGTAAGCCTACTACTCCTAGTTTCAATTTTCCTCTCCTATTATGCTATCAGTCTAGACACATGTTCTACGTGTAATTTGGGTAGAACATTTTTACATGTTTTCATTATTCTATGGTCATCTTCGAATAAATAATATTCAGTGTCTCCATCTCTATCCATTAGATTCTTGAGATACATCGCTTTTAAAGTATATTTATCCTTATCTTCAAAATTTATCTCGTTAAATACATTCACTTGAATAAAATTTTCTTCTATATATGGTGCGTATTTTTTAAGCCATGCAATCTTATCTAATTTCTGCTCTTTAAAATGACAATTAGTGAGTATTCCAACTGTGACATTTTTTATTTTAAAAATTTGTTTCATGACCTTTAATACACTTTTTAAGGGTCTTTTTTCAAAATAGAATTTAGGCTCATTTGACAGTATTCTAGGTTTATCTGTAGAAGCATATTCTGCACAAGTTCCATCCATATCGAAAAACACCATCACTCTATGCAATTTCGCCAATTCCTTTATTTCATCAATTATCATACTCTTCTCCCTATTCTAATAATTGTTTAATAAAACTTCCTAATCAATAATATAATAATTGAACTGATTTTTCAAGTAATATTAATATTTTTATCAAATAAAATCTAAGGAAGTGAAAAATGGATGCATTAAAACATATTTTAATCGGATTAATACAAGGTTTGACAGAATTTTTGCCAATCTCTAGTAGCGGGCATATCGTATTATTCGGTTCATTCTTTGATATGGACAACCTAATGCTAATAAGTATTGTAGCACATGTGGGTACACTATTTGCAGTACTATTCTGCTATCGAAAACGCATATTCGAATTGGTACGAAAACCATTCAATAAAACCAATCTCAATCTCATCATCGCCACTATACCTACTGTCATCATGGTATTGTTGTTTAATAATTTTTTAGAAGGTAATTTCTCTACGCATACACTCATTTGGGGATTTCTAATCTCGGCAGTATTGCTCGTCATTGCAGACTTCAAAAAAGACAGCTTCCGCCCAATGAATAAACGCTCATCTCTCTACATGGGACTAGCACAGGGTCTAGCACTCTTACCCGGAATATCACGCAGTGGCTCTACTCTCGTATGCGGTCTCTTGGTCGGCGTCGAGAAAAATGAAGCACTTGATTTCTCCTTTTTAATGAGCATACCAGTAATTATCGCCAGTGCAGTGTATGAGTCTATTAAACTATTCTCCACTCCAATCACTATTAATTGGCTTGCTTTGGGTCTAGTACTCATATCTTCGTTTATATTTGGAATACTATCTATCAAAGTAATGCTAAAGATAGTCAAGAAAAATAAACTCTACTATTTCTCAATTTATTTAATTGTACTAAGTCTGATGATTTTATTCTTTGTATAAAAAAAGAGATGAATTCATCTCTTTTTTAATCACAACAGCAGGCTGGATGCGGATCATAATATTCAACATGTCTATTTATCTCTTCATCTAACATAGGTTTTAGAGCCTTATAGAAACTATCATCTTTTCTACTACCTAAAGCAAGTGCTAATATTTCTTTGGCTACGGCTTTGCTATTTGATGTATATCGTATATCTTTTCTAATATTCTCAATATATTGTTCTTTGGTAGGTTTATAGAGTTCTTTTAATCTCTTATCGTCATTTTTAAGTGCATTCTTCATCTCAATTAGTCTTACTCTATAATCTTCTACTCGAATAATTATATCTAATAGAATATTTGCCATATCTATAGATATTATATTTAAATTATAACTACAATTAATTGAGCTAAAGTTACCACTTTCTAACTGAATCAAAAATTTGCCAGTTTTAGTATAAATATCATATTTCTTATGTGGACACTGTACCACGATAATCTCTCCCATTGCCTGAAATAAATTGCCCATACAATACGAATATCCTTTATCAGAAGTATCGACTTTCGATGTATTAGTGTATTTAACCGGAACTATACACTCTCCGAATCTACCAATAATACCATACTCTCCATCAATACCTACCACCGCCAATCCATTATTAAAATCAGAAGCATAGTCATATATGGGTGGCACTACAACAATGGCAGTCTCATCGATAAAGCCGAATTTACCAAAATTCTCTCTAAACTTCGTTCTTCCTTCGTGAGTTTCAAGGATTTTGCCTAGTACTAAGTGTTTATTTTTATTAAATGGAGTATTAAGCTCACGAGAATACACTTCGTAATTATATAGCTTATGCTCTTGGTCATATTTGTCCCAAGTATCAAGCTTTCTATAACTGCGAGTTAATTGAGTGAAAAATTCATCCGCCATTCTATCAAATTCATCTTTCTCACTTAGTACAGTGTGAACTGTCACTTCTTTTTTGTCATTTCTTTTAATAGTTTTACCAAATAGTCCCATAATTGTCTCCTAATATGTCACATGATACCACAAATTTCACTCTTGTCAACCCCTCCCCCCTATACTTTTTTAATTTTTTGATAAAAAAATGGCACTCTTGCCATTATTTTTAAGAATCATATTTATACGGAATTTTATTCTTTTTTTCTCCAAGTAAATTCATTATATACCCATCTTCCACCTTGCACCACCAACGCGGGTCATTTTTTGGCAGGGCATCTAGAATCATATCATCTGTACAACCATATTCTTCCATTAATTCTATATCTTCTACTTCAATGCAAGAATACTTATACCAATCATACTCATCCCCTGTCTCGAAAGCCACATAAAAACAATTATCCCTTATCTCTGCTTCCCATATAACTCCAATCTCGCCTAATGTAATTTTATCGCTTTTATATCTTTCTCTTAATTTAATTACCTTAACCTTATCTAAATATTTCATCATTTACCTCCGATTATTGTATTCAATTTGAGTTTCCCATTAGGAAATATAGTGTATGACCATGTGTTATATAAATGTCCTGAGTGTTCATTCTTGCCATGAATTGTTATAAATACATTAATTTTTAAACCATATTTTGTATGATTTTCTATTTCATAATTACCATTTGCAAAAGATATTTTAACTAAACGCTTTATCATAGCAATAAATTCATCTTTATCTTCATCCCTATATCCCCAGGAATAATACCAGTATAATTTACTCAAAAAGAAATATTGTATTTTCCCTTCAATAAAAATAAACTTTATTTCCTCTGGTTTAGGACTATTAATCGCCAACTCCTTACAGTGACAATGAGGATGATATAATCCACTGATAAAATTCATAAAACTACTATTTTTGAATAATGAATAATCCATTCTTTCTGGTTTTTTGTGGGTTTCATTTTTAAAGTAGCAATGATTTACTGTCACACACTTCCAGCAATGTGGGTCAGTCACATCCTCGTCTACTCCCAAAGAATAAGGGAAATCTTCTATCGTCCATGGAGAAATCTTATCTACCACTCTAATCCACTCACTGAAACTTGCTCTAATTAAATCTTGATACCCATCCAGTACACCCATATTATATCATATCTCCTTTGATTTTTATACTTTTTGAAGATATTGCATGATATTTCTATTTTTTATCTATAGGGTGTCAATGAAACAAAAAAAGAGAGATAGTTCTCTCTTCTTTTTTCTATTTATTACTCCTGTGTAGGAATTTCACTTACTACATAATAAGTGGTCTCATCTACTGTCTCGGTTTTCACTTCATAACCTTCTGCTTTCTTATTAGCTAGAGTCTCGTCTGTGAATTTACCACCAGTGACTATAATATTTGCTGTAGCTAGGTCATTACCACTAGATGCACTCAACTCGCCATTGAATGTACCATTCTTGATATTAAGTACAGTCTTATCTTCCCAGTCAGCGAACTCTTTAGCTCTACTTGCTACACCATACTCGATTTTACCATCAACTACGCCAGTGAAGCTGTCATCAAATGTAACTGCCACACCATCATCGTATAGTCCGTCTTTATTCATGCCGTACCATAAGTCGAATGCTACCTGACCCTTAGCAGCGGTTAGATTAGTGTTGCCCTTAAGAGTAGCAGAGCCGAAATTATTACTCAGCACATAGGTACAAACTTCGCCTTCCTCTCCTATAGTAGTAGCGTCTAGATTCATATTCTCTAGAGTAAGGTTGGCATAATTCTGGAGCATCATCCTGCACCCTTTCTCGCTCTGCTTAACTGTACCATTTTTAAGAGTCACAGTAGAACCTTTTAAGAATTGGAATCCTAATGTCTCAGTACCGGTAGACCCTACCATACTACCATCTAGAGTATAAGTAAAACCGCCAAAATCAATAATTACATTTTGATTAGCTAGCACCTTCACTCCATTACCAGATAGATTCTGGTGTAATTTGACTATCCCACTATTACCGACAGCAGTCACAGCGGCATCAAGAGTATCGTACCAAGTAGTCTTATTGCCTACTTCTACAGATACTTTACCCTGTGGCGTGGTCTCTCCACAAGCTGCAAACATGAAGGCACAGCACAAAACTAGCAATGCACTTAAAGTCACTTTTAATGTTTTCATTTTTCCTCCTATAATTTTAGAGTATAATAACATATTTGTTTTTTCTTCCATAATGAAAAGTATTCTATAATCGTAGCATTTTTTTAAATCAACTAGGAATATTGTCGAAGATTATCGAATGAATTATTTATACCGACTATATATAAATCTACAAAATGAATAATCTCATAGTTAAATAAACAAATACATAATTTAACTCTGATTACACATCATTATATCAGGTTAAAAGACCTAAGTCAAGTCTTTTGACCTAAAATGTAGTAAAAATTTATATTATGGAATTTATTAAAATAATTAAACAAATCATGTCAAACAACAACCTAAGTCAAGATGGCTTAGCTCGTATTATCGGAGTTAACCAGACCACTGTTAGCCAATGGCTACTGGGCAGGAAAAAACCAAGCTATGATAACATAATTTCGTTCTATGAAAAGTTTGGAGTGACCCCAAATGAGTTTTTCGGAATTGAGACATTTATCGATTAATCTCTCACACTATATTTTTAATATTGACATATTCTTGAAAATATGATAATATATTTATATCACGAAGGTGCAGTATTCTAGTCAACTAGTGTGAATGAGGATGCCGAAATAAGCATCGATGGCACAACTATGAAGTTCGTGGTGCTGGCTTTGGTTGCCCAAACTGGGGCTGGTGCTGGGAGTTAAGATTTTTGGGTAGCATATAACGGCATATATGCCCACACCCAATTATCGTGGAGACCCAACTGGGTAAAGACGATTTGATTACATATCTTATTTATCTCTTGGGCTAGAAACCTGCATGTGGCGAAAGCTATATGCAGTGTAGCCTGCTTTGAGTGGATATATTGGGATAGGGCGTCAACTGTCTCTCTTCAAAGTACACGAAGAGCGATAAGTTGCTCTTGAAATTATCTCCGCAAAATAAAGATAAATTTACACGATGTTGTTAAGGAAAACTTCTAGACTGTTCGTAAGAGATTCCTAAGGGATTATAGTGTGGTCTCAGTGGCGATTCGGTGCAAGTTCTGCGTGAAGGGAAACCGCTCGGCTGGTAACGGAAGAGTGCAGAATTGGGAAATCCAACCGAACCTTATGCCGCAAGGTTTACTTTGGGAATTGCCTTCGTAAATTCTAATTTAATAGGAATAAGACTATTGTTCTAATTCCTTTAATATAATCTAATATGAAAGAAAAAACTGAAAAGAATAAAAAACCTAAAACTCAAAAATCATGGGTATGGCCAGTGAAGATACTATTACTAGCCATATTTCTTTCTCTATCCTTTAGTATCATCAGTGAACTCGCGCTCGAGAATGCGAGCATAATTGTATCTGTCATAGTGATATTGACATTCATAAGCGTAAGTATACTCTTCGATATGCTAGGACTCGCTGTAGCATCTAGTAGTCTGGAGAATTTCACTGCTATGGCATCTAGAAAAGTCAAAGGTAGCAAACAAGCTATTGCTCTGAATAAGAATGCAGACAAAGTCTCATCAATATGCGCTGATGTGATAGGCGATGTATGTGGAATTCTGTCTGGTGCAGCCGGTGCTAGCATACTCACTAAAATTGCACTTGCATCAAATGGGGATTTCATTCAAATTCTGATAGCTTCATCTATATCAGCCGTGATTGCTGGACTCACGATATTTGGTAAAGCAAGTCTAAAACGCTATGCTATTAAACATTCTAATGAAATCACATTGAAGTTCGCCAAATTTATCAATTTTTTCACTAGAAAAGATTAGATGATTTTGTCTAATTCTTTATACCACATTTCGAGTTCTTGTCCAATACGAACACCTAGACTCAAAGCATATCCGCCCTTGATTCTCTCCTTCTCTTCATAAAATTCACGAAGATGAAATAGGTAAGAGTTAAGGGATTTTTTCTGCTCAACATTAAGCATATTATATAAATGCTTTCGCGATCTCTGTATATCTAAATAAAATTCACTCTCTTCCTCTTTGAATTTAGGGAATTTGTGTAAAAATAATTGAATTATAGTATTTGGTATTTCCATTTTTAGTCTCCTTGTACTTATTATATTAATCACTTTTCGACCTGTCAAGCAAAATCTAAATATTAATCGTTTTTCAGCTTGTTGATTTTTTAGGTTGAAAAATGATGTATATTATTAATATGAAAATATTTATTGATAGATTAAAATATCTCATGTCAGAAAACCGCTTTACTAATGAAACTCTATCCAATAAACTTGGAGTATCTATTGGTACGATTAAGAGTTGGAAAGTTTCTCAATCTGTACCTATATTAAATACCGCTATCAAATTAGCCAACTTATTTGAATGTTCACTTGATTATTTATTTGGTAAAATAGATATTGAAAAATATGATAATTATGTCAATCCTCCACCATTCCATATTCAATTAAGAAGATTGATAGAAGAAAAAAATATAAGTCAATACAATCTGATTACCAACAAAATATGTAGTCCCGCAAATCTAACACGCTGGCTAAAATACCAAACCTCTCCCAATATGTCAAACGTAATTAAACTAGCTGATTATTTTAATCTAAGTCTTGACGAATTTGTTGGTAGAGTTTAAAAAAAGTAACTTGTTAGTTACCTTTTTTATTAAACAATTTTGATTTTTGTTCTAATAATGTATAGTTACAACATCTCTGTCTAACTTCTTGTCTCAATGTACCTTTATTATAAGAATTATATAGATTCGTTGCTCTATTCAAGATTTTTATCTCGTTGTCTTTAAAAAATATTGCTTGTTTTATTAAGAGCTGTCTATATTTTAAATTTTTCTCGTCAAGTATATTAAAATTAATAATACTATCTTTGACTACAGGTATCATATTATTAAAATTAATTACACCAAGTTTACCAGCATCGATCTTCATCATATCTTCTGAATTCTTCATCGTCAAATGCTTTTGTTTCGGACTAGACAAAGGAGCATAATATTTATGATTTTTCACTTTAAATAATATACCTATGTATGGGCGAGACTCTCCCTTATTAAAACAAACTTTATTATCAAATTGCCTAAGATAATTGGTATATTTATCAGTAACATATACTATTTTAATCATATCTCTCCTAATTAAAAAGTGGAAAGGAGCGATGCCCCTTTCCACTACTTTTTTATCCTTACTTCTAGGCTAAGGTTCTCCTGCTTTTTTCGTCCTTACTTTTATGGGCTAAGGTTCTCCTGCTTTTTTCGTCCTTACTTTTATGGGCTAAGGTTCTCCTGCTTTGGGCTCGAAGCCCTACACGGAATAAAAGGAGGTTATCACTTTTTTCCGTTATTATTTTATAGCATTATTATATAAAAGTCAATATATTTTTCACAAATTATTAATAACGCTACAAAACATATTATTCCCCAATAGTTCAAAACTTTACTAAAATATGTCAAATGTGATAAAACTAGCTGATTATTTTAATCTAAGTCTTGACGAATTTGTAGGTCGTGTTTAAAACAAAAAGCACTCTATAATGAGTGTTTTTTATCATTCTTTTCTTTGAATAATTCTATTACTTGGTCTAGGCTATCATATTTTCTATATGCCATTTCTTTCACTTCATCGCTAGGCTCTTTAAGGTCGGGTATCAATATAGGTCTCACTCCTGCATGTAAAGCGGAGCGAATTCCATTATCTGAATCTTCTAGTGCTATCGCCTCGTCCGGTTTCACTCCCAGCACTTCGCAAGCTATCTGATATATTTGTGGGTCTGGCTTAGGACGCTCAACTTTATCTCCTCCTATTATAAAATCAAAATAATCAGTAGATAGTTTCGCCTGACTAAATCGCTCTTCTATCCTATTCATAGCAGAAGAAGATGCTACTGCCAGTTTCACATCCTGTGTTTTTAAAAATTCCAGCAGTTCCATGAGTCCCTTTTTAATGCCTAGACCAATAGTCTCGACCTGCTCCTTCATGAATATCTTATTTAACCTTCTAAATTCAGCAGGGTCGAAATCATCTCCCATTGCTTCTTTTAGCATTATATCTATCTTATCTTGACGATTACCCATACATTTGATAATCAATTCTGGTGGGACATTATAGCCATATACCTCGTTAGTTTTTATCACGCCATCGAGCCATAATTTCTCGGTATCAAACATAAGTCCATCCATATCGAATATAACTGCTTTTATTTCGTTCATTTACTCTCCTTTACTAATCGTCCATACTCTATTCGATTTAAACCAATCGGTATCTTTTAATTTTATAGTATTGTTTGAACAATTAATACCTACTTGTTCACTTGCCTTATAAGTCACTATCACAATATTTCCATTCATGGAAGTAAATAGGTCTTTCTCCCAATCTACACACAGTGTAGTCACATAGATTTTGTCTGTGTACTTTGATACTCGGTCTATGAATTCTTGTGTCGGGAATTGATTGACCTTAGTCTTGGTATACTCAGGACTGCCGGCACAGCAACACACGCATACTACTTTGGGTTTGATTACACTGAGTAGTTCATCTGTAGACGATGTCTTACTACCATGATGACCTGCTTTATATAGGTCAATTTCTGGCAAAGCATTATTCTCGACTAACATTTGCTCTCCACTATCTTCCAAGTCGCCTGTGAATAGGTAATGTTTGTCCCCATATGTAAGTAGTATACATACCGAATAGTTATTCTCTGTACTCGCCTTATGAGTAGTATCAGTTAGCTCTCTATCATATTCTGAATAATAATTATATAAAATCTCGAACTTAAGTTCATTCGTCTCATCTAGTATAAATTCACGGCTCGCTCCATTCGTATTATTATAACAATCAATAGCCGAGTAATGCACTGCTTCCCCGATCTATCTCTTCATTCAATTCTCTAAGGTAATTATTATACATAGTAGCAGTAGCTTTTTGGTTAGTAGCTGAGCCAAAATCTATTATAGTCTCGCATTCATATATATCAAATATACTTTTCACTTTGCTAGTCGTAGCAAAGCCTGCATAATGGTCTTGGTGTGCATGTGTAACTATGACATATTCGAGCGTATTATCTGTCATATATTTATTGAGATAAGATGACACTGTCGCTATGCTATTTGACTTTGAGCCACAGTCGATTAGTATATCAATATCTCCATATTTTATATAAGTACAATCGCCAGTATATTTATTGCCCAGTTCTAAGAAATGTATAGATAATTCGTCACTTGCACCTGTGAGCTGTACGCTCGAGATATCTTCCGTATCTGAATATGAATAGTAGATCTCTTCTCCTATGGTCAATATCTCGGTAGGTGGTAGGGTCGCATAGGTGTAACCAACTACACCTCCTGCAAAACCTATAATTAAACCTATTATGCAGATAATGAACGATACGAGCGGATTTGATTTTTTTCTTTTAGACATTTTCTCCTCCTTGTGATTCATTAGGTAGCATTTCTTCACTCTCGCTCGGCTCAACGAATGTGATTAATCGTATCTTCTGTACCTTAAATATGCTACCATATTTGAGACAATTCACTTTATATACGATATAGAATGTACCTATCTCGTCTGACGAAAACTCGCCATTCGCACCACGATTAAGGTTGGTATCAATCTCCACTTTCGCACTCATATCACGACCAAATGAGACTACCGCCACTCCTTCGTTTAAATAGGATTCGCCAAGCGTCAAAGTTATCTCGTCACGACCGATTATCTCAAACTTATCATTTCGTGATAAATACCAGCACAACCCTACACCTATCAATGCTCCTAAAAGTACCAAAACTAATAATGCTATCAATACATTTTTATTAGTGTGTTTTAATGTCTTTTCTACTTGCTTGCCGGTCTTTTTAGTTGATTTACTATCGAATCTGATATTTAGACCTGCTCTAGCACTCGTCTTGCTCGCTGATTTTCTAGTCGCCATATACTCTCCTTAAATATTCTTTGCATAATAATTGACCACTATCTCGACCGGTTTAGTTTCGCCCGCTCGTAACGGCTCGTACTCGATAGCTGTTTTTACATAGTCCATGAAACCATAATGAAAATATATCATAATATTTTTCGGCTCGCTCGGCTCTACGCCCAAAGTCAATCTAGTGTAGCCACGCTTCTTCATATCATTCTCAAGGAAGTTATATAACTTAGAAAAATAGCCCTTGCCTTGATACTTCTCTATCGTACGGAATGCAAACAGATATGCAGCCTTTTCATCTACGAGACCATCACTATTCTGACACGCATCTTTTGATAACGCTACACATGCCTCCGTGATAATCTCGCCATCTAATATTCCTATATATGTAATTCGTTTCTTCTCTTTGAAGAATTTAACTGCTTCTGTCTTCCACTCAACCCATGCGCTGTCATTAGGATGCTTTTTTATCTCGTAATCAAATTTTTTCTTAATCTCATCTAGTGTTGCCACTTTGCAAACAAAATCTTTTTTCATTTCTTAACTCCAAAAATATTGTATCATATATAATTTTAATCTCCAACAGAACTAATATAAAAAATAAAAAACGAGATTAGTACTCGTTTTTTATTTTCTTAATTAAATTATTTAGTCTACTTTTGCACTCTTTTTCGCCTAGAATACACATTATTGAGTACAAATCTGGGCTATTCACTTTGCCTGTTATTGCTAGACGGACAAACTTCGATGCGTCTGTGATATTGCCAGCATATTGGGTCGGATTCTGTTTATAGGTCTTATTATCTGTGAAATTATGCTTGAATGCCACTTCTTTCAGATTTTCAAACCATGTGCTATTATCTTGAGCTTCAATATAGTTATTATTATAATCTTGTAAAAACTCTATAAGTAACTGCTTATCCACAGCACCTAATTCTATGTCATAATTAGGTGCGAAAGCTGGCAGTACATAGTCGTATAATGAAAGTATATCACTATACATAGTAATGTCTTTTCGAGGTCGGTCTCCTCCGCGGTCGATTGAGAATATTTGAAGTAAAACCGCTTTATTAGCTTTTAATACTTTCTCCACATCTTTATTCCACTCACTCGCCCAAGCGACAGCTTTATCATAAACCTCATCTGCTGTGTATCGTGAAATAATCGTTTTCGATATATCGTTAAGTTTCATGAAATCAAACATTGGATTCGTGACACCTATCTTCTTTAGCGAGAATGGGAACTCGGTGTAGTGGAGAGTTGGATTATTCTTTCTCCACAATTCGAAATCACTATTAAGTAGATTGAGTAAATATTCAATTACCGCCTCTACTGGATAGCCCTGTCTTAAGAAAAATCTAGCGTCTGCAAAAGTATCTTTTCGTTTACTAATTTTACGCTTATGTCCATTCTCGTCCAGTACACAGATATTAGGAGTATGTGCATATCTAAATGGGGCACGACCGAATGCTCGAGCCAGTTCTAAGTGAACAGGTAGCGACTGATACCAATCCTGTCCACGCACGATGACGGTCGTTCCCATTAGCATATCATCCACAATATGTGCGAACGAATACACTGGTACACCATTTGATTTAATAAGCACATCGTCCTTTGCATTCTCTCGAATCTCTTTCTTACCCATTATCTCATCAGTATATGGGTGTGTCTTACTGCTATCTCCCATAGAGCGAAGTCTGAGCGCAAAGGTCTTGCCTTCTTTAATATTCTTCTCTATCTCTTCATATGTTAAATCTCTACATGGGTCTTTTACTTCTAGTTCGGAGTTTTCATTCAACTCTTCTTCTCGTCTTTTCAATACATCCGCCTTACCAGTCGTGGCAGTACAAAAACATGGGAATGCTCTCCCCCTCTTCACCAATTCATGAGCGAACGCTCGATATATTTCTACTCTCTCGCTCTGCTTGTATGGACCATAGTCCCCTGACTGCGATAATTTATCTCCACGATAACCTTCGTCTGGAGTTAGCCCAAAACGAACGAGTGAATTGTATCCAATCTCTCCAGCCTCGTCAACTTCACGCTTATTGTCAGTATCTTCCGAACGCATATAAAATACGCCATCGTTTTCTCTCGCTGTCAGCCTATCGCACAAAGCTTGATATACTGTGCCTATGTGAAGATAACCTGTAGGACTAGGCGCTACACGAGTCACTTCTCCTTTGGTCTGGCGTGATGGATATTTATTAATATAAAAACTTGCATCCAAAGCATTTGGATACAATAAATCTGCTAATTTAGTTAATTCTAATTCAGTCATATTAAACTTCTTTGATAAATTTGATTAATTTTGTAAGTGTCTGATTATATTCGCCTAAGATATATTCATAGTCATCTATGAGTGTCATACAATTCTTTTCTTTAACTGTAGCATTGACATTCTTTGATGTAGTGTAATAACTAATTTCTTCGATAGCTTTGAAATATTTAGGTTTATCATTGTTCAAAACATTTTGTATATTTTGCATCTCTACGATTAAATTTTTAAATGTCTTTTTTAATTCTATATCATTGTTGATTGCTTCTGCTCGATTATTGTCTATATTCTCACTTATAGATGTTATTTGTGTAGTATATACACCATATTCATTAGGAACTGGTTTAAACCCGTCATCGTCAGTAAACATACTATATAAAGTGGCACCCTCTACACACTTTTCCAAGAAAAGTCTAGTTTGATTAACCACTTGACATCTCTGTCTAGATTTTATGTAGATTATGCTATCTAATGTATCCAGTTGCTCTAAAGACATATTATAGAAATCTGGATTGCTGTTTATATTCAAAGCATAGCGATAGTATAAATCCATCAAGTTCTCGTTGAATGATACCGTATGACCTAATAATGCTTCAAAATAATAATACACATCGCTGAGTTTAATCATACAATTCAGACTAGTAACACTATCCCCCGCCTCAAATGAGAATGCGACAGCGTCATTCAAAGCACGTAGACTGTAATTCACTTTCTCTAAAGTCTCTTGCATGCTATCTAAATCATGCTTGATATTATTCCTAAGTGACTTACTTGCTCCTAGCTCATCTCTAGATAAACTCTTAGCATAGACATATGCAAAAGTCATCGAATTATCTAATAAAGGTATATAAAATTCATTAAGTCTAGTATATGGGTCAGTAGCCATGACGCTCAATAATGCTGTATTATTATAACTAAATTTAATCTTACCCTCGACGATATCTACAAATTCGAGATTGTCTGCCATCTTTTCATATTCTATACTCATATTATTTAAATTATATCCTGGGTCATTGTTACAAGCAGAGAAAAGACATATGCTAGGTAATAGCATTATCGCTAGTATTAAACTTAACCATTTCATTCTCATATCTATATTCCTAATATTTGTTTCAAATAATATGTTGCTTTAGCTTCGTTCGATGAAGATTCATTGATTGAATTCACGCTTTCAACATTTAAAGCGATATTTTGAGCCAACTTTAATCTATCACATTTCACATATGCTGACAGGAAATTATTATTATTGATAGTAAAATCTCCATTTGTATTTGAAGTAGTAAGATAGCCATTATTAAAATCAATATTTTCATTAAAGAAATTAATATTTTTAGCATCTTTAACCGAAACATTTTGCGTATCTGTCAATGACTTGAATGTCTCAATGCATACTATTGTATACATTTCTATAATTGCAAATTTCACATCCATATCGGCGTCAACCAACATGGTCTGCACACAATTATTTAAATAGCTGACGAACTCACCCATCTTGATAATGTAGCCTGATATATCTATATATGAAGCATTAAAAGCCTTATCCTTATCAAAACTAGCACCCAATTTATTATTTTCTATGCACTTCCATATATATTGCTCTAACTGATAATCAGCATTCGCCATCTTGCTCTCAGCATTGCTCAATTTTGCTATTATTCCATTCTCGTCAATCTTAAAGGATTTAGCGTTAATTAAATATCCACCCAATATATCAGTCATATCTTGCAAATTGGCATTAGTTTGTTCTAATAAAATTGCTCGAGTTCCTGCAAATTCTTTCGCTTTAGTAAGTTTATCCGAAAATTCAGTTGTACCACTGCTTACTGAGAAATCACTAATATATGCGAAACTATCCTGTCGTTTCGTTAGATTCTTGTAAAACAAATATATAGTACCTGCTATGGATGCGATCACCAAGACAATAATTAAAAGTGTCTTAAAAAACTTCTTCATATAGACAAGTATAATATTTTTAATATTACTTGTCAATAACTTAATAAACAAATATTAAATCTCTTAATCGTTTTGAATCATATTGAAAGTGTGGTATAATCAAATTATGAAAACCATATTATTAACAGGGGCGAGTGGGGATATCGGAATTGAGATTGCTCGCACTTTCATCAAAAAAAAATATCGCACTATTTTAGTGTACAATCATAATAGAGCGAGTATTGACGCCTTATTGCAAGAGTTTAATAATAGTACTGATATTTTCACATATCAGTGTGACTTGACAATAGACACTAAAGTACGCGAGATGGTAGAAGATATTATAAAAAATGTAGGCACTATCGACAGTCTAATTAACTGCGCAGGCATATCACACTATGGCTTAATACAAGATGAAAGCAAAAAAGATTTTGATAATGTCTTTGACACTAATGTAAAATCAACATTCTTGGCTACTAAATATGTCAGCAAATATATGATTAGTGAGAAAAAAGGTCAAATAGTAAATATATCTTCCATGTGGGGAAAAGTTGGCAGTAGTATGGAGAGTCTATATTCTGCTAGCAAAGGAGCTATTAATTCATTTACACTATCTCTCGCTAAAGAGTTGGGACCTAGTAATATCCGCGTGAATGCCATATGCCCAGGATTAATAGAGAGCAAAATGAATTCAATTCTTTCAAAAGAGACTATTGATGAATTAATCGAATCCACTCCACTATCTAGAATTGGTAAACCTATAGATGTCGCTAAGCTTGCATTATACCTATGTAGCGACGACGCTAGTTTCATCACAGGACAAATAATCTCTGTAGATGGTGGCTTTGCATTATAAAAAGAGCGAATATTCGCTCTTTTTATTTTTTCTTCTCGCTTAATGCTTTTGCTGCGGTTGCATGCTCTACTAGACTCTCACCTACACACCATGTAGCAATCATATAACCAGTGGTCATTAATGAGATAATTGATACTGATATGAATAGATTGAAGAATTCTGTCGCAAGTCCGCCAACGCCTACATTCATGAAATACATGATTCCAGCCATGATTACTGCTAATAAACTCAGAACATACACTATCACTGAAGATACGGTCTTCGCTTCCCCTGTGGAAGTACATATAATATCAAATATTATTGCACCTATAACGAAGCCTATCCACACGAAATATACGATTTTAGCCCATAGTGCCACACCTCTAGCTATTAAGACATAGATAAAGAATGCTGACATGATTAGAGCCAATGCTGCTAGAGTATAATACACAACAGTAGTCAAAATCCTTTTATTTTTTACGCTCATAAGTCCTCCTGAGAGTATTGTTCTCAAATTAATCCTTTTTATACTAAATATCTAAATTTTTACTTAAAATTTAATTAATTATTGACATATTAAAAATTTCATATATAATATCAATACTTGGAGGTAAAATGGTACTAGAAGTTAGAATAAACGAACTTAATGAAGAGTTAGACACGTTGGATAGTGAAGCAATAAATGTTGATTTGTGTATCGGTTGTTTAAATGATATAATAGATGAATCTCGAGCATTAATTCACACTATAGAGTTAAGAGAAGCGTTCAATGACTATCCTAACTTGAGCGAAATAAAAGAAACACTATGTTCAATCAATAACCGCGCTTTTAATAAAAAAAATGAGATACAATCAAAACTATTAAATTTATAAAAATACAGCTTTTTAGCGCTGTATTTTTCTTATTATTGATAAACAAATAAAAACATAAGTCTAACTTCATGCTATTCTTTATTGTCTTGTTTTTGATAAATATTAAACGAGTTTATAGAAGTTTCGGCAATCCATTGAGTCAAATCAATTTCATCATAAACTAATCGCTCATCAAACATATTGCTATATTCTCTAGCCAATTCCAATAAGATAAGTCCAATTCTACCCAAAATCCAAATAAAATCATATGAACCAATTTGTTGATTTATGTAAGTTCCGTGTGAAAATTTGCAACAATATTTATAACGAACAATAAAACTATCTTTAAATTCGGAATTGTTCATTTTAGTATATTCTAACAAGTCTGCAAAGACATATTTACGATTTTTATTTTCTAATAAATCGAGCCAACCATAATTCAAATAGTTCTGCCTAGAAGTATTCTTTGGTACTTTTTGACAAAATTCTTTGGGGTATTCTCCACTTTGTTCAAACTCGAACCTATATTGCATGAATTTATAGTAATTATCGGCTAGCATTTCATTATCATTTATTGTAAAAAATATACATATACTTTCTATTACCGTTCTAAATAATGAAAAAGCATTTCCACAATTATCTGTTTCTGTTAGCAAGAGAATAGATCTCATCGTTTTTAGCAATGTAATCATTGTATTAATCTTAAAATTTCCATTTAGCCCAATGGGTCTAACTTTATTTTGTAATTTTTCATCCAACTTCATAAGTAAAAGATTAATCATACATCTTATAGAATAATTAATTGTTGTATGTGATAAATAATTGTTACTTTTATCAAAATATGAGAACAATAATCTTAGACGACAATGTAGCATTGCTTTATTTTTTAAGCTTTCACAATATTTAGAATTTTTTAAATTATTGTTTTTCAATTCATCTGTCTCAAACAAATTTTCATACCAAAATATCATCGCAAGGTTTGCACATAAGTCAAAGTCAATATCATCAACTCAAAGCGCAAAAACAGGATTATATTGAAAATTATAATATTTAGGTATCATTAAATTAAATTTGTCTGATGTCTTTATTTCTTCCTTTAGACGAATCATAGTGTTTGGCTTCATAAATTTTGTAAACATTTTTTTAAAAATTTCATTCCTATATCTATTATTTTTTTCTATCTCGTTTTGCAAATTAAATTCATTTTGCTTACTCATATTAATAAAAATCTCCTTGAATTTAAGGTTAGCATAAAGTAGATTATATAGCAAATATTTAATATGAAAATATCTCTTCTACTAATGTTTAAAGCTATCAAAAATACAAATATAATAATTAATTAAAAAAAGCGGAGATTACTACCTTAAATGTATCCCCACTTCTATCATAAAAAGCATTAATTATTTAATTTCATTATTATATATAATTTTTTATATATTTTAAAAAAATATTAAAATTTATTTATTTTATAGTATTTTTTTGAATTTTGATGGTTTTTTAATATATTTTTTATTTTTTCCTTCATGAGAAAATATTAATTTACATACTTCACATAATGGGATAATACTAATAGAGACGATAATTACTGTGAGCCATTGTGAGAAATTCAAAAATTCCAATCCGAATAAAGTATACATAAATGGCACACATGCTACAACTAAGTTAATCACCATCGTAACTATAAAACACAAATTGAATACTTTATTATCAAATAGATTCTTATCGAATAGACTATTATTTGTCTTGCAATTTATACTATGTAATGTCTGCATGAATATTATCGTGAAGAACACCATAGTGCTAGCCACTTCCGGAGAATAACAGAATGCACCGACCACAAATACGACAATTGCAAGTAAAGTCTGTATAATTGCTTGATAGATTATAGCTACTCCAACTTTACCACCGAACAGACCTGCTTTGGAATTCCTAGGTGGAGATGTCATGACCTCAGGTTCTACTTTTTCTAATCCTAATGCGAATGCTGGCAAACTATCCGTTACTAAATTGATAAACAACATCTGAGCCGGCATCAAGAATGTGTAATTTGGGAAGAACAAAAGTGCTATCAGCATTCCAAATACTTCTACACAGTTAGTAGAGATTAAGAATTGAAGTGCCTTCTGAATATTATTATATACTTTTCTGCCCTCTTCCACTGCAACCACAATAGATGCAAAATTATCGTCTGTCACTATCATATCTGCTACATTTTTCACTACATCTGTACCGCTCTTTCCCATACCTACACCTATATCTGCTATCTTAAGACTAGGTGCATCATTTACTCCATCTCCAGTCATCGCAACTATCTTCTTTAGCCCCTTAAATGCTTTAACTATTCTAACCTTGTGTTCGGGGCTAACTCGTGCATAAACCGTATAATTATTGCATACTTTCTTCAACTCTGCATCAGAGAGTTTATCCAGCTCTTCGCCTGTAATGACTTCGTCAAGCGACTTCGCAATACCTAATTCTGATGCAATTGCGTATGCAGTACGCTTGTGGTCTCCAGTAATCATGACAGGCTTTAACCCTGCCTTGAAACAACTGGCGATACTAGCCTTAACTTCTGGTCTAGGATTGTCCATCATACCTGCGAGTCCCAAGAACACCATATCTTCTTCTAGAGCATCGTTGGGATTAAACACATCAAACTCTTTTGACGCAAAGCCAATTACACGCAAAGCTTTGTCTGTCATATCGTCATTAATTTTTCTGATTTTTTTTCGTAAATCTTCACTAAATGGTAAAATCTGCTCTCCAATTCTAATGTATTTACATCTTTTTAATAAAACTTCGGGAGCTCCTTTGCTATAACTCTTCACACCGCTATCATTAACTATCACAGTCATCATCTTCCTAGTAGAGTTAAATGCAATTTCATGAATTACTTTCTGTCTCACATATTCACAGCGATTAGTCGCATATTCATACAACGCAGATTCTGTTGGCTCACCTACTACTTTACCATTCTCTAATTTTGAGTTATTGCAAAGTATCATGCATTTCATCATCTCATCAAAAGTATTGCCGGACAAAACATTAAAATCATCATCCAAATAAGTATCAACTACTTGCATTTTGTTTTGCGTTAATGTACCTGTTTTGTCTGAACATATCACTTCACAGCTACCCAGTGTCTCTACCGCATGTAAATGTTTAATAATGCATTTTCTTTTTGCGAGTTGTTGTACGCCTAATGCAAGTATTATAGTAATAACTGCAGGTAAGCTTTCCGGTATAGCTGCCACTGCCAAAGCCACAGATGTCATAATGGCATTCATTATATTGTCGCCCGCAATGAGTTCTATTGCAAGTATCACAGCACATATGCCTAGAGTCGCAAAGGTCAAAATTTTGCCAATCTTATCAATTGATTTCTGTAGCGGAGTGATGTCTTTTTTCGCATGAAATAGAATATTGGCTATCTTCCCTAGTTCTGTATCATTACCTGTGGCTACGACAATACCCTTTGCTTTACCACTCGTCACCATACTGCCAGAATACGCCATGTTTTTTCGCTCAGCTAGCGGAGTATTGTCTAATAGAATAACATCTGCACTCTTCTCGACTGGTACACTCTCCCCTGTGAGCGAACTTTCATCACACGACAGATTATTACTCTCAATGAGTCGTATATCTGCCATAACAACATTGCCAGCCTCTATTTCGACTATGTCGCCTACCACTAGATTCGTGGAGTCTACATTTAATGTAGCTCCACCTCGAATGACCTTAACATTGGTTTTACTATATTTCTGCAAATCATCAATACATGCTTGTGCTTTATTTTCTTGAAACACTCCGATAAAAGCATTGACAATCACAATAAATAGTATTACAAATCCTTCAAACAAATCGGAATATTCTTTATTGATTATCGCAATACTAAGAGATACTATTGCCGATACTAAAAGAATTGCAACCATTATATTTATAAATTGCTTGAAAAAGCATTTGATGAAAGATTGTCTTTTTGTCTTTTCTAATTCATTTTTGCCATTCTTTTTTAATCTATTTTGCGCTTCAGCGTTAGTAATCCCTGTCTTTTTCGTATCTAGACGCTCATATACTTGATTAATATTGAGATTAAACATACCTTAGTTTATTTATCTCTTTGTCCAAATAGAACTTTGGTAATATGAATGGAATTCAAGTATTTTTCATATTTTAACATAAAACATTGTATTTTATAAACTTTTATGTTAATATCAATTTGTAGGTGTATAAATGCACAATATTAATAGCGTTATCGACAAATTCACGATTTTTGATAAAAAAAAGGTCGAAGAATTATTAAATATACTCAAAGATATGGGTCTATCTGATGAAAAAATGTTTGAAGGAGCCTTGTACTATGCTCTTACACTTAAAAAGATCACATTGGACGAAATCAAGCAAAATTATCCAGATAATATTTTTAACACTCTTTCCATTCTTGACAAACTTGATAAACTGAATTATTCACAGCAGACAACTGAAGCTGAAAATTTGAGGAAGATGTTCTTTGCCATTACCAAAGATGTACGCACTATTATGCTAAAAATAGGTTTAGTGGTGACTCAATGTCGTTTCGCTGAAAATTTAGACGAAGATGCTAGACTCGAGCTTGCTCATTCCGTCTACGCGCTCTATGCTCCACTGGCTGCAAGGCTAGGATTGTCTAACTACAAGACAGAACTAGAGAATTCAGCATTTCAAATATGCGAGATAGACAAATATAACGAAATACAAGAAGAAGTAGATCGTAGATTCCACAAACGACAACCAATAGTAGAACGTCTCATCACTCTCGTAAAAAATTGTATGGATGAACTGGGCATCAAGGGTCGAGTCTCAGGCAGAAAAAAACATATTTATAGTATATATAAAAAACTCGACTCGCACACCCTAGATACCATATACGATCTAATCGCTGTGCGTGCTATAGTTCCTAGCATAGCTGACTGCTATGCGTTGATAGGTAGACTACATAGCGAAGTCGAACCAATCAAAAATAGATATAAAGATTATATCGCAACACCTAAGCCAAATGGCTATCAGTCTATACACTCGACCGTTAAGTTCGAGGGTTTCCCTGTGGAAATTCAAGTCCGTTCGGAAGAGATGCACAGATATGCAGAATACGGAATAGCAGCTCATTGGTTGTATAAAGAAAAAAGAAGTAAACAAGATTCACTAGACATTCAACTCGCATGGCTTAGACAGATGCTAGAGAATGATGAAACCAGCATAGAAGACCTGACCGACTCGCTTAACCAAGACATATATAATAATGACATATTTGTCCAAACACCAAAAGGCAAAGTCATATATCTACCATCAGGTTCAACGCCTATAGACTTTGCATATCATATACATAGCGAAGTAGGTAACAAATGTGTGGGAGCTAAGGTAAATGGAAAGATAGTACCTACCACTCATACTCTTAGCAATGGCGATGTGGTTGAGATTATCACTAATCCCAACTCAAAAGGTCCATCAAGAGATTGGTTGAAACTCTGTAAGACCAGCGAGGCTAGGTCTAAAATAAATGCTTTCTTCAAGAAAAATATGAAAGATGATAACATCCGACTAGGAAAAACCATGCTGGAAAATGCTATTAAGGAAAAAGGTTACGCCGTTAATAAATTGATGGACAAAAAGAGTCTGGAAGAAATATTATCATACTACAACATGAACGAAATAGACGAACTATATGCAAATATCGGCACTAATGCTATTAGCGCCAAATATCTAGCAAATAAATTAGCAGTCAGCTATCAAAAACAATTGAAGATAGTAGAATCGTCTCATACTCTAGAACGCAGTGTCACTCTCGCCGAGCCACAAGAAAATCAAATCACATTAAAGGGACTAAATAATATTCTGATGAAATTCGCTGCATGCTGTCATCCTATGCATGGAGATGACATCATAGGCTTCATATCCGCAGGTCGTGGGGTCATTATTCATCGTAGTATCTGCCCCAATGTATCATACTTTGATAGCTCTAGATTGATTGAGGCTAGCTGGAAACCTCTAGCTGAAAAAACAAAAAAATCTAATAAAAATACTAAATAATCAATGTTTCTACAGACTGCGTGATTGCAATCTGTAGTTTTTTCTATCTCAATAATAAAAACACTTGATTACTCTGCCTACCATATGGTATACTGATTTTCATAATTACGATGATAGGAGTATTGATGAAATACGGCGACGAAATCTATTATCAAAACGAGCTCGAAGATGAAATAATTGACTTTAAAATCAACAAAAAGAAAATAGATGAGAATTATAAATACATACATAAAAATATCTTTTATCGGTTTTTTTCGTGCTTGAGTTATCGTCTAATAGCTCTACCTATCGCTTTCTTTTTCAAATTAAATCATCATATACATTTTAAAAATAAAAAAATTTTAAAACCTTTCAAAAAAACAGGTTATTTTATATATGGTAATCATACCAATCAATTCTCAGACGGATTCTCTCCTGCTTTGATTAATCATGCTAAAAAACCATATCTAATAGTCAATTCGGACAACGTCTCAATGCCATTTTTAGGCAAACTTACACCCATGTGGGGAGCTCTACCACTACCCGATAATTTAGCTGCTGGTAAAAACTTTCATCAAGCTATTAAATATCATGTAGACAAACACCATCCAATAATCATTTACCCAGAAGCACATCTATGGCCTTATTATACCAAGATTAGACCTTTTGATAGCAAATCATTTCGTTATCCAGTCGAATACAACAAACCCGCATTCACTTTCACTACTACATATCATCTCAGGAAACAAGGTAAACGACCACGCATTGATATTTATGTAGATGGACCTTTCTACCCTGATGAATCGTTAGACATTCAATCAAGACGCCAAAAATTAAGAGATGAAGTATATTCCAAAATGTGCGAGCGTGCAAGCCTAAGCGATTATGAATATGTGAAATACATAAGGAGAAAAAAAGATGATTAATGTCCTATTCGGTGGTAATTACAAAGTCTTGGATGGCTTGACCTTGTGCTTAATGTCTATGGTTAAGCATACTGACGACGCTCTAAATATCTTTATACTCACAGCAGATGTGAGTGAATTAAATCAAGATTATAAACCAATCACAGAAATCAATCGCGTCCTGCTAGAATCTATCATTAAGGAAAAAAATCCTAATAGTACAGTCACTTTAATTAAATTAGAAAAAGACTTCAATAAATGGATATTATCTAGCCAAAACAAACTCAGCAAATATACTCCATATACATTTTTAAGACTATTTGCAGACAAAATTGATGAAATCCCTGATAAGATTATATATTTAGATACCGATATTATGCTAAATGGAGATATCAGCGAACTATTTAATATTGATATATCAAACTATGAGTTGGGTGTCATTTTAGATAGATATGGAAAGATTTTTATAGGTAGAAGATATTTTAATGCAGGCGTACTGCTTATCAATATGAATGAAGCCAAGCAATCAAATCTATTCGAGCGCACCAAAGAGTTATGTTTAAATAAAAAAATGGCCTTTGGCGACCAAGATGCGCTCAACCGTTGTGCAAAAAAAATCAAATTCTTACCGCGTAAATTTAACGAACAGGGAAACTTACGCTCAGATACAGTAGTTCAACACTTTACCAAACGCTTTACTCTATTCCCATATTTCCATACTATAAATATAAAACCATGGCATATTGATAAGGTACATAAAGTAAGGAAGAATTTTAATTACGATGATATATACGAGAGATTTTCAAGATTAAAAAACAGATAAGTGCAATTATATTTCAGCAGTTTGAAAAATATATAATTTGTGCTACAATACAAATGGAGAATATATTATGAAATTAGATATCAATATTCTTAAAGATAGTGAAGATTTCTTTTTAAACGATTTATTAGTTCAGAAGAATTTTGAACTTGAAGGTATTTTTAACAAAGACACTGAAGAAAATTCGTTTGACGGATGCGAACCATTAACAGAAAATTTTCCTTATATCAGAAAAGGATTTAAACACAGCATTAAACATTTCATATTCACTACAGCACTTAAAGCGTACTCTAAAAAAATCAACAAAGAATTAACTAACTTAACCATACTTGGAAAAGCCAATTTGAAAGGTGTCAAAGGTGCAATTGTCACATGTAATCATGTCAGCAAAGTTGACTCATTTGCAGTGCGAGCAGCTGTAGGCTACAATATCAACTATGTCGCTGCTGATTTTAATAACTGGAAAGGTCTCATGGGTGATATAGGTAGAAATACGGGCTTTCTACCTTTACCTAGTGACTTGAATAAAAATCTAATGCGAAAGTTTAATCAGTCAATAGAATATTACCTTAAGAAAGGTAGAAAAATACTCATCTATCCAGAGCAGGCTATGTGGCGTGAATACAAGAAACCTAGACCAATGAAAAACGGAGCTTTCCACTATGCTGTAAAACACAATGTCCCTATTCTTCCACTTTTCATCACTATAAAAGATAAAGCGGACTCTCTTGATGAACAAGGTAGAAAAAATTTCGGCGATTACACTATCCACATACTCCCGGCGATCTACCCCAAGCATGATTTATCTAATAAAGAAAATGTGGACTATTTGCGACAAACCAATTATCATCTATGGAAAGAAAAATACGAAGCAATATATAAGATTCCACTAGAATATATCACTCGTGATAAATCTAGAATCAAAATCTAACCATATACTCTAAATTCATATCAATAGAAATTATTATAATTATTAAATCTATTGACTAATACTTTTAAAACTGATATTATAAATGTACTTAAATATAAATTCATATGAATATATTTAAGAGATTTATATAATGAAAATCTATTAAACAACCTTATGGAGTTATTACGCTCTATATGCTACTGTGGCTCAGAGGTAGAGCACCACCTTGGTAAGGTGGGGGTCGCGGGTCCGATTCCCGCCAGTAGCTCCATTTTTATTTTATAACATAAAACAGATAGCATTAAATTACTTTAACTTGTCACATATAATAATTAGGAGACATAATGAATAGCACCGATATAATTTTGATTTTATTTTTCTCAATATTTGCTATAATTTTAATAGCGTTCTTAATACTATTTACGATGAAAACCAAATTGCAATTTAAAGCAACCTTAGTCAAAGGTCATCGTGAGCTATGGATGTTCTATCAAAAGAACGAAGATGAATTAAAAGAGATTTTCAATAAAGAATCAAAAAACAAATTAACACCGATACAAAATAGATTCTTAGTCATGTTATTTAATCACATGGAGCTATCATACAAAATGAATGAATATCAGCTATTACCTTGTACTAATTATAAACAGGATTTTAAACATCTAATGTCTAACAATTTAATAAAAACATTTTGGGAACAAAATAAAATATATAGAAATAAAGGATTCAAAAAGTTAATTGACAACTCATTATAACTACATAAAATGTTCATTATAAAAATAAAGCATTATGCTTTATTTTTTATTGAATTTACTTGACATACCCCCCCCCTTAGCGATAAACTGAAAATATTAAATAACCTTAGGGGGAATATATGAATACTACCATTCAAAAACCGAAATTTGATATGGAGAAAATATTAAAAATATTCTTCATCATCGCAGTCTCGGGGCTAGGTATATATCTACTAACTATTATTATATGCTCTTGTATTTCAAAAGAAGCATTATATCTAATCACTGCTACTATACCATTTTCTGACTTTGCAGAAGTATTGGCATATTGTACAGTACCTAATCCATATACCGGCGCGTATGGTATAGCATGCATATACCCACCACTATCATTCTTAATGTGCTATCCACTGACTATATTCTGTTGGGATGCTGCCAGTGCTTGGGCAAACAAGACAATTACACTAGCAGAATTATCTGTACATCCTGGATTTTTAGTAGCTTTCTTCATCTATTATACACTTAATTTAGCTATAATTTTATTTGCTATAGCAAAAATGTCGAAGTTGAAAGGTAAAAACCTATTCTTCTTACTTATCATTGTATTCTGCTTTGGACCATTACTTTTCTGTTTCATAAGAGGAAATAATACTTTGACTGTATGTACCATGACTATATTGTTCTTCTGGTTAAACAATAGCGAAAAGAGATGGCAACGCGAATTATCCTACCTATGCTTAGCCGGTGCTGCTATGATGAAAATCTATCCTATACTAATGATTTTCTATCTGATATGGAGAGAAAAAGGATTGGAGAAATTATGGTCAATACTCAAGACATTAGCTTATACAATAGTACTAGTATTCGTGCCTTTCTTATTCATAGAAGGCGGATTCAGTAACTGCATGGTATTAATTAAAAATGTAACTGGTTTCTCCGGCGCTTCCACTGCGGCTAATGGTGGCATGGCAACATTAGACTCTAGTATGGCTCCTCCATCATCTGGCCCTACGAAATGGGGAACTAATATATCAATCGATACTATTACTTATTATTTTGCTTATGGATTATCTTATATATTCGGCGGGGCCGACCTAACGATACTTCATTCAATCTTAAGCAAAGTTCTCCGTTGGGGATTATTATTAATCTGCATTGTATTACCATTCTTCAGTTTTAAATCCAAAAAACATTTGCAGTTCGTCACACTAGCAATGTCAGCCTATCTATTATGGCCAGGTGTATGTAATGGATATTGTATGAGTATTGTTATCGTTCCACTGGTGTTGATGTTAATAAACTTCAACAACTTCACTAAGGGTGAAAAAATACTATACTCCATCTGTTATGGATTATTGGTATGCCCGATATTCTATATATATAGTTTCTTCATTCCGCAGGCTGTCGCATTCTTTGTATTAGTAATCAAAGCTATAGTGGACATCATAAAAGACGATGTGCGTATATACAAAGAGAACAAAGCTCAAAAATTAACAAATCAAGCAACTACAGAAAATAATAAATAACACATCTACTAATTAACAATCAATGTATTATCAATGAAAAATAAGACCAGTTTAGCTGTGTCTTATTTTTGTTTATAGGTCTCAAACCCGACCAACTGCGACAACCCTAAGATTTTATCTTTTCTCTCCGGGAATTTGTTTATATAATCATCATAAATTTCAGAAATCTTTTTATTCGCTTCGAAAGAATAACAACAAGTTTCATTAAATATTAAATGATCACATAATTTGATACCCATAACAGCACAAATATGGAATATATCTCTTGTAGTCTCAAGGTCAGAATCGCTAGGTTCAACTTTTCCATTCGGATGAGTATGAAATAAAACGACCGCTTTTACATGCTTATCAGTTACCATACTAGCGAAATTACGCGTATCGAATATCACATAACTAGCATCTTCGCCTTCAATGTCATATTTATCAATTAGTTTATAGCTAGAACTGAGGCACATCACATAAAAATGTTCTACCTTCTGAATCTCGTAGTTTTTCCTAAAAAATGATATACACGCAGCAACCGAATTTAGTAACTCTACATCTTTATCTTTCCTATCGCGATAATAACTCAATAATTCTGGTAGCATAGTAAGAAATAGAGCTGTTTCTTCTCCTACACCTTTTATATTGATTAGCGAATCTTTATTAGCATTCAATACAGCACTGAGACTGCCAAATCTATTAATAAGCGAATGTGCTAATTCATTAGTATCTTTGTAAGGTATTGTATATGTGAGAATCAATTCTAATATCTCATGCTCGCTCAATACTTTTAGTCCATGCTCTCTGACTTTGTCTTTCAATCGCTGTCTATGTCCGCCATGCATATGCTCATAAGTTTTCATATTACCTCGTAAATAGTTTATTACATAATAGCACAAATTTCGACAAGTATCAAGAGTTAATTATCTAAAATGATTTAAGTTTAGTTTTATATTTGCTTAAAATTAAAATATATTATATAATTAATCATATATATTATGTTTTTTATGCATAATAACTAGTAGGTGAATGAATGAAATATTTTCGTAAAATTTTATTATTAATATTGATTATACCTTGCATGTGTGTATTCTCTGCATGTTCACTATTTGATAAACCTGTCTATGTAGTAGGCATCGAGAAGAGCGAATCTTTTGGCAACACTCAAATATATAAGGTATCTTATTCAGATGGCTCTACTTCTAGTTTCGAAGTTAAGAATGGTGAAGATGCGGACGATTTGAATATTACCGACTTGTTTAATCTCGGTGTAAGTATGGGTGTCTATACCAACGACCAAGCTGGATTTGAAGCTTTTATTAAATCATTAAATATTAAATCCGACCCTCCTGCTAGTTCTATTGAGCAAGCAACTAATAAAGCCCTACAATCAGTAGTTCGAATTTATGCTCACCATTATGTAGATAGATATAGTTTCTATGGAGAGACATCTAAAAGCACTATTACTAATACAGGCTCTGGTGTAATATATAAAATGGATGATGACTATAGTTATGTCATCACTAATTATCATGTATTATATGACAAGCAATCAAATACCACAAATAAAGTCGCTCCTACGATTTATGCATACCAATATGGTACTGAAGGAGACGCATACGAGATAGTCAATCAAAACAATATAGTCGTCAAAGATGAAAATGGATACCCTAAAACCGAATTTACAGGAGATGCAGTGAAATGTGAATTCATCGGTGGCGAACCAGTATTCGACTTGGCTATCATACGTATGTCTACTAAAACATTACTTGATATCAATCCTAACACTCGCGCGGTGGATATAACTCCTAATGGATATTCAATTACAGATACTGCCCTTGCCATAGGTAATCCAGAAGGATATGGTATCAGCGTGACGCAGGGTATTATATCAGTAGATAGCGAAGAAATTACTATGAAATCACTAAACGGCTATAGCAACGTCATTCTTCACGAACTTCGCATAGACACAGCCATAAACGGCGGAAATTCTGGCGGAGGATTATTCAATGCAAACGGAGAATTAATAGGTATAGTCAATGCGAAGTTGACATCTGATTCATCTGGTTCCACCATTGAAAATATGGGATATGCTCTACCTTATCAAGATGCCATCGCAGTAGCTGATAATATTATCTCGAATTATAAAATAACTAGGAAAAAACAAGGTGTACGTATATTAAATTTAGGCTTGACGTATGCAGTCGGTCATACTCACACACTGTACGACACCACGACAGGCAAACTTCAAATAGTAGATAATCTAATAGTAGACTCTACTACTGGTATAGCTCATTACTTAGGCCTAGACACTGGCGATGTCATCACTGCCGTGAATATCAAAACATCAAACGACACTACACCTAAGACCTATGACATAAATAGAGCATACCAAATAAGAAATATTTTACTGACTCTAAAAGTGGGCGACCAGTTTACTATTACCTATGCTAGAGAAAATTTATCACAATCAACTATTGCATATACTGTTAAATCCACAGATATCTCGGACTTAAATTCTAACAATTTCACTAATAATTCTAATTATGCGAACTATCTATATCAAATATAAAAATATTAGGCTTTGAGCCTAATATTTTTTACATCTCTTTCAATGTATCTATACAAATTAGATTAAATAGTATAGTTAACGCATTTTTCACAATCATCAAGACATTAATCTTGGCTATTATTTCGCTAGGCATACCTTCTAGAATTTTAGTAGAAGCATAATATTTATTTAGTGTCTTACATATTTCCATAGCACATTTGACCAGCATACTCGGTTCTCTCTTGTTAAAAGATTGTGTGATTGTATTATTGACATTATTACAACTTTTAATTAATTCGAATGCTTCTAAACCTATATTCGAATAATCGGCATTGACTTTCAAATCTAGACCTTGACTTTTCCTTAATATACTTTCGATACGAGTGAAAGTATATTGCAAATATGGCGCGGTCTCGCCGTCGAATGAGAAAGCTTTGTCTATATCAAAAACACAATCCTTACCCACTTCTATCTTAAGAGCATTGAAATTCAATGCCCCACGAGCTACTTTCCACGCGACATCTTCCGGCTTTTCTATATTGAAAGTCCTATCTTTGATGACATCTTTTGCTTTATCCATAGCGTAATCAATCAAATCTACGAGAGTCGCTTGTTTGCCCTTCCTTGATGAGATTTTACCAGTTGGCAAACTAAATAGTCCATAATGAATATGCTCTAAATTCTTAGCAAAATCAAAGCCCGCCAATTCTAATACTTTAAAGAATTGCTTAAAATGTAGCATTTGCTCATGACCTGTGACATAGAACATTCTATCAAACCGATAAGTATCGTATCTATCTATAGCTGCTGCAATATCTCTGTTAGCATATAGACTCGCTCCATCCGAACGCCTAATCAAGCATGGTGCCATATCATATTCGCTCAAATCCACAATCAATGCACCTTCACTCAGCCTAGTCAACTTTTTCTGACTGAGTAAATCTACTACTTGATTCAACTGTTCACTATAGTATGATTCGCCACGCCAAGAATCAAACTTCACGCCTAAAATATTAAGCAATCTCTCAGTTTCTTTGATGGCAATATCAATAATTTTTTGATATAACGGATAAATCTCAGCGTCTTTCATTTCAATCTTTTTGAAGTATTCTCGAGCCACATCTTCTATTTCTGGATGAAGTTCCGCTTCTTGATTGAATCTAACATATAAATCCTGCAATGCATCTATACCACGCTCGTCTAAATCTTTTTTATTCCCCCACAGCTTATACCCTGCGATAATTTTACCAAAAGGTGTACCATAATCTCCAATATAGTTGATTCGCACTACTCGATATCCTTGATTCTCGCAAATTCGAGCTAGGCTTTCGCCTATAATAGTGTTCTTGAGATGTCCTATGTGCATATATTTAGCTAGATTGACAGACGAATAGTCTATACATATAGTTTTGCCATTCTTTTTCTTAGTCGTGAAAGCTGAGATATCCTTGTATTCTTTCACTATCTCTTTTGTCACACTTTCTTTATTCAAAAAGAAATTTAAATAACCAGCTTTACACTCAGTGTGTTCTATGAATTCATTTTTTTTCACTTTGCTCTCTAACTCTTGAGCTATCAGCATCGGACTTTTATGTAATGTTTTAGCCAAAGAAAAACAAGGCAGGCAATAATCTCCATTTTCCATTGATACACTCTCAATAATCAAATTTTGAAAATCAATATTCTCTAAATCTGATTTAATACTATCACTTATTATCTTCTTAATATTCATGCCGATATATTAGCACAATATGATATCTTTTGCAAGGATTATTTCATTATTTACACACGCTTGCCGCAGACTTAGTATACGCTCTGGTTAGTCCACCCGCTCCAAGTTTAATTCCGCCAAAATATCTGACAACTGCAACCATAGTATTTTTTAGTCCACGCTTCTTAATGACATTTAGTATAGGATAGCCTGCTGTTCCATTCGGTTCGCCATCGTCACTGCATTTCTCACTGACACATTCTCTATCGTACACATAGGCATAGCAGATATGTGTTGCTTTTTTGTGCTCTTTTTTTAAATCATTTATTATACTCTTAACATCGTCTAGACTATTCAATTCGTTAATATATGCGATAAATCTTGATTTGTTAATTATAATCTCTTCGTTTCTCATAAATTTATTCTATCAAAATAGGTATAAATTCACAATAAAAAAGAAGCACTACGCCTCTCTTTATTTTAATTTTTTAATTACATTCAGTCTATCTACACAATATCCTACAGCCAATGCACCTGGTCCTGTATGACAAACGATGAATAATGGTAATGGGTCAATAGTGAAGAATGGCATATCTGGGAAAGCTTCCTTTACTTCAGCTTCAAAATCTTTTAATTCTTGAGCATTCAAGTCTGGATTACTGTGTGCCATACCGATATAGACTTGACCATTCTTTAACTCCTCTGGGAATTTTTCTTCTACTTCCTTCCTAGTAGCTTGAATCATCTTGATTCTAGCTTGCTTCATTGACATAACCTTAGCATACGCGTCTAATTTACCACCATGTATCTGAAGTATTGGCTTGATATTCAATAAAGTACCAATTGCCGCCGCTGCTGGAGTTACTCTACCACCTTTCTTTAGATACTTCAATGTATCAACCGCAATATACACAGCACAATCAGTCTTGTTCTTCTCGAGATAATCTTTGATTTCTTTTCCGCTCTTACCTTCGTTAATCAAGTATCTCGCAGTCATCATATCTACTTTATTCATGTAAGCTACACGCTGATTATTAGCGACGAAGACCTTGCCTTCAAATTCTTCATCATGACTCGCATTGATAGCAGAATTGCAAGCCTCACTAAGCCCACTGGATAAAATAATATAGACAATCTCATCATATGTCTTTAAAACATCTCTCCATGCCTCTTTCACTGTTTCTATACTTGGCTGAGAAGTTGACACATCGGTACGCTTGTCCTTTAAGTATTCATAAAATTCAGAATAAGACATACTCTCGTTCTCATAGTACTCTTCTCCGTTGACAATGAACGAAATTGGTACTATTTTAGATATCTCATATTTTTTGATTTCTTCGTCTGTCAGACTTGCAGAATTATCTACGACTAATGCTACTTTTTTCATATTTTCTCCTATTTATGTATTCTGGAACTATTATATATTAATAAGGTAAGTTTAACAAATATTTTGCTTGAAAACTAATAATAATTATATAAATATTTTAAAATAATGAACATTAATTGACATATGTGTTTATTTTTTGTATATTGTAATCATGATAAAAGTTAAATATAGTAATTCTATTAACACGAAAAAAAGGATAATTGAGGCATACTTATCCATGTCGAAAGATGAATCAAATAAATTATCTGTCACCGACATTGTTAAAAAACTTAAAATCAATCGTGGTACTTTCTATCTTCATTTTAATAGCATAGGAAATATTGATGACTATATAATAGATAAATTGAACAATAGTTTTAAATCTATAGAACAAGATTTTCGACTAAGTGAAATTGATAAGTCTCCTGAAGTTATATTAAATAAATTGACTGATATACTCTCCTACAATTATAAATTTTTCACATCATTAGTTCAATCCAAGTACTGTAAAATCTTTCAAGACAAAATCAAATTATCGTTAATTAACTCTATCTCAAATAACTTTAGAGTAATGAAATATGTGATGAATTATGAGAACTTTAAGCTAGTGACTAATTATATCGTCTCAGGGATTATTTCTACCTATACTGAATGGCTCAAAGGAATATTGCACTGCTCTTCTTATGATTTATCTATACTATTAGGCAAAGTGATAAGACTAGGGCTTAAAGGATGTATCGCGTATGGAAACTAAGATAATTGATTATGGAATGAATGGCGAAGGTGTGGCAAAAATCAATGGCAAGGTCGTACTCATACCGAATACTCTAATAGATGAATTAGTCGATTTCGCTATAGTTGAAGATAATGGCAATCTCGCCTATGGAAAAGTGAATAAAATTATCATACCAAGTGAGAATCGAATCAATCCACCCTGTCCATATTTTTATGAATGTGGTGGCTGCGGACTACAACATATGTCCTATAGCGAACAATTAAGGTTTAAGACTCTCTTAGTAAAAAAGACGCTAAGAAAGATATTAAAGCGAGATTTCTCTACTAATCCTACAATCCCCTGCAAATATCAATACTCGTATCGCAATAAAGTGAGTTTTTCCACAGATGGTCAAAATATCGGATACTATCAATACAATAGTAAACACATCTTGAATATTGATTTTTGTCCACTCGCAAATGAAGATATTAATAAAATATATAATATTTGCTGTACTTATATTAGAGAGAATCATTTACTCCGCGTATTAAAGCACATAGTGATACGCAATATAGACTCTCAATATATAATAGGTATAGTATTAAGAGAAGCATGTGATATCTCCACACTATTTGATAAGTTAAAGTGCGAGTATAATCAAATCGGACTATATCTTATCATTAATAACAGGCGAGACTCTGTAGTACTCTCTGGTAAAGTTACTCATATAGCAGGAATAAAAGAGATGACTATTATTAATGATAATATCGAATATAATATTGACATACTAGGCTTTCATCAGACTAATATTGATATTCAAAATAAATTGTATAGTCATGTACTAAAACATATAAACAATAGTGATATAGTACTTAATGGCTTTAGCGGAGCGGGGCTATTATCTGCCATGCTCACTAAGAAAGCAAAGAAAGTAATAGGTATAGAGATAGACCCTAGTTCACATAGAAGTGCGCAAGACTTAAAAAAGAAAAATCATATCACAAACCTGACAAATATAAATGGAGACTTTCACAAAGAATTCAAAAGACTAAAGACTAATATTGACACCATCATTCTTGACCCGTCTAAGAAAGGCTGTGGAGAAAAGACTATGAACGAAATCAATGGCATAAAAAATATAATCTACATTTCGTGTAATCCTATTGCACTCGCTAAAGACCTGCGAGCAATACTTCCCAACTACGACATTGTAGAAATTACGCCTTTCGATATGTTCCCAAACACCACCAATGTCGAGACATTGGTAGTCCTTAAGAAAAAAAATTGATCATTGGTCACTCAATTTTGAAACTATCAGAATACAACAAAGTTTATATATAGGCGTGTGCTTGTCTGGCGAGGTGAAGCCGAGCCACTTGTATAATACAAGCACACGCCTAAATGCCAGAAAATTAGTTTATTACTTTGTGTAAATTATATTTTTATATTATAATAATCCGTAAGGAGTAAATCGATGTTAAAAATTAACTTTAAAATTGATGAAAATGTATTGGCAAAAGAAATAATTTCTCAAAGTGCTATGCCTGTTGCCTTTGCAAATTATTTATGGGAAAAATATAAAAGTTCTTATATTGTTCTTCAAAATCAACCTAATATTAATGATAATGATATTGATTGTAATATTATACTGGAATTAAAACAAGAGAAATTTTTTCAGAACAACTTAAAAGAAGCAAAAGAAAATTTATTGCGAATTAAACAAAATTGGAATAAAAAAGAAAAATTAATAAATGATTTTTTATTAAAAATACTTAAAACTGACATTAATCTCAACATGACATGTTATATAGTTTCCACGTCTCTACACTGCGGACACAATATTGGAAATAACTCGTTTGTTTGGGGACATCCTAAAGGGATTGAGGATGCTAATTATGATTTAGTATATTTAGTACATGAGTCGTTACATTCTTTCTTTGACAAAGATAATTTAAGTCATACTATAATAGAAGAAATTTCGGACATTGAATTATCAAAATTATTAAACAACACAAACAATGGTTATAAGCACCACACATATACAACTGAAAATCATATAAAAATCTTTCCATTTTGGAATATTTATTTAAATAGAAGTTGCGAAGATATTAATCTAGAACAAAAATATAGAAATATTAAATATAAAATAAACAATTTTGAAAAATATAGAAATGAAATAAGTAAAATGGACATTTTACATTTTTTAGATTTTGTTAAAAACAAAATAAATAATGTGAATTTCACAACTATTTATACAATAAAATAACTTAATAAAAAATGGACAAGTTAATTTGTCCATTTTTTGCTAGTTTCAAAATTTATAGACCTTAGGCTTTCTTTTTTTGTTTGATATGATATTGTCTCTTATCATAGTCGATAATGCCTTCTGCACGCATTTTGGATAACTCGGTAGACATAGCACTGCGGTCGACTGACAGATAATTTGCAAGTTCTGTTTTATTGAACGGTATCTCAAAGTAGGACGATTCAGCTTTCTCACTCATCGAGACGAAGTATGACATTAGTTTCTCTCTCGTACTCTTTTTTGACATAAATGAGAGTTTGTCAAGCAATTTCATACTACTTTCAGCGACTGTCTGCATTAAATTTTTAACCACGACATCATGTCTTTTACACCTATTAGTACAAGGTGTAATGAGTCGGTGTTTATTCAGAAATAACACCAGACTTTTCTCTGTCGCTATCAAATTATCTTTATAAAATTGTTCGCCAGCATACGCTGCCTCCACTCCATATGTATCTCCACGACCTAATTTTGAAAGTATACAAATATCGCCCAAACTATCTATATTTTGGGCGATTGCTGCCCCTTTGACTATCAAAACTATGTTCTCAATCTCGTCTCCCTGAGATACAATTGTTTCATTTTTGTCAAATGTTTTGAACCTAGTTTTGAAACAAAACATCATCGCTTGGCACTCAAATTCATTAGCGTCTTTGAAAATTTTGGTAGCTTTTAAATCTAAAAAATGTTCCACAAAAACCTCATTTTGTTGCAAAAACAACACTTTTATTAGTTTTATTATAGTATAATGGAATCATAAAGTCAAACAAACAGGGTTTGCTTTTATTACTTAGGAGGTTAAAATGAAAGTAATTAAACGCAATGGTCAAGAAGTGATTTTTGATAATGACAAAATTCGGATCGCAGTCTCTAAGGCGAATGCTTCGGTTGATGAAGCAAGTAAGCGACTCTCCGAGCAACAAATCAATAAAATTGTAGACGAGATCACTCATGAGTGTGAAACTATGGGACGAGCTACAGGTGTAGAAGAGATTCAAGACCTAGTAGAATTAGCTATTATGAGACAGGGCGCATTCCTTGTAGCTAAGAATTATATTACTTACCGTTACGACCGCCAATTAGCAAGAAAAGCAAATACTACAGATGAAAAAGTATTTGCTCTCATCGATTGTACTAATGAAGAAGTTAAACAAGAGAATAGCAACAAGAACCCTACCGTAAATAGCGTACAGCGTGACTATATGGCTGGCGAAATGAGTAAGGATTTGACTGAGAGATTTTTATTGCCACCACACATTTGGAAGGCTCACCAAGAGGGAATCATACATTTCCACGACGCAGATTACTTTGCACAACGCATGCACAACTGCGATCTCGTTAATTTGGAGGACATGCTCCAAAACGGCACAGTTATATCTAATACATTAATCGAGAGACCGCATTCTTTCTCTACAGCATGCAATATTGCTACTCAGATAGTCGCTCAAGTTGCCTCTAGTCAATATGGCGGTCAGAGTATTAGTCTAGCCCACCTCGCACCATTCGTCGAAGTTAGCAGACAAAAAATTCGTAAAGACGTCATAGCAGAATTAAAGACAGCAGGCGTAGAGCCAGATGACGACATAGTACATAAAATCACAGAGACCAGGGTGAGACAAGAGATTAATCGCGGTGTACAGACTATACAATATCAAGTTATTACCCTTATGACCACAAATGGTCAAGCACCATTTTTAACCGAATTCTTGTATCTAGGAGAAGCTAGAAATGAGCGTGAACGTGAAGACCTAGCTATGATTATCGAAGAAACCCTAGAACAGCGATATAAAGGAGTCAAGAATGAAAAAGGTGTGTATGTAACCCCTGCTTTCCCTAAAATCATTTATGTATTAGAAGAGAGCAACATACATCCAGATAGTAAATATTATTATCTAACTAAATTAGCTGCAAAATGTACAGCTAAACGATTAGTACCAGACTATATCAGTGAAAAGAAAATGTTGGAATTAAAAGTAGACAAGAACGGCAATGGTCACTGTTATACTTGTATGGGGTGCCGCAGTTTCTTGACACCATTCGTAGATGAAAATGGAAATCCAAAATATTACGGCAGATTTAATCAAGGTGTTGTAACTATTAATCTTATTGACGTAGCTCTATCTTCTCACAAAAATATGAAAGAATTTTGGCAAATATTTGATGAGAGACTAGAGTTATGCCACGAAGCACTACAATGCCGTCACGAAAGGCTGACAGGTACAGTATCTGATGTCGCTCCTATTTTATGGCAACATGGCGCTTTGGCTCGATTAAAACCGGGAGAGAAGATTGATAAACTACTACATGGCGGTTACTCTACTATTTCACTCGGATATGCTGGACTATGGGAGACTGTCTACTATCTATCTGGCAAGAAACTTACCGAACCGGAAGGCGAAAAACTCGGTCTTGAGATAATGCAGAAATTAAACGAATATACTAGAAAATGGAAGTTGGCAGAGAATATAGACTATTCACTATATGGCACACCGCTAGAGAGTACCACATATAAGTTCTCCAAAACTCTGCAAAAGCGTTTCGGTATCATTCCTGGCGTAACAGATAAGAATTATATCACTAATAGTTATCACATACATGTTAGCGAGCCTATTGATGCATTTGAGAAGCTTCGTATTGAAAGTAAATTCCAGTCATTAAGCCCAGGCGGAGCGATAAGTTATGTAGAAGTCCCTAATATGCAAGATAATATTGAGGCTGTACTACAAGTGATGAAATATATATATGATAATATCATGTATGCAGAATTAAATACCAAATCGGATTTCTGTCAAGTATGCGGTTATGATGGCGAAATTCAAATTGCAGAAGACCAAGACGGAAAACTAATCTGGAAATGTCCTAATTGTGGCAATCTAGACCAAACCAAAATGAATGTAGCCCGTAGGACATGTGGATATATCGGCAGTCAATTCTGGAATCAAGGAAGGACGCAAGAGATCCGCGATAGAGTATTACACTTATAGAAAAAGGAAAACATTATGACCAAGTTTTACATCTCATGTGAAGACTTACAAGATTATAGAGAGACCTTAAGTTTTCTAAACTACTACAATTTCAAAATTGAGAGTTTAAATAATTTCAATAATTTCGGTCTCAATATATTTATTATAGATTGTGAGAGTAATAGTGCTACATTTACTGACAATCTATCCAAAGAGAAAGTGATTGAATTTTCTTATATTAACGATATTGAAGACTATATTCTTAATCAAAAGGCAGTTTGATAAATTATGAATTACGCAAATATTAAGTACAACGATATAGCAAACGGCGAAGGCGTTAGAACTTCGCTTTTTGTGAGTGGTTGTACTCATCATTGCAAAGGATGCTTTAATTCTGAGGCATGGGATTTTAACTATGGTAAATCTTTCGATAAAACTATAGAAGATAAGATAATCAAATCATTATCCCCAGAACATATCAATGGTCTCACACTTCTCGGCGGAGAACCTATGGAACCAGCTAATCAAAAAGCTTTGCTACCTTTCTTGAAGCGCGTACGAGAGACTTATCCCAACAAAACCATTTGGTGCTATTCCGGCTATCTGTTTGATAAAGAATTATTAAAAGAAAGTCGTGCACATACTCCTATTACAAAAGAATTATTATCACATATTGATATTTTGGTAGATGGCAAATTTGAACTTGAGAATAAAGATATTACCTTGCTCTTCAAAGGCTCATCTAATCAACGAGTGATAGATGTTAAGGCAAGTCTAAAAGAAAACAAAGTAATATTAAGTCAATTCAATAATAAACGAAATCATGAAGATATCTATGAAATTTAAAAAATTTCAATAATTATTAAGAAAAATATTAAAAAATTATGGCAAAAATAAAAATATTAAAAAAATTACCAAAATCAAAAAATAAAAATAAATTAAAACCTACCCTATCTAATCCACAAGCAAATAAATTCACAGAAAATTATTTGAAATTTTATGACGATATTAAAATACCCAATAAACGATATGATTGGTAAATTAATTTATTTTCATTTTTGTATTAAAATTATTACAACAAACAAGAAATATTTAATAAATTATAATAAAAAATATTAATTTTTAATCAAATTAATATTTTTTTAATAATAGTACTAGACACAAATAAAATATTTAGTTTTTAGTTTAATTTATTTTTATTATAATTTGATTTTTTAGTTTTGCTTAAAATTAATCCTACCATAGCCATTAAACCGCATACTACAATACTAACACCTAAACAAACTAAGATACAATTCGTTTTATTAGCAATATTATATGACACTATGATTGGTTTACTCTCATCTAAATTTATGAGCCAAGTATGATAATAGTTTCCATTGTATTTTTGAACAAAGTCCGCATTACTATGTTCTCTGCGAAGATCTGTCACTCGCGTATATTTGAGAGTATTCTCACTGGTCATCATGTCAGGGTATTTCAAGTTAAAATAAGCTGTAATTCTACTAGTTAATTGTGAATGCTTACTAAAAGTATCAACTCCTGTATAAATAATCTTAGTGTATAAGAAATGTTTTTCTACACTTTCTGTAAATTTCGCCAATGCATTATCAGAATAAAAGTAATTATATACATCACTATCTTTAAATCTCAGACCTATGGAATAAATATTATTTTCCCATTTATTATTTACTACTTTTACACCATCTAAAAAACTAATTAATATTGCTTTTTTGTACTCATCGGCATCTAATATATCATTATAAATCTTATTATTAAATTCATCTAATAATTTCTTAGTTTCACTTAAAGCTGTATCTGAAATTTCTTTTTTAAAGCTATTTAAGTCAATATTTAATTCTTTAATCTTTTCTTCTTCTAAATTTACCACTACTAATTCGTCGATAGTTTTATCTGGATAAATTATTAAATTAGCACTAATATCTGCACATGCAGAAAAACACATTACTCCAAATAATAGTAACATCAAAGCAATAATGGGAAATATTTTTGTTTTTAATTTTTTCTTAATCATATTAAATATTATACTAAATATTTTATTTTTTTAGTATTTTCTATCAATTATATATAAATTTAATAATTATTTATTTTTATTATAAATTACAAATGAGCAGAATTTCTGCCCATTTATAAATTATTCATTTGTTTCTTCACTATTTTCTAATAATAATTCGTCTTCTATCTCTTCTCTATCTACTACTGCCACGCTGACAACTTTATCGCTCGCACTGACTTTCATTAGTCTTACACCCAGACTAGTTCTGCCGACCAAGTTGATACTATCAGCATGCGTACGAATCATCACACCATCTGATGAGATAGCGAGAATGTCATTTTCAGCTGTAATAGAGCGAAGTGCCACAACTTTACCTGTCTTATCATTAAATACTCCAGCTTTCACGCCTTTACCTCGTCTGCCTTGTACTCGATAATCTTCGGGTTTACTTCTCTTGGCATAGCCTTTAGTAGTGACTGTTAAAATATCTTTCTCTGGGTCAAGAACTATCATATCAATGATATTTTCATCACTATCTATCTTCATTCCTTTGACACCATGTCCTGTTCGTCCCATTGCTCGTACTGATTTCTCATTGAAGCGTAGACATTTACCATTATCACTAGCTATCAATAGTTCTTCGTTTGGCTCGACTATTTTAGCACCTATGAGACTATCGCCATCTAATAGTTTAATGGCAATCTTACCATTCTTACGAACATTATCAAATTCTTTCAATTTAGTCTTTTTAATTATTCCTTGTTTGGTTGCAAGAATTAAACTTGCATTCTCCGACTTACTAAATTTTAAGATTGTATTAATCTTCTCGTCTGCCTCTAATGGTAGCAGATTAACCAATGCTCTACCTTTATTCTGCCTACCTGCCTCTGGAATGGTGTATGCCTTCAACACATACACTTTGCCAAGACTAGAGAAGAACATCAAATCATCATGACTATTCACTGCGAATACATCAGTCACAAAATCCTCTTCCTTGGTCTTGTGAGCATTGACACCTCTGCCTCCTCTATTCTGTGATTTATACTCGCTGACAGGCAATCTCTTCACATAACCTTGATTGGTCAATGACACGACTACTTCCTGTCTTTCTATTAAGTCGCCAATATCTATACCATCATAATCAAGCACGATTTCGCTCTTTCTAGGAGTCGGATATTTCGCTTTTATTTCTAATAATTCAGTCTTAATAATGTCATTAATCTTTCCGCCATCTGCTAGGATTGCTTTAAGATTTTTTATGGTAATCTCTAGTTCGTTCAATTCAGCCTTCAATTTATCTACTTCAAGACCAGTTAAACGTGATAATTTCATCTCCAAGATAGCATTTGCCTGTCTCTCAGTAAGAGCGAAACGCTCCTCTAATTTAGACATTGCAGAAGCTTTATCGCTACTCTCTTTGATAATTTTAATGACCTCATCAATATTATTAACAGCAATTACTAGTCCTGCTAGAATATGCTCACGCTCTTCGGCTTTATTCAAATCATACTTAGTGCGTCTAGTGATAACTTCTCGCTGGAAATTGAGATAATAGAATAGTATCTCTTGTATATTCAATACCTTTGGTTCGCCATTAACTAATGCTAATAGATTGATACCTGTGGATAGTTGTAATTGCGTCTGTTTATATAATAAATTCAAAACTATTTGTGGATTGGAGTCTTTTTTTAACTCTATGACAATTCGCATACCATCTCTATCAGATTCATCACGAATATCAGATATGCCTTCTATACGCTTGTTTTTCACCAAATTAGCGATTTGCTCTATCAATTTAGCTTTATTCACTTGATAAGGTATCGCGTGTACAATTATGCGCCAACGCTTGCCTGAATCATACGATTCTATATCCGCTTTAGCACGCATTATAATACCGCCATGACCAGTCCTATATGCTTCTCGTATGGCATTATTCGCTAATATCTCTCCACCTGTAGGGAAATCTGGGGCTGGAATATACTCCATCAGTTCGTCGATAGTTATTTCCGGCTTGTCTATCATAGCAACTACAGCGTCTATGACTTCATTAAGGTTATGAGGGGGTATATATGTAGCCATACCTACTGCAATACCATCACTTCCATTAACTAATAGATTAGGGAATCTACTAGGAAGCACCTTCGGTTCAAGCGAGGTAGCATCAAAATTCTGCGTAAAATCAACAGTATCCTTATCAATATCGCGTAATAATTCGCCAGCTATCTTACTAAGTCTAGCTTCTGTATAACGCATCGCGGCAGCGCCATCTCCGTCTACGCTACCAAAATTACCATGTCCGTCTACTAATGGTTCATTAATAGTAAAATCTTGAGCTAGACGAACCATAGCATCATAAACTGAGCTATCCCCATGCGGATGATATTTTCCCAATACTTCTCCGACCACTTTAACACTTTTTCTAAAAGGTTTGTCACTAGTAAGACCAATCTCGTTCATCGCATACAATATACGCCTGTGAACAGGCTTTAAGCCGTCTCTGACATCTGGAATAGCACGCGAAACATTTACCGCCATAGCATATGCGATAAATGATTCTTTCATTTCATGCTCTACATCTATATCAATGTAGCGAGTATTATCTATCTTTGTGAAATTTTCTTTTTCTTTCATATATTCTCCTAGATGTCGAGATTCTTAACTAGTGTAGCATATTTTTCGATGAATTCACGCCTTGCTTCCGGTCTATCTCCCATAAGTAAATCAAATACTTCATTACATGTAACTTCATCTTTCATAGTCACTTTCTTTAGTGTTCTCGTCGCTGGATCCATAGTAGTCTCCCAAAGTTGATTGGTATCCATCTCTCCTAGACCTTTATATCTCTGCACTTCATAGCCTTTCTCACTACCATTTAGTGCAGATTCTTTTTCTTCCTCTGAATAATAATAATTCACTTGTTTACCACGCGAGACTTTATATAATGGTGGTTGAGCGACATATACATGTCCTTCTTCAATTAACGGACGCATATATCTAAAGAAGAATGTCAGCATAAGTATTTCAATATGGCTACCATCCACATCCGCATCCGTCATGATGATGATTTTATCATATCTGAGTTTCTTTGGGTCACAGTTTTCGTAAATACCACATCCGAATGCAGTAATCATTGCATTGATTTCGGCATTCTCTAACGCTCTAGCAAGTCTTGTCTTTTCTACATTTAATATCTTACCACGAAGCGGTAGAATAGCTTGATAGCGTCTATCTCGACCATTCTTCGCTGTACCACCTGCCGAGTCTCCCTCGACTATGAATATCTCACACTGACTCGCATCTTTGCTACTACAATCAGCAAGCTTCCCCGGCAATGTAGTAGACTCTAATGCACTTTTACGCCTAGTATCTTCTCTGGCATTACGAGCAGCCTCTCTAGCACGCTGAGACAACATACATTTGTTGATTAATTCCTTACTTTCTTTTGGATGCTCTTCTAAATAATCTTTGAAGCATTCTTCCATGGCTTTGGCAGTGAAACCTTTTATCTCGTCAGTACCTAGTTTCGTTTTGGTCTGACCTTCAAATTGAGGTTCTTCTACCTTGACAGAGATAACTGCGATAATACCTTCTCTAGTATCTTCGCCTGATAATTTTTGCTTGTCCTTTATCAGCTTATTTTCAATAGCGTATTCGTTGACTACCTTCATCAAACTATTTTTAAAGCCATCAACATGTTTGCCACCCTCTTCGGTATTGATATTATTACAATAGCTATGAATATTCTCTGTATAGGTATCAGTATATTGGAAACTAAACTCTATCTCACAAGTCGCATCTTGAGCCTTGCCATTTTCGTCTTTTCTCTTATAATGATAGATTTTATCTACATATATAGGTTCTGGGAATACACAGTTTTTATTAGCTGTCAAGTCCGCAACAAATTCCTGTATTCCACCCATGAATTGAAATATATTCTCTTGCTCTCTATCTTCGCGGTCATCTTTGATAGTAATCCTAAGACCTTTATTTAAGAAAGCAATTTCGCGAAGTCTAGCCTTCAAGACATCATAGTTAAATTCTGTCACTGGGAATATCTCAAAGTCCGGTTTAAATGTCACTTTTGTACCAGTGATATTACTCGTGCCAACCACTGCCAACCTATCCGTAGGAATACCGCGATGATATTCTTGATGGTAATGGTTACCATTCTGAAAAACATCAAGTAAAAGAGTCTCGGAGAGTGCATTTACCACAGAAAGACCCACGCCGTGCAAACCGCCCGAAATCTTATATCCGCCACCGCCGAATTTACCTCCTGCATGCAATTTGGTGAGAACCAATTCAGCTGCACTGATGCCTTCTTTTTTATGGATGCCGGTAGGAATACCACGACCATTGTCTGTGACTGACACAGAGCCGTCAGCTAATATCTCCACGCTAATCTCATTACAATATCCAGCTAACGCTTCATCGATAGAATTATCCACTATCTCGGTCACTAGGTGGTGAAGTCCGCGTTCGTCAGTAGAGCCAATGTACATACCCGGTCTCTTTCTAACAGGCTCAAGACCTTCTAATACCTGTATAGCACTAGCCCCATACTCGTTAGTCACTTTTAATTCATCTGTCATTTAACTCTCCTATGGTTATTTTCTATAAATTCACGAAATTTACATTATATATAATATAATGTAATTATAACAAAAAAAGTATAAATAAACAAGCATTTACCCCGCTAATTTTCCTATAAAACAGATATTTTTGGCATGTTTTGTCAGTAATCGAATGAATGACTATATATTTGATTTTTTATTATAAAAGACAGACTTATTTGATGATTTTTCTTACCTTTTACACTCATCTAACATTCAAAATATTGTTTCAACACATATACTAATGCAACAAAAAATGTCGCAATTATGCGACAAATTTTAACTAATTGAACTACCATCTGGAAGGTCTTTTTCTGGACTAAGAATAGATAAATTCCCACTCTCATCTTCAGCACAAATAATCATACCCTCGCTAAGTAGACCTTTCATCTCTCTAGGTGGAAGATTGGTAACAACCACTACCTTTTTACCTATCATGTCATCAGGCGAGTATTGTTTAGCTATTCCACTTAGTATTGACAAGGTCTTAGTCCCTACGCGAACGGTCGAGTGCAATAATTTTGACTTTGGCACAGCTTCACAATCAAGCACTAGACCTACTTTCATCTGTACTTTCATAAAGTCGTCAATAGTAATATCATCTACTTTTCTAAACTCTATTGGTGGTGCATTCTCTAACTTCTGCTTATATACAATCTCATCAATCTTAGGTTGAATGTCGGACATACGAATACGGTCAAATAGAATTTGTGGACTTTCTGTCACTTTATATAATTTCTCAAGTCCGAATTTATCTAGGTCATCATATTTTCGCACTTTCACACCGAGTTCATGCATTATCTTTTCTGCACTCTCCGGTACGAACGGTAATAATAAATTAGCACCAATGTTAATGCTCTCTAGTAGGTTATAAAGTACTGTAGCGAGCCTATTCTTTTTGCTTTCATCCTTATTTAACACCCATGGCTCGTTCTCATCAATGTACTTATTAGCACGCCTAAATAGTGTCCACAATTCTTCCAAAGCCTCTGACACTTTATATTCATCCATTTTAGCAAAAACTTTATCTCTAGCACTAGTAACAACAACTCTCAAATCATCATCGACTGGCGCATATACTTTAGCGTCTTTGATTTCCCCATTAAAGTATTGATTGCTCATACCGATGGTACGCTTGACCAGATTGCCCAACACATTCGCCAAATCGGTATTATTTCGCTCAACCATAGCATCCCAAGTAATATTGCCATCGTCTACTTGCCCTAATTCACGCAATACGTAATATCTGACACTATCTACGCCAAATACACTAGCCAAATCATCCGCGTACAAGACATTACCTTTTGATTTACTCATCTTCTCGCCACCTTGAATAAGCCAAGGATGACCTAATATAGTGCGTGGAAGTGGCTCTCCTAACGCCATTAGGAATATAGGCCAATATATCACATGAAAGCGCACAATATCTTTACCAATAATATGTACATCTGCTGGCCATAGTTTCTTATACTGAGTGCTTGGTTTATCTGTGTCATAGCCAATACCGGTAATATAATTGTTAAGTGCATCTAGCCAGACATAGACGACATGTCTATCGTCAAAATCGACAGGTATTCCCCACTTGAATGTCGTACGAGACACACATAAGTCCTGTAATTTTGTTTTCAGTGTACCATTATCTATAGCAGATAAAATCTCGCTCTCACTCTTGCCCACAAACTCGTCTGCAAGTAAGAAATTATTTAACATTTCGTTTCTTCTTGCTACAGGTTGAATAAATTCCGCGTGAGTGAGAATATGCTTTATAAGCCTGTTGGTATAATTGCTCATTTTGAAGAAATATGCTTCTTCTGTCGCTGGCTTTACCTCACGCCCACAATCTGGACATCTACCATTAACTAACTGGCTCTCTGTCCAGAAACTCTCGCATGGAGTACAATATAGACCCTCATAATGACTCTTGTATATATCTCCCTGCTCGTAAAATTTCTTAAATATCTTCTGTACTACTCGCTCATGATCTGCATCTGTCGTACGAATGAATTTATCGTATGAAACATTCATTAAGTCCAAAATAGATTTGATGACACTCGAAGTCTTATCTACGAACTCTTTAGGCGAGAGTCCTGCTTCCTTTGCTTTATTCTCCACCTTCTGCCCATGCTCGTCCGTACCTGTCATGAAGAAAACATCATACCCCTGCATTCGCTTCGCTCTCGCTATCGAGTCTGCAAAAATCGCCTCATAAGTATTGCCAATATGAGGTTTGCTCGAACTATATGCAATCGCAGTCGTCAAATAAAATTTTTCTTTCATGTCTTCTCCTTTATATTTTCTTTTCTTCTTTATTCACTTTCACAACCAGTCTTGAGCCTAAAAAATATTTCTTAATAAACTCATTCATCTCATCGGCAGTTATAGATTTAATAATTTCTATCTTCTCTACATATTGTTGTCTTTCGTTGTTGTACTTCTTCACTGACGCTTCTTCGTCTTGCAAAATCTTTTGTTGTATCTCAACGTCGGTGCTTTCGTCGCGAGTAGATAGATATTTATCTGAAATCGTACGAATGACTCTTGCTAACAAATGAAAAGGCCGTGCTTCGTAATTTCGCAATTTGTCGCGTTTAATAAGTTCTAAATCCTGCTCGGTCACGCCTTTATTACATACTTCGTCGAAATACGCAATGGTTTCTTTAATGACTTCGTCTATATTTTCTTGCCTACAATGGATTTGATAACACATTTCTTCTCTTTTATCATTAATCCAAATATGAGTTCTATATGCTAATCTCTTTTCTTGTCTCAACCGCTTTTTAACACCTAAGCGAAAATTATCTAGGTATAAAGCTAACAAATCAAATAATGCTTTCCCTCTAAGTGTAGACACTTCATTATTCGTGAAGAATACCAGTTTCAACTCTTCTGAATTCTTTTCGCCTAGTTGAGTTCTAATTCCCTCTGCTTCCCATTTATCTAAAATATCAGGATTAAACGTATTTTTTCGATTATTTGTAGGCAAATACGAGACAAGCTCGTCCATTTCGTCTACTATACTCTGCTCGTCGAGCCTGCCTATAGTCGTAATAGTTAAGTTGTCTGTAGAAAAATTCTCACGAATATATCTTCTCACGTCCTCAATCGTCACAGTCCGAAAATCACGCTCGACTTTATGTATATATTCCATAGACGAGCCGTTTTGATATAACTCATCTATAATCGTTATCTTCTCTCTTTCTAATTCTTTATCTGTTATCACAATATCGTTAAAACAATGGCTTAATACTTCTAATTTCTCATGTAATTCTAGCCTATCTCGTACACAAAAAGTAAATTCTACTCTATCGTCTTCCGTTCTAGCGTCTGCATGCATATTGTCCATATATGGATTAGAAACTACTTTGCCATCTATCATATAATTAAAACATATAAAAATATGCTCAGTCAAATGAGATAACTCTAACTTCTTTTCACTACTATACCCACCAGTAAAAGATATAGTGACATAAGTAAGCGGATTAATAATATTGTCACCAATTAATAATTTAACGTTCTTTTTTAATTTTATCTCTTTCATTGTTCCATTTTGTTTTTTAATTTTAATTCTGGTCGTACAGTGGTCAGCAATTCGTATTCTTCTGGGTATTTTTCATAAAAATCTTGCATCACAGGTGCGAAAGTTTTTAATATACCATTGATAGTCTCCTGTCTTTGTTCAGGAGTATAATTCTCCCAAAGCTGTAATTCTATGCGTCCTTCATGATACAACTGCATAATTTTTTCATACGCATCCAGTATATGTTCTTCTAATTTTAGTTCAACATTGTGTTTACACTTAATAGCTTTTCGTCCCAAATGGTTAGCCTCTCATAATCTCCTACTTTAGTAGCAGAATAAATATAACACTCTTTACCTTTGTACATTTTTTCAAGGCTGTCTTCACATACTTCACGAATGACTAATTTATTAGTTTCATTATTATAGCACCAAAATCGAGTTGAATTCGCACCATACAATATAGCAAATTCGTATTGTTCAGCCAACCAAACATAACCATCTACACTTTTATCTAATGATAATTCTTTTAATCCCCCATTTCTACTGCCATGATAATATTTTTTCATTACACTTTCTCCACTAGATATGCTACATAGTGTCTGCTGTCGAATTCAAGTTTATATTTATCGTATTTCACTTTTGGATAATGTTCGGGATTAGGGTTACGGAATTTCTTCTTTCTAAGCACCTTAAAGCCCTTTTCTCTCCAGTATTGCTCCATATATCTATAGTGAACGCACATATCTTCTAGAATGTCTACTATCACAAAATATTTAGAACGAATATTCATAATGTTGATAAATAAATTCTCAAACGAATTGCCGAAGTGAAGTGCCTCCCCGAGTGTCAAATGTGCTAGACAGAGGTCATATTTTTTTATGATATTAGAGGAACAAATATCTAATTCCTCTATACTAAGACGAGTTGAACTAATGACATTCTCTAACGGGTTCTTCTTCCTATTATCACCCGGGTAAATAATTGCTTCTACCTTTGCTTTCGGAAAATATTTCAACATAATACTAGCACTGGTTTTTCCACTGCCTGCGTCTATGATTTTCTTAATTTCCACGTTTTTTAATGGTTTAATCACACTTTTAACCACTTTATCGTGAATATTATGACTGGTATCAAATAATTTTTCCACAATCATTCCCCTTTTTAACTTTGGTTTATTTAGTCACAAACATAATGCTCTGCAATATCTTGCCATACTTAATCAATGCTATTTCACCTTTTTGCACTAAGAAATCATTGATATTTAAAGTTATGTGTTCAATTTTGTCAGTAATTTTATCTGCCGAAATTCTATCAACATTTCCACAAAGCAAATCTAAACACTCACTGGCCTTAACCCTTACTACACCTAATACATCATTAGTGTCGAACTTAAAATTTGTAAAGTCTTCATTAATTCTGTTAATATATACATTGGCAAATGCTCTATCTTTAAACGGCTTATCATTTTTTATTTTATCCATTTTCCAAACTGTCAACTCTACCAACTCAGCACTGGATATGTCCACACTTACACCTATCTCTTCCATCACTTCTCTGTGGAAGGCTTGCTTCAATGTCTCACCTGCCAAGACATGCCCAGATGCAGTTGTATATAATTTACCAGAACCCGTTCTAATCTGAAAATAAACATTGCCTGAATTGTCATACAGCCAGCAATGAATAGTCTTATGCCATAAGCCTTTTTCATGAACAACATCCCTTTCTTCTTGACCTATATAGTTCATGTTCTCGTCATAAATATCTAATTTTTCCACTTTATCTCCTTCGCTATACAACGTATTATTATATATTGTTAAGTCAAACCTCTTTTACGAGTGAATGAATAATATCATTTTGTACGCCTTGCTCTAGCAGTGAAGTTAAGAAATGATATACAAACAACTTTTAATTTCTAGCGATTTTATTGACTAATGCCATATCCACTTTGCCCGCATATTCTGACTTAAATTTCTTCATGACAGACGGAATCGACTTATCTTCCATACCTGCAATGATTGAGCGAATTTCATCTTCGCTGAGCATCTTAGGTAAATATTTTGATATCATAGCTTTTTGTTTCTCAATATTCTCTGCCTCTACCATATTCTTTGCTCGTATATAGTTCTCTTTCTCTTCTGTTAGTTCTTTTATAGTTTTCTGTAGAATTTGTACGACATCACTATCTTGCAATTCTTTGCCATCTTTTTTTGCTTCAATGCTAGCAAGCAAAATCTTATTCTTCACTACGCCAAAAATCGCACGAGCCAGAGCATCGTGATCTTTCATCGCTTGTACATTGTCCTTATTAATCTCATCTATAATCATAAATTCTCCTACAAATATTAAATTGATTTTTTATTGCCATTTTCTTTGATAATAGGTAATAAATCATTCAAATTATCAAGTTTCATTATCACTCTATGCCATTTGTTTTTATTGTCTATATCCGTATCCGGCTCAGGATTAATACAAATTGTATTACATCCGGATAGATGTACCCATTCATCATTAGCCCCATTGCCCACGAAAGTGATATTCTGAGGTAGGATATTTTGATTGTCAATTAGCGAATTCACAAATTGTAGCTTTCCTTCAAAATCAAAATGCGTACCTACAATTTTTTTCAACTTTCCAAACTCATCAAATACCAAATCGTTAGCCATGATTCCATCAAAATATTTAACACTATCGCCTAGAGCTATCTCGATAGCATCCTTAATATTACCACTCACTATATATAGTTCGTAGCCTTGCTCTTTTAATTTCTTAAAGAAATCATCCGCTCCGTTCAGCAGATTAATGTCTGAAACAATATCTTTCAATATTTCAACATTCATTCCTTTTTCGATAAATGCATTGCAAGTCAAATCACACCATTCTTGATGAGTAATTTTTTTACCCATAAATGATAAAAATAATTCTCTATAATACGAATCTTCTCCAATATCGTAGCCAAGTGCTAACCAGATACGTTTCCAGATATTATAATTCTTGTGAGTGAGCGTTCCGTCAAAATCAAAAACTATTGCTTTGTTATTATTTAACATTTTCGCTCCTTTTAGTCTTTGAATATTTCATCAATGTCTTTGTCTTTCACTGCTGTGATTACGCCGTCTTTCTGTACTTTGCTAGTATTCTTGGTATACAAATTGTCTTTGCCCGGCTCGTAGAATTGGGTAAACTCGCTCTTCCATTTTATAGGAATAGTACCACGCATACCATTACGATGTTTAGCTATCACCAGAGAATAATCTAATGCATCGTCATTCGAACTATTTTCTTTCACTTCGTCACTCGCAATATCTGCTATGAACATTACAATATCTGCATCCTGTTCAATACTACCTGACTCTCTTAGGTCACTTAACTGTGGAGTCTTATTAGTACGCTTCTCACTCTCACGATTGAGCTGAGATAGTAGCAGAATAGGCACACCCAATTCACGAGCAGCTAGTTTAATCGAACGAGTCATGTCCGCCACCTCTTGCTGACGATTCCCGTCCTTATTAATACGCTCACTATGCATTAATTGCAAATAGTCGATAATGACCATGTCTAGCCCGCTCTGCGCTTTTAACCTTCTGCATTTAGATAGAATCTCAGCGGGCGTAATATTTGTAGTGTCATCCACATAAATATTCGAATTCTCAAGTAACTTTTTGGTTTCGAATAGAGTGTCCCACACATTATTATCTTTAGTGCCACCTTTCACAAAGTCCATTGCCACTCTACCTGTCGAACAGATGAATCTTTGTGCGACCTGCAATGATGACATCTCTAGGTCAAACATTGCTACAGTTTTGCCATACTTAATCGCTGAATTGATAGCGAAATTAACAGCAAGAGTAGTCTTACCTATACCAGGACGAGCCGCAATAATAATGAGTTCGCCCGGTTTAAATCCATTAGTATATTTATCAAGTGTTGGGAAACCCACTCTAACACCTGCATTAGCGTTAGGGTCGATAGAGATTTTCTCCATCATATCTATAGCTTCATTGACACCCTTTTTAATATGTTCTAGGTCATTAGTGCGTCTAGTCTGCGCTATATCAAATATGTATTTCTCTGCTCTTTGTAGTACATTGCTTGCTTCCGCACCCTCAAATGCTTCATTGGTTATTTTCTGACTTGTCTCAATAATTTGACGCAAAATGCTGTCATTCCTGACAATATCAGCATAGTGTTTATAATTAGCAGCACTTGGCACATAGTTGGTCAAATCTGTAATGTATCCGAGTCCACCTACTTCTTCTAATTCACCATTAGCTGAGAGAACTTTGCTCACTGTAATATAGTCGATAGGAATATCCTTGAAATAATTATCAAGCATGGCCTGATATATCTTCTGATGTGCTGTGGAATAGAAATCTTTAGCATTAATAGTGGGAAAAACATCCGCACAAGCATCTTGTGACAAGAATAAACTACCTAGTAGACTCATCTCTGCCTCTAGGTCATTTGGCAACATCTTTGGTTTTTTATTTTCAGCCATTTGTTTCTCCTTTTTATTTCGTGGTGTTTTTTTTATAAATTAGATGTTACTTCAGTAACTATTCTACGCTTATCTGAGTTTTCCAATGCTTTTTGAACACCTTTATCAATTATATCGTCTACATTTTCATGAGTTATAGATCCATAGTAAGGTCTACTTGCTTTAGCTTCTTTACGATATCTTTCTATTTCTCGTTGCGTCAATTTAGAAATTAATCTATCTCTTAAACAAATTTTGGTATTTTTATTTTTTTGCTTTTCTACTATCATAATTTCACTCCTACTTAAATACATCTGGCGAATCGTCTAATATTTGATTAGTTTTCTTTTTCTTTTCTCTAGCCCTTGCCACAATTTCTACTATCAAAACAGAAATTCCCATAATAGCCACAAACATTAAACCCTGCAAGAAATCATTGGTAATAACATTCCTAGTAAGGTAACCAAGCACTATCAAAAATGGTATACAGCATAAGATAGTTATCGCTATACGCTTAGCCACACGCATAACTGAACTCATCATCTCGTTCATCTGTTGGTTGTTTGATTTTCTCATTCCTCTCCTTCTTATGTCGTTCTGACTTATTGAAGATGCCTGCCTATGATGGTATATATATAATTTCTCATATCATGTTGCGAATAGTGTCACATCGAGTGCCTAAAACTGTGCGATACAATACTGAGTTGTGATACTGCAAAGCAATCTTGATTAACCCTCCACTAGTGGCTTTTTACTCTTTGCTCTAAGCGCATGATCTAAAATTTGTTTTCTTATTCTAAAAGATTTTGGAGTCACTTCGAGAAGTTCATCATCGCCAATAAACTCTAACGCTCCTTCTAAGCTCATCGGTTGGATAGGGGTAAGCTTAAGAGCATCGTCACTTGCACTCGAACGAGTGTTCGTTAATTGCTTCTTCTTGCAAACATTGACCACAATATCATCGCCCTTAGGATTAGCACCTACCACTTGTCCCATATATACTTTATCTCCAGCAGTAACTAATAGTCTACCGCGACCTTGTGCATTAAATAGTCCGTAAGTAATAGCTTCACCCGTTTCATAACTGATAAGCGAGCCGAAATTTCTACCTTCAATAGCTCCCTTGTATGGCTGATAGCTATCGAATACGCTAGACATGATTCCTTCGCCTCGAGTGTCTGTGAGCATTTGAGACTTGTAACCAAACAACCCACGACTTGGCACTAAGAACTGTAGACGCATACGACTGCCGATAGGAGACATGTCAAGTAATTCGCCCTTTTTCACTCCCATTGATTGCATGATAGTACCCACACTATCTTCTGGCACATCTAATACCACTTTATCTATAGGCTCACATCTCACACCATCAATAGTTTTAAATAATACTCTCGGTCTACTTACCTGGAATTCATAGCCATCACGTCTCATATTTTCGATAAGGATAGATAGATGCATTTCTCCTCTTCCACGCACTGTGAATTGGTCTGCGGTCACACCGTCTGACACTTGGAGTGACAAATCTTTTACTGCTTCTTTATTTAATCTATCTTTTATATGTCTACTAGTGACGTACTTACCTTCTTTACCTGCGAATGGACTATCATTTACCATGAATGTCATTTCTACGCTCGGCTCACTTATTTTCACGAAAGGTATAGCCGGCATATCGTCCGTTTCGCTAGCTGTATCGCCTATGGTTATCTCTGGTAAACCTGCTATACATATAATATCTCCAGCATTACCCACTTCGATAGGCACGCGCTTAAGCCCTTCAAAATTGAAAATATTAACTACTTTACCTGAATAGTGCTTGTTAGAATCAAAATAGTTTTTAATATATACTGTCTGATTCAATTTGATACTACCAGTCTCCACTTTACCTACTGCCAATTTGCCCAAATAATCATTCTGCTCTGTAGAAGATATAAGCATCTGGAATGGGACATTAGTATCCATCTTCGGTGGGTCAATATGTTTAACTATAGCATCAAATAGTGGCTCCATATTACTGCCTGGAGTTTTATAATCATTAGTTGCCACACCAGCTCGTGCTGAGCAATATACTATCGGACTATCTAGTTGCTCGTCAGTAGCATTAAGGTCAAGCATTAGCTCTAGCACTTCATCTGCCACCACATCAAGTCTAGCATCTGGGCGGTCGATTTTGTTGATTACTATCACGACTTTAAGATTAAGCTCAAGTGCCTTCTCCAACACGAAACGTGTCTGTGGCATAGGTCCCTCAAAAGCGTCTACCACTAGAAGTACGCCATCCACCATTTTCAGTACACGCTCCACCTCTCCGCCGAAATCAGCGTGTCCTGGAGTGTCCACGATATTAATTTTGGTATCTTTATAGAATGCGGAGCAGTTTTTAGAAAGAATAGTAATGCCTCTCTCACGCTCTAGAGCATTTGAGTCCATTACTCTATCTTGAACTTCTTGATTGTCACGAAAAATACCACCTTGTTTCAACAAGGCATTGACTAAACTAGTCTTACCATGGTCTACATGGGCAATAATTGCAATATTTCTTATATCCATAATTCCCTCGATTTTAGATTACATATTATAATAACACAAATATAAACAAAACGCAATAATTAATTAATAATTAATATAAATATTATTATAGACTCACAGTAATTAGCCTAGTCAGATAAGTTGGAAATAAAAATTATTATTCAATCAAAAATTTTATTAAAATTTAGTTGATTTTTTAATTTTTCTTTGATAGCATTCTAATAGTTGAATACTTCAACACCAAAAGGAGTAATTATGAATACAGTTAGTACAGGGGAATTCATCAGACAGGTAGCAGAGGCTACTGGTTGCACACAGACTCAGGTTAAAGCCATCCTTAATGCCGCAGGAGAAGCCATAAAAGACAATTTAAAAGATGGCAAAGAGATGCACTTTATGGGTTATTTTAATATTGGAATCAAGACCAAGAAAGCTAGCGTTAAACTTAATCCTTTCACTGGAGAGAAGATTAAAGTAGCTGCTTGCAGGATTCCTACTATCAAATTAAGCGCTACTTTTAAACAATTATTGAAAAAATAGAGATTTAATCTCGACATAACGGCTATATGCCGTTTTTTTGTATCCTCAAGTTTTGTCGTATAATGTAAATATTAAAATTTCATATAAAAAGATTTGTATTTTAATTAGATTTTGATATAATAGAATTATAAACATTTAGGGGGTATTATGTTAGAGAAGATTACACTATTTAGTAGTATAGCAAGTATAGTGGTAGCTTTGTTTGCGGTCATTATACTATTTTTGACTAGAAAAAACATTCTAGATATATTAGAAAAAGATGTAATATTGTTTGATAAAAATTTTGAATTAAAGAAGCAGGCTATTGAGAAATCATTGAAACTGGTCGATGCTGTCATGAATGATTCAGATTTGCATAATGACAAGGAATTTAAAATAGAAGTACAAGACTGTTATAATGAATTACTATGTGTAGTAAGCGATGTAAAAATTGCACGAGAATTCTTCGTTCTCGCAACAGCCAAAAATGGTCAACCTAATGCATATCAAGTAGCTCAATTCAAACTTGCATGTCGTCACGACATTGGTCTAAGTAATAAAGGACTCAAGGCTGACAAAACTTCTAGACCCGTACCAGTGAAAGAACCAAAACAAAAAGAAATAAAAAGACCAATAGTGAAAACTGAACCCGAGTTCGTACCGGTAGAAAAAACCGAACCCATGATAGAACAAGTAGTAAATGAGCCAATCACACCTACTTATACTCCAGTTCAGCCACAACCACAGGCTCAACCTCAAATAGTTCGCCCTCAAGCGATGCCTAATCAGCCACAACAAATGGTTCGCCCAGTGCAAGCACCACAATATGCTCAGCCTACCATGAATCGTCCACCTATGCCAAATCCTCAAATTGTTCAGCGTCCACAGCCTACCATACCACAAGCACAAGCAGAACCAATTAGACGAGGCAGACCACCAAAAGCAAATTAAAAATAACAATTAGTAAAAAAACTTAAATCAATTAAATGACTTAAGTTTTTTTAGTATCTTATTTGTATTCGCGTCATTAATGAGTATTACGCAAATACATATTACTCTATTATTTCTTCAAATCTATATTTTTGCTTTATGTCCGGATATTTATCGTGGTCTACTTCAGATAAAAACATAGATATCGGTCTTGCATATATACCATCTTTATGATCAGTTTTTCCATTGTTATCTAAACATTTATATACGACTAATTCTTCTCCTGTCTCGCTATTGTTTTGCCACAGTAATAACAAAAGACCTAGCACCTTTAAAATCTCTCCACATAGTAAAAGGCTTCACTATTCTTTTATCTGATTTTTTATTTTTCATAAGTACACCTCTATTGATACTTTAATCTTTTGGGAAACTATAAACTAGTTTTCTAAACAATTCCCAGTCGCCATGGAAAAATTGTTTTTTTACTACCACGAAATAGCGTTTCTCAAATATTATTACCATTTCGCCATTATGCTCAGCGATATGTGATATATTTTTCAACTCCAATATCTGTTTATTAGTTTCTTCTCCTGCTTTATAAAACGAAGCCGAACATCTGGACTCATCGAATAATAGCACCATTTCATCTTTGTCTAAAAGATTCCTTCTATACACTGACCTTGCAACATTCTTCTGAATAAGTGGCATGCAAGCATAAATAACTCCAAAGATCAACATAAATATTAAACCTAATAGACTATCATAATCGAGTAGTTTAAATACTGTTGCAAATATAACAAGAGACACAGTAAAACTAATCAATGATATTGCTATTGCTATCCAAATTATTATATTGACAGCTAGCATACCACCAGAATACTGCATATGTTTATATGTCACAGCACTACCCTTCACATTATCTTCTTCGCTGAATTTATATCTACATTCAAATAACGGATTCATTTTTTCTCCTATTTCTTATTAGCTTTTGACATCGCTTTGGTTAGATGTGCTTTAAGTTTATCTAGACCGCCAGTTAGATATTCTTTCCTGATACATACATATTCAACCTTATTGAAAACTAGAATTAATCGGTCATTGTCTTCTATGAAACTCGATAAACTGCGTAAATTGTGCATGTTTTTAGCCATTTCTTGCTCATCTTTATATAAGGTCTCGGTACATATCATATCATTAATATTAATATGCAGATAATCCATTTCCGCCAGATTTTGTTTCTTATATGATTTCTTCTGAGAATTACTAAGAGTCAGCGGGATTACGAGATATATCACTTCTAATACAACTAGAGCTACTAAGAGTAATATATCCCATATTACTGATTTTTTGTTAACAATATCTACTACCAATAAAACCAACATCACTACAATCAATATCGGTATTAATACCGCTATGATTTTATCTTGCTTTCTCTTCTGTGACTTATACACATATTTTGCACTTGTCAAACAATCTTCAAGCTCAAATTTATATTTGCATTCAAACATTTCTACTCCTAAATTTTATCAAATCTACCATATTTTAATTGCTTTTTCTTCCTTACCACTATAAATATGATTACTATTATCACTATCAATAGCACAGCACCAAATACAATCAAAAGGATTTGCCACAACTGTAATAGCACACGCTGTTGAGTTAAAATAATCGAATCTACATTTAAATCTATCTGACTTAAGTCAATCTTTACCATATTGTCCATAATAGTGTAATCTAATTTCCCCGCCTCTTCTCCAGTCAACCAAACAGCAGAAGTTAATTTATTTACATTAGGAATAGTTAGATACAATTCATTGCTTACATTTGTGCTAGATAGTCCATTAACAAATGACAATCTATACCCGACAGCAAATATAATATTACTTTCCAAAAATTCATTAATATAAGGATATATCGATACATAACCTGCACTATTTACTCTAATCACAGCCACATCTAGTCTCGCACCAATAGGAATTAAATCGACCTTATCGCGCTCGGTTTTGCCACGTTCATTAGTAATAGTAATCGTCCCGAAACCATCTACCTCTGTACTAATACTATACGGATAAATATTTGCATATCCCGCCATATCCTTTAGCTTATAGTTTTCACTATCTTCACCTGTCAGTACATTTGCTAAAGTTAATAATACTTTTCTATTAATACCCACTTCGGCATTTTCAAACTTTGCACCTATTGCACTAGGGTCTACTCGTACATCATCATGTCCCACTATTCCGCGTAGTTCAAATTTATTGTCTACGACAACATCAGCATTTGTGCTACCATCAAATACTTTATCATACACTTGAATTGAAGATATCGAAATCTCTTTTCTCATAATCTTTATCGAATTGAGTATGACGACAAAATCCGTAGAGATGACAAAATTATTATTAAATCTAGTATCACGAAGAGCCAACCCTGACAAATAAATATTTCTAGTAATATTATCATCCGCTCTAGCAGTGGCTACCTGTACACCTTCAGCACCGGTATATGTGATCCAGCTAGCTATACGAGCCATGTCGAGCGTAAACTGACAATTAACACCATAGTTAACATTCAAAGATGCTCTGTCTGTAAACATTAGATATTGTAATAAATTATCCGAATTGAAAGCAGTAGTACCATCATAAACTTTTGCAAACACATTCGTACCTACATTACAAACCAGCTCTATCTCTTTAGGTATAATGTCAAAATACACTTTATAAGTCAATTCAATATTCTTCAGCCATTCATAATCAGCCTGCTCTCCGAAATTGAACTCGACTCTATATCTACCCGCATTAGTTGGAGTTGTAGCGGTATTGCTAATATCATCTATCAAATAATATTTTACGCCATTCTCTTTTAAGAAGTTGTATATAAAATCATCCATCTGAATTTGGCTCGCTGACGATGAGCCTACATTTAATTTTTGACCGATACCATTACCTTGATCATCATAAATGAATGTACTAGTGAAGATATATGCACCCTCTTCTAAGGCATCGTAATGATAATAGATAATCGGCTGAATCTGTAATTTTATTACTAAATTATCTATAAATCTAACATCAAAACCATCTTTTAGAGCTTCTTTTATATCAAAATCAACTGCTCCATACTTATCTAATATCACACCATATCTTTTGTATTGACTTAGCGGTATCTCTTCTCCCGCAACCAAATCTCCATTGACGATAATAGGATTACCTTCGCTATCTAATCTCGGTTTATACACTTTCATATCGTAAACTTCGAAATATCTAGAATGATGATTAACATATGTAAACAACGACTTGCCTAAGAATCTAAAACTATTACTAAGTGAAGGCTGACCATACGAACCATTTACCGTAGTACCGAATCCATACACACTATTAGAATACGACATCTCAAAGCGATATCCGCTGGTGTTCTCATAAAATGAAGGGTCATCAACATTCGTAGTTAAAGTCACAATCTTATCTAAAACTATATAATTATAGTTAATAATGAGTAAGCCTGAATCATGTAGGAAATCAATAATATCATTAATATTAAATGTGAAAAGGTATGTACTGCTATCTAGCTTTGTAAAACTTTTACTACTCGACTGCATATTAATTTGGGCTAGACTCACACCCAACCATAAACCATATTCTTCTTCGTCAACCACTGCGGTATTCATGGTAATGGTAATATCAACTTTTCGGTCTTGCGTACTTATGATGTTGTCACTACCCACATTTTCAATTATGCCATTTTTATGTGTGACTTTCATATCAATGATAGAATAATCGTCTGGTGCAATATCTAGGTCTGCAATTTGCAAGGTCGTTGAAGTATAGTTTGAATTTCTATTCAGAATTATTATCTCTTTCTCTACATACTCAATATTAAATATTATACTACCATCTGTAATGTCGTAATTAGCTATGTTAAACATTCCGTCACGATAAGCTCGGATATTTGAGGTATAGTATGTAATACTCTCATCATATTCTTTAGCAGTATTTCGTATATAGCCCACACCTTCTTGATAAGTATAAAGTGTGAGATAATCATTTAGCCATCTATCATTATCTATATATAAATATACATCATACGATAGATATTCTATCTCAACTCCGTCCTTAAAATAAGTCATACGACTAAATCTGTAAGTCGAATTTGCATTCATTAAAATCTGCAATTCATCATATAGCGTAATATTATTAATAGTCGGTTGATTAGGATTATATGCACTATTGACATACACTATAGGGTTGCCATGTAGCGAATTATCTGAGACTGCATGTACTTCATATGAAGCATATGTCAATTTATAATTCAATTCAACATCATAAGTGATAGCATACTTGAAACTCAACTCTGTAGATGAACTATTATAATACATATCGCTACTAGGAGCGTCATTGTAGTCATTGATAGTCCAGCCATACACAGTTAGACCTTTCGGAATGGTATCTGCCACACTAATAACTACATTAGTAGAACCATATGGAATGTTTACAAATGAAATAACTCTATTTTGATAGTTCGATTCAGCTCTGACTCTATCTCCGCCTTTAAACACATATTCTAGAGTCATATCTGGGAATATGATTTGATTGTCATACGAACTATTTTTAGGATTTGTGATACCATAGTTGACCTTGATCGTATAGGTATGTAGAGTGTACACCACCTTTAAATTCAAATATGTATCCACTCCATCCGAAGAGCCATATGTTCTGACCATAGTGATGAATTCTTCATCATCAATATGATGTTCAAACACTGAACTTTGATACTGATTAGTCTGTTCAATGTTATAAGACGATTGGATACCATTATTTACAAAATAAACTTTTGACACATAATAACCAACCGGCATATCAAATACTATATCTTTATCACTAACGGTTAATTCTTTATAATCTTTGTCATCAAATTGGACATAGCCTAAACTCTTATCATTATCATAATATTGGTCAACTCTTAGCCTATATGAGATTTCAGCAAAATTGAGAGTTAGTCTCTGAATTGAACTGCCAGCCACAAACGAATACTCAAGTAAATTATTCGCAGGTGTGGTGTTCGTAGTATTGTTTGATTCCAGAGTGAAACTATCTAATCTATAACCAAAATTGAATACTCTACTAGCGACCTCTCCATTAGGATTTAATACCACCCTGATATTAGAACTGGCTGTAATCTTGATATCTACAACACCTTCAATGGTATCCAATTCTAACACTTGATTGTCTTCGTATATTTGAATCTGACTGATATCATAAGCCCGCTCATTATTCATGGATATAATTAATCGAGCATCCGGTCTAGAATATACCACTCTGATACTCGTATCATCCTTTAGAATCGTGGTAGTATATTCTACATGTGCCCCGTCGTAAGTATCAGGTGTGAAATTTGTTTTATTATTCTCTGTGATACGATTGAATACATAATTAAACTCTATTGTTTCTCCGCTATCATTATTGACGAAACTATCTAAAACTCCATCCGCTTTTAATAGAACCTTATCATATAATTTCAGCTCGGTCATGATAATAGCATTACGAATATCTGTCTTCTCTATCTGTATATTAAAAGGAAGTGTTGTGTCATTGATTGAATAACTCACACCATTATATTCCACGCTCAAATCTGCCATTATCTTAGAATCATTGTTGGGAGTTTCGGCGCTAGCCAAAATATAATAAGTGAAAACATATCTAATGAAATCTTCATTTATGAATAGATTAATATCACTGCCATCTACATATTTGTTTAAGAACGCTTCATCAATATTCATTTCAATATTATTGATATACTCATTCTCCTGCTCAGTCTCTAGAAATCTATAACCATTAATTTTAAAGCCGTTATTAAGTAGTAATCTCACTATTAATTTGTCATTAATATTTAATTTCTCGTCTAGCACATAATTACCGGCTGATACTCGTAATTCATTTGAACTAATTACCTTATCACTCTTACTACCGCCCTTATCAAATTCTATCTCAACTCGATCTAGAGGGTAGATCGTTTCCCCCGCATTATTTAATGAGATACTATCAATATTTTTAATAGCAAACGTGTAATCTATGCGCTCAAATATCATGTATATTAGTTGATTCTTTGGCTTTGAGCTGTCAATATTGACTATAATTGAATTATTCTCACTGAATGAATAATTATTAAAAGCAAATCCGTAGAAATTGTAGCCTGTATTATTTGATTTCTCTGTCTTGTTAATTGTATATGTATCTCCACGCAAGAGCGAAAGTTCATCTTCTAAGTGGAAATCTCCATCTATTTGACTAAGAGTATTGTTATTTCTATCGAATAGTCTAAATTCAAAATTGACAGTATAATTGATGGAAACATAATTAACTATTACATCTATGTGTGAATTAATCTCAGAGTCTCCATATGAATATGTATAATTATTCTGCCCATTGAGAGTATCTAGTCTATAGTACTCATAGGTCATACCATCAATATTTTCTGTAATTTTCTGTGGAACAGATACTCTAAAACCAATCCCTGCATTTTGTCTAGCGTCTTTTACAAAATAATATCCTCGCTCTTTTGATATTGCAAAATAAGCATTATTAATCTGCATTTTATCTAATAGCTTTACTTTCTGTTCTCCTTCCAATATTTGACTATCGGTAAATGGGAGAATATTCGCAGTATAAAGGTTGTCATAATCCAAAAGATATTGATTAGTCTTATCCACTGAATCATTTATCTCTACACGAATTAAAACGCTGTTTGACCTAGTGTACTCATCTTTTGAAACTATGAAATTTGATACATGTGTATTGTCGATCACTCCGTCAATCGAGAAGTTGTACCCTTTAATATCTATATTCTTGCTGGTCTCAATATCGTCTGTAATGTTGACATCAATGCTAAGTTCCACTACATCTTTTAGCCTATACGCTCCCCGAGTATAATCAATCTCCATATCAGATGGAATGTCAATTCTTCTCTCATGCAGTGTAAATAAACTTGTTCCGTCAAAATACACTTCATTATAATAGTAATACTTTTGTTCACTACCCTTAAATACTATAGCGTTAATATATTTATTATCTACGCTCTCTGTATAATAAACTTTGTCTAGACCATTTGGTAGATCTAGAATAGTATACTTTCCCGCTTTATTAATCGCATCGGTAGCTAATATAACATCTGTAATATCTAAATTATAATAAATATAATTAAAGACCGCATTGACGGTCATGTCTTCTGCTATTTGCGAAATCAAAAATTTGCCACAATCGAGATAACCATCTGAATTGGTATCTAGATATGTAAGAGTAATCGTCGAACTTGAGAACGTTACCTGTTTTGAATTATTCTCATCTAGACTTTCAGCATCGACAAAAGTCTTATCTCCATTTTCTGATATAATAGTCCAACCCACCAAAGTAAAACCTACATTCGCATGGGTCGTTAACTCAACATCTTCTCGTCCCAACATAAACTTGCCATATCCCGCTGTCGTACCAGCTATATCAGCTGATTTATACGGGGCAGAATCTATCGCACTATCAAAAATGTATTCACTATCAATAACATTTGATAAATCGTCTCCTGCCATAACTTTAGTAGACGGCGTCAAAAATAAGAGCGAACTAATCACTAATGCCATTATTGTAAATACAACACCTAAACTTTTCTTCATTATTCCCCTATGCACGCATTACCTGCGATAGCTCCATCTGCACAGGCAGTAATTACCTGTCTAAAACTTTTACTGATAATATCTCCGCATGCAAATAGATTTTTTTCACTAGTACACATATTTTCGTCGACAATGATGTAACCCGAAGCATTTAATTCAATATCAAAATCTATAAAATTCAATTCCGGTACTGCACCAATAGCTTCAAATACACCATCCACACTTAGTTCTCTCATTGTGCCTTTTTCATTTATTGTAATTTTTTCTAACCTATCTTTACCTTCCATTTTTGTAAGAACAGCATTAGATATAATATGTACATTTTTAATTTTCTTAATTTTGTCTAGTTCGTGCACTCCTGCTCTAAACACATCTCGCCTATTAATTAAATAAACTTTACTCGCTAGTCTAGAGAGATAACGCACATCATCCATAGCCGTATTACCGCCACCGATGACTGCAACTATCTTATCTTTAAAAAACATTCCATCACAACTAGCACAGAAACTCACACCTTTTCCAATAAATTTATCCTCGTTCTCGATGTTAAGTTTTCGTTGTCTACAACCACAAGCTATAATGACTTTTTTTGCTTGATAGGTCATATTACTTGCTGTCACACTGAAACCAAATTTGGTTTTCTTTAATTTTTTAACTTTAGAATATTCAATACGAACTCCCATGCTCTCGGCATGTTCTCGCATCTTCTCTGTCAAGTCAAAACCAGAGATTGACTTAAATGCTGGATAATTAGTAATCTCATATGAAAGCGCTGCTCTACCACCAGCAGATAATTCTTCTAGACATACCACATTAAGCCCTGCCCGACTAGCAAAAATACTGGCACTCAGTCCAGCTGGTCCTGCTCCAATGATGACTACATCTACTTTCATATTTATATTCTACCCAAAATAATAATTTTCTACAAGCAATTTAACCCTTGTAGCTAATAATTATTATTAATAATTATTGCTATTATTAGATTGCCCCATGTTAACAAAAAAATGTCTTAATACATAAAATATTGACAAATAAAGATATTTTTGCTAAAATAATATTATTAAAGGAGTAATGAAAACTATGGTAGACCAGAAGAAATGTATTACTTGTGGCGCATGTGTATCTATTTGCCCAGTCAGCGCAATCAAAATCGTCAAAGGCAAAGCCTGCATCGACCCAAAAAAATGTATCAAATGCGGTAGCTGTGCACAATTCTGTCCCGTAACAGCGATTGATATCAAAAGATAGGCTTAAATAATTTAATAAAAAATTTAGCACGGTACATACCGTGCTTTTTTATTGTGGCTTACTAATAACTTGAAATCGTAAGAATATCGTATTATCTTAAACTCTCTTTGTATTCATCCGACTTTTTCTTTAATTCAAGACCTGCTTTGAGTCCTGTTTCCTTGTTAGTCGTCCCCATTAGCCTAGCAATCTCTAATAATAATTCGTCTCCACATAGACTCACTGCCTTTGTGTGAGTAGTAGATTTATCACTCGATTTAGTTACTTTAATATTTTCATCTGCCATTGCACAAATTTGTGGCAAGTGTGACACAGCTATAACCTGTTTGTATTTTGATAGTCTAGCCATATATTCCGCCACCACCATAGCAATATTTCCGCTAAGGCCGCTATCAATCTCATCAAAAACAATTGTACTGATATTGTCTACACTTGATACTACGCTCTTATACGCGAGCATAACTCGACTCATCTCTCCACCCGAGACTACTTTATTGAGTGCTTTCATCTCAAAGCCCAAATTTGAGCTAAACATGAATTCTACTTTATCAAATCCTGTACTCGAATATCTCTCATCAATACGACTAAACGCTACTTTCATTATCGCATTAGTCATACCTAGTGCATGCAATTCTTCTTGCATTTTGCTTACTAATATGTCGGCAGCTTTCATTCTTAATTTACTCAAGTCGTTTTGAACGCCATCTATTTTAGTGAGAATTGTTTCTTTTTGCTCTTGAAGTTCTAGATATCGTTTTTCTCCATTTATCAAATTGTCTAGTTTATCTGAAATTTCATCATAATAATCCCGCATTTTTTCAAAATCGCCACCATATTTTCTGAAAAGCGATTTAATGAAATCTAACCTATTGTCCAAATATTCAAATCTCTCTTCATCAAAAACATTGCTAACTAACTCATCGTGTATTTGAACATTAATATCTTCCAATTCAAGTATAGAACTATTAATTCGCTCAGCCAGAGCAGAATATTTCTCGTTGATATCTACAATATTTAGAATATCTTTATAAGCAGAATGCAATTTATCTATAGCTGACTCATTGAATGCATTACGACAACTATATTCATAGCAACTGCGTAAATTCTCGTTGATTTTCTCATATTGTTGCATCGTCTTTTTCTCTGTCGATAATTCTTCATATTCATTGGCTTTAATATCCGCTGAATCTATCTCATTTATCTGATAAGTATATAGGTCAATCAGATTTTGTTTCTCACTCGCACTTCCGCCTAATGACTTAATCTCCGAGTCGATTGATTTAACCTTTTCAATTAAACCTTGTAGTTTTTCCAAATACTCGACTGCACCCTTACTATAAAGGTCGATTATTTGCAGTTGATAATCATTATTGAGTATTGCTAAATGCTCGCTTTGCCCATGAATGTCTACTAATTGCCCGCATATTTTCTTAACTGTAGCTACTGGTACTAGCTCTCCATTGATTTTGCATATATTCCTACCATTAATATCTAATTCGCGAGATAGAAACAATTCATCGACGCAAGAAATATTGAGTTCCCTCTCAACGAACTCAATATGTTCCTTATCCAGTGTAAATATCGCCTCTACTTTCATGCGAGTCTCGCCCGAACGAATGAGAGTTCTATCTGCTCTGCCACCAAAAACAAAACCGAGCGAATCCAACATTATACTTTTACCAGCGCCCGTTTCTCCACTGATGACATTTAGTTTTTCATCGAATTGCAATGTCGCACTATCAACAAGTGCCACATTCTCAATCTTCAAAGTCTGTAACATTATTTTACCAATTTTTCTCTTATGAGTTTATCTATCTCGTCAGCCAGCTCAGGATGAGATTGTAGATATGCTTTCACATTCTCTTTACCTTGACCAATCTTGTCACCATTATAACTAAACCATGAACCACTCTTCTCAATTATTCCCATATCAATACCTGAATCAATTAAGCAACCGATAATTGAGATACCCTCTCCATACATTATATCAAATTCGGCAGTTTTGAATGGTGGAGCGACTTTGTTCTTAACTACTTTAACTTTAGTTCTATTACCGATAATATCTTGCCCATTCTTGATAGTGTCAACCTTACGCACATCAAGACGAACTGATGAATAGAATTTCAATGCCTTACCACCCGGAGTAGTCTCAGGGCTACCGAACATTACGCCCACTTTCTCTCTTAACTGGTTAATAAATATTACTAATGTCTTACTCTTAGAAGTTACACCAGTGAGTTTTCTAAGTGCCTGTGACATAAGCCTAGCCTGCAAACCAATGAAACTATCGCCCATCTCTCCGTCAATCTCAGCTTTCGGAGTAAGAGCAGCTACCGAGTCGATAACTACAATATCAATACCGCCCGAACGCACTAACTGCTCGGTAATCTCAAGTGCCTGCTCCCCAGTATCTGGCTGTGAAACATACATAGCACCAATGTCTACACCTAATTTCTGTGCATATATTGGATCCAATGCGTGTTCCGCATCAATAAATGCTGCTGTACCGCCTAGTCTCTGTGCCTCAGCTATGACATGAAGAGCCACTGTAGTCTTACCACTGCTCTCTGGTCCGTATATCTCAATAATTCTACCTTTAGGTAGTCCACCTACACCAAGTGCCACATCTAGTGGTAGGCAACCAGTAGGTATCACTTCGACCCCTTCTCCATAATTGGTCTCGTCCATTTTTATAATAGAGCCTTTACCATACTGTTTCTCAATCTGAGCGATGGTGGCTTCTAATGCCTTTTTCTTATCGTCTGTCAAAATAATTCTCCTTTTTATAATCTTATAATATCAAAATAATGGTTCGTTTGTCAAACATTTGTTCGATAAACTTGAGATTACTCCTTAAAACATTCTTTATTTTTTACTACATAATTGATGCCAGATATTATAGTGAGTAAAGTAGCCACACCGAGTAACACATATGCGGTTATTTTAGTAATCAATATTGCGATGCTAGGTATATCAAATCCACAAGTCAGCAGATAGGCAAGTAAAATACATACAGGCAAAGCTATCATCTGCACCATAGTTTTAGCTTTTCCCCACATGTCAGCAGCAAGCACCGTCCCGCGACTTGCGACGAGTAAACGCAACGCACTGACACTAAACTCTCTAGCAATTATAATCGTCACAACTATTGTTCCCCATGGATGCGGGATAGTCCCATCAGCAATGATCAAAAACAATACTGCAGATGTCAAAATTTTATCAGCTATTGGGTCTAGGAACTTGCCGAGATTGGTGACCAGATTTCGTTTTCTCGCTATTTGTCCGTCCAATAGATCAGTAAGTGCAGCAATAATAAATATCGCCAAAGCCGCCAATTTCCCTATTCCATACGGAATGAAATCCGCTAGATAAAAGAACATCATGAATGGTATTAACACTATTCGTAAAACAGTCAATCTATTAGGTAAATTCATATAATTTTCTCCTTAATCATTATATCAATTAAAACAAAAAAATCCTAATGAATTCTACTCAATTATGATTTTTATTTTTTGCTTATTCTTCATTCATACTTGCTTTAGATTAAAAAAAGATAGCCCGCGCTATCTTTCGTTTTCAATTTTATTCTATATCGAAACAACCCTCGCACTTCTCAGCATAGTAATATATTTCTTCTTCTGTATTTGCGAATTGATGTTCTATATCGCTCACGAAATGTTTTCCACAATCAAGTGTATATTCATAGTCGTCATTCGCTATATACGACGACATATTGTTTTCCCTTGCCAATACTTTTTCTGCATCGCCTCTATGTAATACAAATTTGCCATTCGTATTTAATGAAATATACGCATCATTGTATGAAATGTAAAATTCTTTATCTATTCCAGTTTTTGTATTATCAGCACAGCCGACCATTGCTATAGGTGTAGTCGCCATGATAGCAGCACACATCATAGCTATAATTCTATTCTTTTTCATACCCGCTCCTTATTTTATATCGAAGATATCTTCTATAGTCATATCTTCAGGTTTGTTTCCTATTACTATTTCTTCAGGTTTACTTGACTCTGCTACACTGTTTTGTGCTTCTTTTGCTTTCTTCTTAATGAGTTTTTGTAATATTCGCTCTTGAATATTCCAACATGCTTGTTTTGCCTTTACATCGTTTTTTGCTTCTGCTATTTCAGCTCTATGTACAAAACTTCCTAATTCAGTTATCAAACCCAACATGTCGTCGTCTGTGCCTCCAATTTTCTCGACTATACGCTTGGAAGCCTTCAAATCAATACGACTTTTTTTGATATTAGCCTTAGTATGCTCGATATCTACAATACCCATCTTTTGATAAGTCTGCAATTTGTCTACCAGTTCTTCCAATTCATTTCCATGAACTTTCTCAAATTCCATGTATTCACGCTCTGCTATCAACTTCTGCATCTTTCGCTCCATTATGTGATGAATTAACCTCTTGATTTGCCTACCAACAAACATGCCAACAAAAGAGAATGTAAAAGATATCCCTATTAAGACGAGCCATCTCACAGCACCGCTCAAAAGACTATTTAACACCAGACTATGAAATAGTCCACCTAACATACCACCTAAAAATCCAGAGCCGAAACGCTCTATTTCGTTTAGTTCAGATTTCTCTAAAATCTTTTCTATTCGCTCAATTTTATTATTCAATTCTTCTTTACTTAACTTCTTTTTCATGATTTCTCCTTAATTTGATTGTGATAAGCATTCACTCTTTTGTTTACAAAAGTGTTTTCTTATAAATTTTAATTCGTTACAAATCTATTTGTGTATGGATTAATAATTTAGAAGAACGCTTTACGAGTTTACGAACAAAGGTAAATGCGATCCCTGTTCATAAGCAAATTTAGAGATTTTATATGATAAGGCAAATGCCAAATCATATAATTTCTCCTATAAGTCTAATGTTACCACTTGCTCGTTTGCGATAGTTTCACTGTCTACATTTTCTCCATTTGCTTTCTCAAGTGTATTATTTATTATATCTAAAGTTTTCTTTAATTTCTTCTGCTTACGAGCGGATAATTTTTGTATTAATGCCGCTGACTGTAGCGTCTGTACTTCACTAGAAATATCTTCGACGGAGACATTCTCTTGGACTACTTGCTTCTCAATATTTTCTAAATCTCTAATATTATGAACTATTTTATTTATTTTCGACTCAATACTCTCAATAGCGAGGATGCAGGTCAGCGCAAAAATAGGCACACTACCAAGTCCAGCAAACAATCCACCAGGTAAGCCTGCGAGTAGACCTATCGGCCCACCCAAAATACAGCCAAGCACTGCACACAGAATTACGCCACCCAAGAAGCTACAACCCATAGCCATCATTCTCTTCTCAGGCTCGATTAAATCTAGCAGTTTTCTTCGTCTTGCAATTAATTTATTAAGTTTCTTGTTTAATTTTTCTAACTTAGTCATATTTCTTCCTACACATCCATTATGTCAACATAATTATCAATCTCAGTTAACTTTTTATCATTAGCAGTTTGTTTAGCACGCATATCTATCTCTAACTGTTTAATTTTTATCATACGCTTGATTAGACGAGTCACTTCTTTTATCTCCATATTGATACTCTTCTCTAACTTTTTGTCGCCATTACATATAGCTTCTATCTTCTCACTGGTAAGAGCATCTATCTTCTCTACATGTTCGTTAATTTTATCTTGAATAGGGTCTAAAGTGGTTTCTTTATCCTTACTATCACTTTGAGCTAGTTCGTCTGCGTGTAATAATTTGAATTTCTCGATTTTCTTATCTAGACTATCAATCATCGCACTAGTAATACCCTTAGGAATAAATCTACATACAGACAAGCCCAACCCAACGCCAGCAGCTAAACAACCAACGATGAATAGTAAACCTATAGGGATGAAAGTTAACCACCCTCCTACTAGATACATTATCGTTGCTGCGGTACCCGCACCAAATAATGCACCACCAAATAGTCCACCTACCGATAAACCATAACTTAAATCTATTGCATTCTCTCGGCAATATAAAACTTGAAGTTTCTTCTTCATTTTCTCTAATTTTCTTTGTACACTATTTTTCATTTTTCTCTCCTTAATTAATCATCATAAATACATGCCGTCTCTTCTGTGTTGTCGACCTTCTCAGTATCTTTTCCTTTTACAAGTTTACTGGATAGGATTTTATCATACTTGTCGGTAACCTTCTTGCTCTCTTTTTTCTTTTTCTCAATAAGTTTCATCAAGAGTCGTTTATGCTCTTCGCATACTTTCTCTTGCTCTGCTAATTCAGACTTCATATCACTCAATTTCTCTTCTTGTAGTTTGAGACTATTCTCGACATTCTCTATCTCAGCCTCATCTTCATCGCTGGCGTCATACTCTCTCATCATGTCTTTAATTTCCCGGATTTCATTCTTGACTTTATAAATTTTGCTATTAAGCTTTCTCCTCTGTTTTTCAATGATACGCTCGATAGGCTTAGTCAGCCAGTATTTATTACCTATTTGAGCTAAACTAAGCGAAAGCAGGGTAGTTGTAAATAAAGCAATAAATATACATGGATTAAATATTAATGCGAGTGCAATGACTGGAACAGCCGTCAGTAGAAAAACTATACCTAAATTAGCCCCAACATAAAGTTCATTGTCGCCATTTAATTTATCTAATTTCGCTCCGGATTTTTCATTTCTATTTAGTTTTTTATTGAGTTTTTCTAACCTTTTATTTAATTTATCTAATCTTTTCATCTTTCACTCCTTGATTAATCAGCAATAAGAGGACTATCTGAAAGTATATCATCTAGACCATTCTTTGTGAGCATCTCGTCCATATCTTGATTTTTCTTTTCTTCATCTCTTTTATGTTTTTTCTTTAGTTCTGCCGTGAGCCTTTTTACGAGTTTTTTCTCTTCTTCCGCTTGTTCTTGCTTTGCTTTTAGTTCATCCTTCAGTTTCTCTATTTGACTCATGCCGTCTTTAATTTCTTGCACTTTCTGATACAATACCACTTCGTCCGGATTATCCATATCACAATTTTTAGCTAACTCTTCTAAATATGAAATTTTACCATACAATTTAGCTATCTTTGTATCTAAAATATTTAGTACCAACAATCCTAATAGAGACAGGCAATAAACTCCACCAATTAGACCAGAGAGCAAACCTATCATAAGCGGAGCAAAGAATGCAGCCACTCCACCGCTGATACAAACCATAACGATACCAATGATAAGTCCTATGACACCACCACCGCATAGACCGAATACAGCACATTGACCTACACCTAAGTGGTCAACGAGCCAGTTATTCACGCTTTTAATTCGCTCCAACTTTTTTCTTAATTTAACTATGTTTTTCTTTCTCTTCATTTTCTCCTCCTTGTCTTGAGGCAAACGAATATAAATTTAATTTCGACCATTAAAACAAAATATCCGCACAGATTTTCATCTATGCGGATAAGTCTATCAATATATTTGACTCTCGGTATAGATGAAATATCATTTACCCCAAAAGTCTTGTTAATGCAGTCGCATTTCACCCAGCGGACAATAGTCGTGATGACGCCAAGTGAACACTCACAAGAGTGAAACTACTCCCTTTTATGACGATATTATATCACATAATTTTAGTTTGTCAATACCCTTTTAAAAAATTTTAGATATTTTATTTATATATATTAATAAACTCAAAATTTATTACACGACATAAAAAAGAGAGCTTTCACTCTCTTTTTTATTTATTCGATTTTTTCTTAGTTGGCTCGTTTGTGATAGTTTCTTTTAGACTAGTGAGCAAACCTGCCACATTCTGTATCTCACTAGGGACAATAATCTTAGTAGAGTTACCATCTGCTAATGTCTTCAATGCCTCATAGCCCTGTAATGTAACATAGGCAGCACTTGGATTAGCTTTGTTCACTAACTCGATAGCCTTAGCAGCACCTTCTGCCTCAGCGATTAGTTTAGTCTTCTCAGCCTGTGCAGCTAGCTCTATACGAGCCTTATCAGCCTCAGCCTGTAATACGACAGCCTCCTTCTCACCTTCTGCGATTAGCACTTTAGACTTCTTCTCACCTTCCGCACGAAGAATCTGCTCACGACGCTCACGCTCTGCACGCATCTGTTTCTCCATTGCCTCTTGGATGTCTTTAGGTGGAAGAATATTTTTCAGCTCTACACGATTGATTTTGATACCCCAAGGGTCAGTAGCCTCGTCTAGAATAGTACGCATTTTTGCGTTAACTGTGTCACGAGATGTGAGAGTTTCATCCAACTCCAGCTCTCCGACGATATTACGAAGTGTAGTAGCGGTCAGATTCTCAATAGCATTGATAGGGCGCTCTACTCCGTATGTAAATAATTTAGCATCCAGCACTTGAAAGTACACAACCGTATCTATCTGCATAGTAACATTATCTTTAGTAATCACGGGCTGTGGTTTAAAGTCTGCCACTCTTTCTTTAAGTGAAATAGGTGGTAGTGATCTATCGAATAGTGGTAAAATGAAATGAATACCAGTATCTAGAGTCTTAGAATATTTACCTAATCTCTCTACCACTACTGCATTTGCCTGTCTGACAACACGAATACTTGTGCCTAACACTATTAGCAATACTGCGACAATTACGCAAGTAACAATTATCCAAACCATAATTTTCTCCTTTATTTAACCTTTCGAATTATAATTTTGTTGCCTTCAAAGCGGACAACTTCGACTTCTTCTTTTAGCTCAAACTTGATGTCTTCTTTCTCTGCCATGGCGTTATACTCGATACCATTGAGTTTAACTATGAATTTCTCTCCGTCTTCATCGACAGATAGTACTTTTAGTTTTTTGCCGACATATTGATCCATATTCGTTTTGTACTTATTATTCTTGAATAGCACTTTTAACGCCACTTTTCTAAGGAATATCAAGCATAATGCAGTAACCACACCGAATACTATCACTTGCGCTGTAATATACCATGGGCTATCTATTCTCCAGCAACTCATTACGAATGGTATGACCGCACCGACCGAGAACCACATGCTAACTAAAGTACCTGCATCAATTAACTCAATAATCAATCCCAGTACAAACACCGCTAGCCAAATATATAACATGTACATATTCCATCTCCTTGTTATTATTTTACTCTTTATGTAAAGATATGTCAATTATTTTAGAATATTTCTAATTTTTGTAAAATTTGAATCTATCTAGCTTTTTAACGGCTTTGAAATAATATTCGTGTATTTTCTTTCTTTTTACTTTGTACACATACTCCACATTACCTTTGCGACTGAAATTAAAGAAAGTTCTGCCCGGTATCTCATCTAGGTCAACAGTCACAAATGCTTTCTTAGTCTTGAACATCTCTGGGAAACGCATACTTAGTACACCGCATGTGTCATTAGTAGCTATGCGCCTATCTTCGTATGCCGGCTCCCAATATCCGCTATACATCTCGTGAATCCAACGACCAGTATCGTTTATATCTCTGATGTGATACACTTCTTCTTCTGTGAAATGAGCCTTCTCTCTACCCATACGACTAGCAGTAATTGTTATCGGAATACCACTCTCAAATATAATTTCCGCTGCCTCTGGGTCACTGGAGACATTAAATGAAACATAATTGCTCCATTTCTCTTCTATCTTATTGCCATACGCAGCACATCCCTCTAGATAGATATGCGAAATCATGTCTTTTACATCTGGATGTTTCTGCAATAGATATGCCACATTGGTATGTGGACCAAGAGCAATAATACACACATTACCTCTGAATCTCTGCACCACATCATACATAGCCTCGACCGCATCCGCCTCTATAGGCTTAGTCATGACAGTCTTAGGAGGATTGTATTTACCCATGCCCGAACTCTGATGAATGAATTTCGCATCCTTAGGTTCTCGCTTCATAGGTCTAGGCGCACCGACCGCTACCGGTATATCGGTGCGGTCAAATTTCTCTAAGATATGGATTAGGTTTCTAGTGACGGTTTTGACATCTAGATTACCATTAACCGTTGTAAAAAGTCTGATGTCCATCAGGTCATCATATAGCGACAATGCCACAGCCGCAGCGTCATCTACACCTGGGTCTGTATCAATAATACAATTCATTTTTGTAATCGGTTTTTTCATACACATTATTATATATAAAATAATCTTTTTTCACAACTAAATTTCTACTTTTTGAAAATATTAAATAAAAATAATCCATAATTCACACAAAAATCACAATTTATCTTGACATAAAAATTTATATTTGATAATATTACTTGCGTACACATTACTAACAATAGCAAACAGTCACTCATAACATAATCCTTACAAAAAGTGTCTTATTAGAGAAAAGACCCCAACATAAAATAATTACTTTTTAAATTGGAGAGTGAGCAATGAGAGGGAAACATTAAGCAATCCGTATGGATTGCAATGGTGCCTTTTCATAAGAGGTGCGCGAGACCTAATAGGTCTAAATTATTCCTTATCAAAAATAGAAAAGATAAACAAGAAAAACCAGTTTACTGGTGTGTCTTGTTAGAGCGGACATGTGTCCGTAAAAATGAAGTCTTGCGTACAGCAAGACGATTAAATAAGGACATAATGTCCGCGAGCGGTTATGGCGAAATTGGCAGACGCGCAAGACTAAGGATCTTGTGGTGAATAACCTTGCAGGTTCAAGTCCTGTTAACCGCACCAAATGGTGTCTAAATTGAACGAGTTATTTCTTGTTTAGTTTAGACTTTTTTGTTTTAGTCTCGGGATTTTCTAAATTTAACTTTTTACAAATCAAAGAGAATGTTCTCTCATTATTTTTTATATATTGAATGTGTTCACTCATATATAAATTTGCTATTCCAAAATATTCTTTTATTTTATTTAGAAAACTTAATTTTAAATTATCCAATTTAGTAACTTCCAGCACTATAAATGAATTTTCGTTCTTTATAATATCAAGATTTTTTTGAAACTCAGTATCAATATTACAAATTTGCTGATTTGTACTAACAATTTGATACTCTAATTCCTTAAATTTTCTAGTGTTTTTTGCATATAATTGTTGTTCATTCTTATAATTTTCTATCAGCTTTGTCAAAGGTAATCTTTTATCTACAATTTGCTGATTAGCAATAGCTTTATCAAATATCTTATTTTGCCTTATATTTATATTTGATGTGTTGTTTTCTATTTCAATAATTATACTTTGAATATCTTTCAATACTCTTGCTAATTCTCCATAGTTTTTTAAATCACATAATGTACATCCTACACATTTATCTTGTATAGTATAAACATTTGTTAATATTAAAACAGAGTTCATACTTTTTCTATATTCAATAAAAAGTGAATTTAATCTATCTAGAACACTTATAAAATTTGTATTATCAACCATATAAGTTTTTGAATTCATAATAAATTGTTCAAGTGCGTTATAGGCATTATTAAATGATTCTCTTTCTTTATTGAATTTTTGTTGCAAACTATTTTCCATTTGTGCTGCATTTTGTTCATTTATCAATTTTATTTGTTGTTCATTATTCTTCTTTATAGTTATAAATAATATGATAAAAGAACCTACAATTGAGATAAAAGTTCCAAGCATTCCACCCAAAAATGAAAATAAATTACTCGCATTAGATTCTTGTATGTTAAACCCATTTTTGAAAGTAAACACACCGAGTAATAAAGCAATAATAAATAATAAAATTGTGCAAGTTATTTCTATCCAAAAGGTTTTCTTTTTCATATTTCCTCCTTGTAAAAGATTATATCATATTTTATTATAAAAATCAATTATCGTGGCGGTTTATGCCGCGAAAGGTTCTTTACTCAGGGCTTAAGAATGGAACATAATAGACAAAAGGCAAAAAGAAAAAAGCAAAAAATTATCTTCGCTTTAATAGCATAATGCTTGTTTCTTTGTCTTAATTGTAAAGTTTATCATTCTAAGCCCTGTGTCAAGAACACCGTGGAATAAATAGCCACGATGTTCTTATATCTTAAAAGTTATCTGCATTTCAATCTTTTTCGGTTGTGGTTTGTTTTGTATGTATTTATTCAAATAATCTTTTGCATATAAAAAAGAAAAGCCCTTATTGTCAGGACTTTTCATTATTGGGTTATTAAATGTTATTTCTACTGCATCATTGTAAAGTTTAATTTCTTTAATCAAGTAGTTTATTAAAATTGCAGGTTCTTCTTTTAGTGCATCTGTATAAAATTTCCTTATTTGTTCTTCGCTTACTTTAATGCTTGTTTTACTTTTTTCTATAAGTATTTTGCGTTCTATATCTTCTAAGGTATCTTCAAGGTCTTTCATTCTTTTATTTGTTGTCTTGTTCATTATTCCTTGCTCAATAGCATTTATAATATTGTTTAATGAGTTTTCAGCTTGTTTTTGTGCTTTTAACAACATATTTATTGTTGCATCGTTATTAGGTGTATTTTGTAGTTGCATAAGATTTTGAACTAAATTATCAAGTGTTTTTGGCTCTGTCAATTTTGTTAAAATAATATTTAATATAAATTCTTCTAAGTTGTCTTGTCTTATAGTTTGTTTAATGCAACCATTGTGATATTTTTTAATTCCTATGCACTTATAATAGTTTACTTTGCCACCACTTCCGTTTGTGCCTGTTTCTGCACTTATTGGCTTGCCACAATAACCACATATAAGTTTGTTTCTAAGCAAGTATATTGTTTGCACACTTCGTTTGCCATAGTGATTTACTTTTGTTTTTGCTTTAACTTTTTCAAAAGTTTCTTGGTCTATAACTCTTGGATACATATTGTCAAAGATTCCATCTTCTCGGCGGTTTATTCCTGTGTATTTTTCATTTCTAAGTATGTTATAAATGGTATTTGTTGCAAATGGTTTACCTTTATTTAATATTCCTTGATTAGTCAAGTTTTTGATTATGCTACTTACATATTCGCCGATAGAATATTGTTTGAAAATATATCTTACAATATCTATTTTATCTTCGTCTATAACAATTTTTCTACCATCAAGTTTATAACCATAAGGTAAATGTCCACCTGTAAAGTTTCCTTTAAGTCTTGTTTCGTGCATACCTCGTTTAACTTTTTGTGCAAGTTCTGCTGAGTAATATTCAGCCATACCTTCAAGCAAACTTTCAAGTATTATTCCTTCTGGTGTATCTGGGATGTTTTCCATAGCAGATAGTAGTTTAACGCCATTATCTTTTAGTATCTTTTTGTTTTTTGCTGTTTCGTATTTGTTTCTACTAAATCTATCTAACTTGTAAACTAATACATAATTCCATTCTTTTTTAGAAGATTCTTTAATCATTCTTTGAAAGTCTGGTCGATTATCGTTAGTTCCTGTCATTGCTCGGTCAATGTAGGTGTCAAGTATAAGAATATCATTTCTCTCGGCATATTCTTGACATACTCTAAGTTGCCCCTCGATAGATTGTTCTGTTTGGTTATCGCTGCTATATCTAGCGTATATAACTGCTGTTTTCATAAACGAATGAGTCGAACAAGCTGGACTGCTTGCAGGACTATTTGTGAGCGAATGATGTTTATATGTTTCATTCATATTTTTTCTAACTCCTTTTAATTTATTTTTTATTTGTCTTTCGACAACACTTGAATAAACGAAAACGAATTATTGTTTTATCTCTTAAAGCTTTAATTTTATAGTCAAGGGTTGCTAAGGCAATACACTTTACCCTTGACTATAAAGAGTTTTCGTTTATTCTTCGACTTTTGTATCTTTTGTTTATCTTCCACCCAAAAGGCGAAAGACAAATAAATTTAATTTTTCTTTGGCATTTGAGAAATAACTTCTTTGCTGGCTTTTCCTATAACTTCGCCATCATTAATGCAATAGAAATTATCAAACAAAAGTATTTTTCTATCTTCTTTTCCAATAGTGCAGACTATATCACTTTCCACAATATCACTCACAAAATATGTTCCAAGTCCTTTTGAATAAACAATGCGTTCGCCAGTCTTTTCCATATACTTTGTTAGGTATCTTATTGCTTGACTTAACTCATTTTCGTTTATAGGCTTAAAATCGTTTCTTCCAAATCTCTCTAAAAAATATGTGTTTTGGTTGGCTGTTTGCATTTGGTGGTTAGTGGTAGAATAATCTATCTTTGTTTCAAAAGTTCCTATCATTTGTGGTGTGTAAAATAGTCCGTGAAAGTGTAATCTATTATTCGTGGGACTCCGTTCCCAAACTCCTATATATTTCCATTTGTTTCGGTTTGCCAAGTGTCTTAAACAATTAGTCAGTTTTTCTCTAAAATCTTCTTCATTTAACTTTTGACTATCATAAGTAAATGTGCAAAAATAGTTCCATTCTTGTAAATATACTTTTCTATACAATCGTTTTCTTCGTTCAGTTTCATTTCTTCTTTTTCGTTCAAATTGTTGGTTTACATAATCTGTGGTCAGTTCAGCCTCTTTCAATTCTTTTATAAGTTCAGTTGCGATTATTTCTTTTCGTTCTTTCTTTGTCTTGTTTTCGTTTTCTTTGTAAAGTCTTTCAAACTTTTCTTTTACTTTGTCGGTGGTCTTTGTGTTTTTGCACTTTTTCTTCTTCCAAGGTTGAATTGTGGGCGGTATGCCTATATAATGACTGCCATCAAAATATATTTTAGTTTTGGCAAAGTGGCTCATTGTCTCGTTCCTGCAATTTCATAATTCTTTGCAAAATTACTTGGTAGAAAGATAAGTCAAGAACTTCCGTGTCGAGTGTGTTTGTAAAAACGATTTTCATAGTAATTGCCTCCTTTTTTTATTTGGCAATTAAAAAAGCATAGAAAGAGAATAATTCTTTTTCTACGCCTATGAAATGCAACCACTACTCATACATATCCCGAGTCGGACTTTGGGCTTTTTATTCGCCACTCTAAACTAAAAACTTGAGCTTGTCATTTTGCGTGCCTTTTTATTGCTCTTGTAAATGTATCACAAACAATTTTCAAAAAGAATGATATTACTTAGCAGTTAGTAATCATTTTATTGACCTTGTTTGCTAACACTTAACACAATGTTAGCAAGTTGTTCGCTAAATTACCACGAACTAACTTAAACAAAACCCTAAATAAATCCGTAGTAAACCCCAAATAAACTTAAACTGACTTAAAGTTTTTTGCCGCTTGTGAAATATTTACGAGTAAAATATCTCATAAGTAAATCGGATTTACAAGAGTGTTTGTTCGTAGTTTATGCTGATAAAACACGAACTTTGTAATACCTTTACACTATATATCCACGAAAATATTAAAAAGTTGACGGTCTAACTTAAAACTTTTTAATATCTTCTATATAGAAGCCACTAAAACTTGAATTTGAGGGGTATAAATGCAAAAAAGAGAAAGTGGGCGAAGAAAAAAGTGGAGCACGATTGCTTTAGCCGTGTCCACTTTTTAGCCCACTTTCGTTTTGCGAAAGGATTTGTTTTTATTGAGTTCAGTTGTGTTGGCGTGTGCTTGGTTGGTGGAGCGAAGCGACACCACTTGTATAACCAAGCACACGCCTAAATGCCAAATTGAAAATTTTTTACATTATTTTTATTTTAGTAGCACAATTTAGCAAATTATATGTTATAATACAATTATATATTTAACAAAGAGGGATTAGTAGTATGAGATTTTTAGGAAATAAGACACGAATGTTAGAAAACATTAACTCAGTAATTGAACAAAATAATATAACAGGTAAAACATTTTGCGATTTATTCTCAGGCTCGGGGTCAGTTGGTGACTATTTCAAAGAAAAATACAACATAATCTCTAACGACTTTTTATATTGCCTAAGTATCATAAGTAAAGCAAAACTTGAAAATAAAACTACTCCAAATTTTAATTTATTTAAAAAACAATTTAACATAGACCCATTTTCATACTTTAACAATAAAACATATATTTCAGACTCTCAATATTTTATTACAAACAATTATTCGCCTAAAGGTAATAGGCGGTTTTTTACTGAAGAAAATGCGATAAAAATTGATGGAATAAGAATTGAAATAGAAGAATTATATAAAGAGTTTATAATAGATGCAAAAGAACGCAATTTTTTGATTGCTTCTTTATTAGAATCTACTATGAGTGTATCTAACACTTCTGGCACATATGAAGCTTACTTAAAAAAATGGGATAAACGAGCTTTTAAACCGTTTGTATTAGAACCTATAACAATTAATGAAACAAATACAATTAACTTAAATAAAATTTATAATCTTGACAGCAATGAGCTCATTCGTAAAATTAATGGGGATATTTTATACTTAGACCCACCTTACACTATTACGGATTATAGCTCTGCTTATCATTTATTAGAAAGTATTGCAAAATATGATTACCCTAATATTGGTGGTATAACTGGGCGTAGAAAAGAAATCAACGAAAAGTCTAAATATACACGAAAAGAACAAGCATTAATTAATTTAGAGGACTTGTTCCGTCAAGCACAATTTAAGCACATTATAATGAGTTATAGCACTCAAGGTTTAATTTCAATAGAGGATATAACAAAACTTGCGAGCAAATTTGCAAAAAATCATAATGTAAAAGTTTATGAATTTCCATATAAAGAGTATAAAAACATCCGTTCTAGTCAAAAAGGTGAAAATCTTAAAGAGATAATAATATATTTTGAAAAAGATAATGAAATAATCAAGTCCCCATTGAACTATACCGGAAGTAAATATAGTATCTTTAATGAGATTTTGAAAGTAATGCCAAAACACATCTCTTCATTTATAGACATTATGGGTGGAGCTTTTAATGTTGGAGCTAATGTTGTTGCAGAACAAGTGATATATAATGAGTTTTTACCACACACATATAATATCATAAATCTTTTGCTCAATACTGATAAACAAACAATCATAAACAAAGTTGAAGATATAATAAATAAATTTAATTTAAAAAAAGCTGATAAAGAATCGTATTTAAAATTGAGAGATGATTATAACAAAACAAACGATATTTACAAATTGTTTGTTCTGCATATGTATTGTTTCCAAAATCAAATGAGATTTAACTCAAAACTAGAATTTAATTCACCTGTTGGTAATTGTTCATATAATGAAACATTGATTGAGAGAATAAAACTTTTTACTCCGAAAACAGAAAATTATCAATTATACAATTTATCTTATGAGAGCATAAATTGCCTAAAATATGACAAAAATTCTGTATTTTACTTTGACCCACCTTACTTTATTACAAACGCAACATATAATGATGGGAAACGAGGTTTCGTAGGTTGGAATGCTGATGAAGAAACAAAATTGTTGGATTATATAACTAATTTACATTTAAATGGATACAAGTTCATATTGTCTAATGTTCTTTATCATAACGATGCCCAAAATAACCTATTAGCAGAATGGATAAAAACACACAATTTTTATGTCAAAAATATTGATAATGTCGGTTCAAAAAATAGTAGAGATGAAGTTTTAATTTCAAATTTTGATTGGAGGAAATAGAATGTCTCAAATATTAGTCATTAAAGAGGAATTCTTTAAATCTTTAAGTTCTGGAAACAATCCGATTATATTAAAGTCAAAAGGATATGACTCTCCAGACAAATTTCTTAATGCGATTATTGATAGACTAAATGAGGAGTTTAATTTCTTTGAAATTACGAATTATAGATTCTGTTTATCAAAAGAAGAGCGTTCTTTATATAGTCAATATGGTGCTTTTGTTGAAGGAGATAATTTACCTTTTGAGAAAGTGGTTGTTTTCTTTACCCCCATTGACTCTAAACAAGGCAATGTTATTATAGAACAAAGCTTAATGCCAACCATTTGCAATCAAATGGAAAGGGATTTGACTTTCTTATTAAATAACAATTATAAAAAAATTGCACTGCTAACATCTCAAATTAATTTAAAAAATGAAGTTCCTATTACATATAATAAAATGCAAATGGATGTCAATAGTTTAAATACATTGAATATTGATGTTATTCCATTTTTTCCAATAAAAAATCTTTCAACCGATACCAAATTCAATTCATTAACTGAATATTTAGATATGTCTAATTATCTACAAAAAAAGTCATCTGCAAACAAACAATTTGAATATCTTAAAATTGTAGAAGATACATTATATGGTCAGTGTGAACTTTCTCAGTTACAAGGAGAATTTTTAAAATCATATTGTTTTAGATTTTTAACAGCTATTTTCTCTGGTGGGAATGATTATAAATATGACATAAGTGCCATAACTAACAATTTAAGCAAACTGGATAATCAATTTGCGAATTTAGAAAAATTTATCAATTTTGCAAATTCTTCAATCCTTAAGCAGGCTCATACAGTAATACCTATTGATGAAGATATAATTGAAAGTGATGATGACTTAGAAGATATAGCAGATGTTCATCGTAAGCCAGAGAAAGGAATCGATGGAACTGGTAGAAAAAGATTCAAGACTCAAAAGAAAATTCGTGATAGTGTATTAGAAAATGCAAATTATATATGCGATTGCCACGACAAAAAGCACTTTTATTTTGAATCAACTGATTTACATAATTATGTTGAGGGACATCATATTGTGCCAATGAATAGACAAGAAGAATATTACTTTGATAAAGATATAAATTTAGATATTCCAAACAATATTGTTCCATTGTGTCCAAATTGTCATTGTCAAATTCATTTAGGGAGCAGACAGGCTAGAATTAAAATAATAAGCGAATTGTTTGTAAGAAATAAAGCTAAGTTGCTTTCGTTTAACCCAGACTTAACTCTATCAATTCTTGCTTCTTACTATAATATAGGTATTGAAAACGAGGAAGAAAAAGATTGGATAAAACGAGCTGAAAAAGTTGTGAACGATAAAAATTCTAAAGTTATATAAAAATTGAACCTAGAAATTTCTAGGTTCAATTTAGTTTCCATTTGGTGCACCAAAAAACTGGAGTCATTCTCCAGCTTTTTATTTTTGTTTTTGATATTAAATATTATTTTTTCTCTTCTTGATTTTCTTTTAGAGCCAAAGCATATGCCTCTAATTTGCCAATATTCTTATCGTCAAGTTTCTCCATAATTCGCACTATATTTTGAGCCTCTTTCGACATAGAACTAAGATACACAATGTTTGGATGTTCGTTACCTAATAATTCATCTGTTGAAACATGATAAAGATTAGAAAATTTAACCAGCAAGTCATTATCTGGTTTACTCACACCTGTTTCATACGAAGAAAGAGTTGTTTGCCCAATATTTAACATTTGCGCAACATCAGTTTGCGACCAGTTATTTTTCTTCCTTAATTCTCTCAACTTTTTATTAATCATTACACATAGTATATTTTTCGACAATTTTCTAACCAAATTTCTGCTAAAATTTTAAAAATTTAGCAGAAATCATGATTTTTTACTTGCCAAAATACCATAATATATGTTATTATTATATCGTTTTTAGTATGTTTTATGCTAAAAATTAGTTAGGAGGTATTCACACCTTGTATAAAATTCATCCTTTTAAATTATATTATTTAATATAAAACGACATTGCTTTAATATATCGACTGTAAAAATCAAATTCCTTTAGTGTTCGCGCAGTAGATATATAAGTGTACTAACCCTAACACTTGAGATAAAGTATTTTAATATACAAAAGATACCTCTAACTAACTTGTATAGAAAAAATGACCTACATAGGTCATTTTTTATTCTTCGCCGAAGATTGCTTTATATTCATCCATTGTGATTAGGACTTGTCTAGGCTTCGAGCCTTCTTGTGGGCCAATGAAACCAGCTCGTTCCATTTGGTCCATAATTCTACCGGCACGATTGAAGCCTACCGAATAACGACGAGATATCATACTACCGCTAGCTTGCTTGTTCTGAATAAATAGTCTAAGTGCGTCTTTTAGTACCGGATCAAAATCTTGCTCTCCCACACTAGCATTATCATGTGAATTACTACTAGACTGGTGTGGATTTTTAATCGCACGACCAGCATCGTCATCATAAACAGGTTTGTTATTATCTTTGATAAATTTAACTACCGCACTAATCTCCGCATTAGAAACATATGCTCCCTGTATTCGTTTAGGCTCAGGCTTATCCTGTGGCTTAAATAACATATCGCCTTTACCGAGTAGTTTCTCGGCACCGCCACCATCAAGCACTGTCTTACTATCCATATAGTTAGTGAGAGCAAACGCAATACGAGAAGGAAGATTTGCTTTGACAGTACCTGTGATGACATCTACAGACGGACGCTGTGTAGCCAGTACTAAGTGTATTCCTGCCGCACGAGCTTTTGCAGCTAGTTTCGCAATTCTATCTTCTATCTCACGCTTAGCTTCCAGCATCAAGTCAGCCAACTCATCCACAACTACTACAATGAAAGGCAGTTTCTCCATTGCTTTATTTTTGACTGCTTCTAACTTATTGAACTCATTAATATTCACGACATGATTTTTAGCAAAAAGTGCATATCTTCGCTCCATCTCTTTTACCGTCCAGTCAAGCGCATTGATAGTCATGTCTTTACCCGTAATAACTTCTGGAATGAGTAGATGTGGCAGTCCGTTATAGGTAGAGAATTCTACCATCTTAGGATCGACTAAGATTAATCGCAAATCTTGTGGTCCAGACTTATAACACATACTGAGCAACATTGTATTTAGACATACAGATTTACCACTACCAGTACTACCTGCTACTAGCATATGAGGCATCTTATCTAGATTACAGAACATAATGTCTCCATTAATGTCCTTACCGAGAACGAACGACATAGGATTGCCACGCACTCTAAATTCATTACTATCTATAAGTTCGCGTAAAGATACTGGAGTAACTTGATTATTCGGCACTTCTATACCAACTGAGTTTTTGCCCGGAATAGGAGCTTCTACACGAATTGCACCATTGGATGCCAGTGTCATAGCGATGTCGTCTGCCATCTGAGCTATCTTATTTACTGATATACCTCTCGGCATAGTCAATTCATATCTAGTAACTGCTGGACCAACCTGAACATTATTGACTTTGGCTGGTACTTTGAAGTCCTCTAATACCTGCTCTAGCCTCTCAATATTGTCCTGTAACTCTTCGTCTGATATACGACCTGAAGTCTCCATATAGTTTAATAATTCTACCGGTGGAGCTACATATGGCGGTATCTCTTCTTTTGGTTTGATATCGTCAATTTTTACTTGTTCGACTTCTTGGACTGGTTTTTTCACTACATTAGGAAGATTAAATTTAGTTAAATCCACACTCGGACGCACCACTTCGGTCTCTACTGTACTACCTAATTTAGAGTTTTCAACGCTAGCCGAATACTCGTCTACATACTCATGCTCGTCAATATTCGGAGTGATTTCTTCTACTTCGTTGGTATCTCCAGTGTAATCTTCATCTAGGTTATCCAACTCTAACTCTTCATCTTCTGTCTCAAAATCAGGCTCTTCAAAATTCTTTTCTTCATGCTCAATTCTAGTCTCTTCGTCTAAATCGGTTGGCAATATTTCAGTAGATGATATCTCTTCATAGTCGGTAGTGTCTAACTCATCATCTGCGAATATATCCGCATATTCATCACTTGAAGAATCTTCCATTCGCACTGTAGAATCCGTCGTTTCGGGAGTTAATGCGTCTAGAATATTATAATCTTTCTTCTCTTCTTTGTTTTCAACTGCATTTTTCTTCTCTTCTTTAGTTTTTATTTCGACCGGTTCAGTTTTTGCTAAAGGTTTTGCTTCATGGACTTTATTAATTTTTTTGCTATTAAAATATCCAGTTGAATTATCTAAGAATAAGTCATCCACATTATTCTCTTGTGGTATGATAGGCTCTAGCGGAGTCAAGATATATTCACGCTTGGACATCGGTCTACTCTCAATTTTTCTCGGTGCGGTTTCATATCCGGGCATACTACTAGAGATTACAGTAGTCTCGCCCTTCTCTAAGCCAAGACGACGTTTAGCTATCTGTTTTTGATGTTCTTCTTTAGAGATTTCTTTTGGCTTCTCTTCCATCTCGAATTCTTCTATATTTCTAAAATCAAATTTGGACTTTTTCTCCGCATGCCCTACCGAACGCTCCACTATAACATAATCTATTATCAAGCCTACAAATATAGCGAGAGCTATCGCACTGAATATATACGCTCCTACAATAGTGAGCAATTTCACTATAGGATAACTAATCAAACTAAATATCAGACCACCTGCGGTAGTTCTCGCGAGATAACTCTCAGCCAAGAAAACTCCGTAGTTCTCCATAGACAACCGATTAGTCAATATCAAATGAAATATAAACCAGATGACAGCCAATGCACAGGTGAGATATATCACATACTGTTTTTTCACTCGAATGCGTCTATTCTGCATAAAATATATCGAAAATAAAATTCCGATAATACACACCGGATATACCAATAGTCCTATCAAACCTAATACGAAACTTTTGATAAAATTATTAGGTAGTACGCATACCAAGAAAACTAGCGAAAAAACTATTAACGCAATTAGTGGTTTGTTTACTTTATGCCGTCTTTTCGGTCTTTCGGTTTTTTCTGGTGCAGCTTTTGGTTGTTTCTCCACCTTTTCGCGTTTCGGCTTTTCTCTTTCTGGTTTTTTATTAAATGAAGATTTATATATTGCCATAATCGTCCTTTGACTTGATTATACAATAAAATTTTTTAAAAGAAAACTATTTTTTATCGTTTACAAGCATTTCGACACAGTTGTCGGATTAAATCCATTGTTAATAGCCTGAGAAAGAATACTCGTAAGTGCTGTAACCGTCTTTTCCGTAGGGTGCATCAGTATCAAATCTCCGTTTGAAAGATTTTTAGTAGCGCGCTTATAGATAAGGTCTGCGTCCTGGTCTCTCCAATCAATAGTATCATGTGTCCACATTATAGTCTTGTAATTGAGACTGGTGGCAGCGTCTACAGTAGTAATATCATATGCTCCGCTCGGAGGTGCAAAAAGCGTCATTTCAATACCGAGATTCTCACTAACTACTTTATGACATAATGTAATCTCTTGAATATTGGTATCAAAATCAATTTTGTCATGGTCACGATGATAGAATCCATGATTACCTAATTCATGACCGCGAGTATAGATTTCTTTTACCAAATCTATATTTTTGACCGCCCACGAGCCACCTATAAAAAATGTAGTCTTTACATTAAAGATATCTAAGATATCTAACATGTTTTTCACGCAATCTTCATGTTGATATACATTTATCATAAATGATACATTGTTATTCTCACTATTCCCAGAATAAATCACCCGGCTATCGCCTGACACACTCAATGCTCTGGAATTAGAAAAAGTGATAGCAATTAAAGCTATAAACATAGCCATTATCACGATGTTTGCTCTCATTAAACTTTTTTTCATATTATAATCTATTAATAATTGTCCAAATTTAAGACCAAAATATTATTTAATCTTGACAAACTTACATTCATGTGCTATCTTTTAATAGTTTTAATAAGGAGTAATTATGCCAAAAATAACTAGAAAATACGTATCAAATAAACATATTGAGAAGCATCGTAGCGAAGAACTACGTGCCAAATATCTAGCAGAGAAAGCCGCTATCCAGCAGACTGACGACTACAAACGACAAGAAGCAGAAAGAAAAATCACGCAAGAAAAAAGTAAGAAAAAAGATTTAGAAGAAAAAGAACAATTCCTATTGTTAGAGACCTCTAGAAATAACTTAGCTTATGAAATGATAAACGATTTAAAAAATGAATTAATTAAAGGTGTCAATGATAGACAAATTGTTGATTTATTGATAGTTAAATACTCTGCCCAATTAGTAGAACTACGAAATATGAGTGAAAAAGTATCTAATCCTAATAAGCTTGTAACTAAAAACACATCTCTATATATCGGATTGTGGCTAAAACTAGTCAATGAAAATCCTTTATTCTTAATACACGCACCTAAAGAAATATTCTCAAACTTGAGTCTACCTATCTCGAAAATAAAAGGAGAAGATCGAGTTGAACTCCAAACCCATCTTGAAGAATTTAACATGTTTGCCAATAAAGCTTTCGTGAATAGGTATGGTAAACACTTCCCTAAATATATAGATAGAATGAATCTAGACTTGTCTGATCCCACACCTTTCCATATAAGTTTAAGACACGACCCATCAGGTTTCGAGCGTATATGTACCGAATATCAAAATACTTTGACCGAAGGTAGAATATTGTTAGATACTTTCAATGCAGTTCCAGACTTGTTTATCTATCTTAGCACAGAGAAACAATTAATACTTAAAGACAAACTTCCAGCCAAAGTAGGCAAGTATTTGTACGACCATCCAGAGCTATTAGACACTCTGCCTACTACTTTCTTCAAACGAAATGAATTAAAATATATCTTTACCCACATTGCTAAGAGCAATCTAAAATTAGCTTTTGGCGAACGTATTAAACGCCATCCAGCGCTGGTAGAGTTTCTATCGGTGTCAAAACTGGAAACTAATTATCATACTCCAGACCCTAAAAAGAAGTCTACAAATATAGAACCTAACATTTAGTATCACATAATCTATTTAATCTTATCTAGAAAAAAGAGTCCATTTGGACTCTTTTTATAATTTTTTAACTAGTTTCATATCTACTCTACCGCGTTCATCGATTTTAATAGTCTTAACTAGTACTCTATCGCCTACCTTTACCACATCTTCCACTTTCTCAACACGCTCTTTAGAGAGTTTAGATATGTGTACCATACCTTCTTTCCCAGGAGCAACTTCTACGAAAGCACCGAATTGAGTAGTTCTCGATACTACGCCCTCATATTCACAGTTAAGTTCGAAATCTGTAGCGATATTTAAAATCATAGACTTAGCCTTGTTAATCATCTCTTGATCTGTAGATGAGACAAATACATCTCCCTCATCCTTGATATCAATCTTCACGCCTGTAGCGTCTATTATCTGATTGATTACTTTACCGCCAGAGCCGATGACATCACGAATCTTATCTGGGTCAATCTTGAATGTAACTATCTTGGGGGCATATTTTGACAACTCTTTTCTAGGCGACTTAATAGTCTTGAGCATGAGTTTTAATATCTCTAGTCTACCTAGTCTAGCCTGCTCTAATGCGGTAGTGAGTATCTTCCTATCAATACCATGTATTTTAATGTCCATCTGTATTGCAGTGATACCTTCTGCAGTTCCAGTTACCTTAAAGTCCATGTCTCCAAAGAAGTCTTCTAGTCCTTGAATATCAGTAAGTACTGTCACTCTATCGCTGTCTTTGTCTTTCATAAGACCCATAGCCACACCTGCTACTGGAGCTTTGATAGGCACACCTGCATCCATCAATGCCAAAGTGCTACCACAAGTAGACGCCATAGAAGTAGAACCATTAGAAGATAATACATCGCTCACAGTTCTAATTGCATATGGGAACTCTTCTTCACTAGGAAGTACAGCCATCAATGCGCGCTCTGCTAACGCACCATGACCGATCTCTCGTCTGCCCGGACTACGAAGGGGTTTAGCCTCTCCTGTAGTATAGCCAGGCATGTTGTATTGGTGCATATATCTCTTGTACTCTTCTGTGTCTAATCCTTCTAATTCTTGTGCTTCACTAATCATACCTAATGTACAAGTAGTGAGTACCTGAGTCTCTCCACGAGTGAACACGCCTGAACCATGCACTCTAGGAAGCAAGCCTACTTCACACCAAATTGGGCGGATTTCGTTCGGCTTTCTGCCATCTGGGCGGATGCCTTTATATAAAATGTTGTGACGAACTTTCTCTTTCTTCATGCTATAAAGCACATTTGAAACATGTTTGGCACTATCTGGGAATATCTCTTTGAAATGTTCCTGCACCTCTACCTCTAGAGTATCTTCCTCTGCATTACGAACATGGCGATCAAACTCTTTCATGAGTTTATCCACTTTCTTCTCTGCGTATTCTCTAACCGCTTTGTCAATCTCTGCTGGCACAGTCTCGTACGCAATTTCAGCTTTCTTAACCTTTAGAGATTTCATTATCTTCTCTTGGAAAGCTACCTGCTTCTTTATCTCCTCATGGGCGAACATAATAGCATCGAGCATAAGTTCTTCCGATACCTCTTTCGCTCCTGCTTCCACCATTAAGATAGCCTCTTTAGTACCGCTGACTGTCAAATCAAGTACACTCTCGTCCAATTCAGCCACTGTAGGATTGACGATAAATTTACCATTCACGCAGCCAATCTTAACTGAGCCTGTAGGCCCCTCAAATGGAATATCGCTGACTGACAATGCAATAGAGCTACCTAGCATAGCTAGTGGCTCTGGTGCAATATCTGTATCTACTGATAACGGAGTCGCAACGATAGTCACATCGTTGTAGAAACCTTTTGGAAACAATGGACGAAGTGGTCTATCTATTAGACGACTGCGCAAGATTGCACTATCTCCTGGACGACCTTCACGCCTTTTCCAGCCTCCAGGGATTTTACCTACACTATACATTTTCTCTTCATAATCCACACTAAGTGGGAAGAAATCCATACCAGGACGCGGTGCTTTCGACATAGTAGCATTGACCATAACTACAGTGTCTCCACACCTGACTATACAATGGCCACTAGCCTGTCCACAGTATTTACCTAACTGGACTTCGACCTTCCTGCCACCTATCTTTGTCTCAAATGTTGTCTCTTTCATTTTTGTAATCTCCTTAATATAAACTCTAAAATTATAGCATATTAGAATAAAAAAAGATATCAATTTAAAAAACTTTTCCAAATTAATATCTTAATTTTATAATTTATTCATCAGAAGTCGTATCAACTACATTATTTTTTGATTGTTGCTTTGTGTATAGTGCATTTATCTCTTCTATCACTTTCATATTATTTTCATTAGTAGTGTCAATCTCGCCTCTCGCGCGTATCATCTCATATAGTTTAATCAATAGGTGATCTAGATAACTTAAACCATTATATTTATCGTCCGGCTCTATGAGACGGCCTCTAATTCTCTTCATATCTCTAATGTTTACAATAACTCCATAGAGTGTGCTCAGTATTGTATCTTTATACTCATTTCTAGCATTCACATTGAAGTTTTTATCTTTTAGTAACTCTTTTAGGGTCAAAACGTATCTCTTGATTATTTTCATGCTTTCAGTAGTAGAATCATTTATTTCTCTAAGTTGTTTATTATATTTATCCGTAATTTCTTGGATATATTCTTCTGATTTTCCTTCTCGTCTAGCCTGCCGAATCAAAGAAAAGCCTTCGTAGTATATTTGTTCATGCTTATCTTCTTTTTCTCTATTCAGTTTATAAAGAGTCTCTTGCAATCCTTTTAACGTACTCATAAAAGCAGAATCGTCCGACTGTCCAAGAGCGTTTACGTCGAAACCTTCGTATTTCTTCAATTCACGCACTATATCTATGTCAGCGTTATAGCACGCTATGTGAAGAGCTGTATTTTCGCGACACATACGCATACCAAAGATATTGGTAGTTCCTGGAGAATAGGTAACCAGCGCCTTACTTGCTCGTGGGCGTATCGCTTGCACCATCTCTAGATTACGCGCCTTGACCGCTAAAATCAACGAAGAAGGATTAGAAAATCCGCCACCATAGAAAGGTACTGTACCTTGAGGTACTAGATTAACATTAACTGAGAATTTCATCACCTCACGAAACGCCTCAATGTTGTTATTTCCGCAAGCAATGAGGAGATTTTGACAATTTACTATCAATCCATCTATTGAAAACAATTCACGACAGAATTCCGCACTACCGCCAATGCAAGCATAGTCTCCTGCAGTTAGCCCCTTTGAATCAACTCTATTGACATTGACTTTATCTTTTAATCTGCGAATGCCTTCTATATCATAATTTTTAGCATACCAGATGAACGCCTTGTCTCCGTCAGCACCTCTATCTATAAGAATATCTGCGAGGTCGTCATCACCTAATTCTAGTGCGCCTATCAGCATATCGTTCAGTTTCTTTTCTCTTTCGCTCATATTTTTCTCCTCTAGATTTATCTGCATTGTAAACTAGATTTAGTCAAATGTCAATACCCAATTTCAAAAGAGCAATAAAAAACACCCTAAAGGGTGTTCATTCTCAATTAACCACGTAGACCAAGTTTAGTTTTGATAGCACGTGCACGCTCGATATCTACTTCTGCTAGATAATCTAATAACTTCTTTCTAGTAGAAACCATCTTATTTAGACCGCGAGTAGAGTGTTTATCTTGCTTATTTTTCTTCAAGTGCTCGGTTAAGTTAGAAATCTTAGCGCTAAGTAGGGCTATCTGAACTTCTATTGAACCTGTATCATTCTCGTTAGCACCGAACTCTTTGATAATATCAGCCTTATTAATATTCATATCTCTCTCCTTTTATATATTCGCCTGTAACAATGTCGCCGCCAAGAGAACTCGCACGACTATTGTCAAGGTACTTTTTTATTTTATATCAAGTTTTTGGATTTGTCAATACTTTTTTCTACATAAAATTAATATTTCTTCACACACTAGACTAGGAGTAAAATTTATATGAAAAAAGTCTTTATTTTCTCATTAGCTATAATTTTATCAATGCTCGGCTGTGCTCTAATATTGCCTAGCATAAAACAAGTAAATGATTTACCAGATAACATGGTAATAACCTTTAGCGACATAGAACAAGCTAATGACAACAACGCTTTTAGCCCTGTCATCAATCTCGACTTACCAAAAAATATAGATGTTGCAACCAATGGAGAACTGACTGATACCGTACTCACTATCAAACTTTTCAATCTCATACCTATCAAGAGAGTCAATGTCAAATTACTGACTGATACCGAAGTTTATGTCGGCGGAGATACAGTGGGATTTAATCTATTCAGTGAAGGAGTCATCTGTGTGGGTAGTAATGCCGTCATCACAAAAGATGGCACCAAAGAACCTATCATCTCCAGCGGCATTCAAGACGGAGACGCACTAATAAAAATAGAAAATATTGAAATCAACACCATACAAGATATAGATAGAATTATTAATCTACCCAACTTTGCAGGAAAGGAATTAACGATAACACTTAAGAGAAACGGAGAAGAAATTAATACAAAAGTAACACCTGTATATGACCTGCTAAGTAAAAAATACAAGCTAGGACTCTGGGTCAGAAATAATGCTAGTGGTGTGGGCACTCTCACTTATGTCAAGCTATCTGATTTCAGATTTGGAGCCGTAGGCCATCCTATAGTAGATAGTTCGTTAGGAGAAAATTTCTCTGTCGATAGTGGTAATATATATAAATGCCGTCTGCTCGGAATTAAAAAAGGAGAGAAAAATAACCCAGGTGAGATTCGTTCGTCAATCAATCTTAGTGACGACTCTATCGGACTTGCTGACACAAATTGTAAATATGGCGTATATGGCAATATTTTAAATAGAAACTTTATTGATGCTACCCGCACCGCAAATTTAGGCGGAAGATTGTCTGTCAAATTAGGACCTGCGAAAATCTACTGTTCGCTAGACGACGAAGGCGTCAAAGCGTATGATATAAAAATCATTAAAGCCAATAAACAATCGGTAGCCGATGACAAAAGTATGATAATCAAAGTGACAGATAAAGCACTCCTTGAAAAAACAGGTGGAATAATTCAAGGCATGAGCGGAAGCCCAATAGTACAAAACGGCAAAATCGTAGGTGCGGTAACTCACGTTCTTATCAACGACCCAACTCGTGGTTTTGGCGTATATGTGGACTGGATGATAAATAATTAAAAAGACTGCAAAATTGCAGTCTTTTTACTGTGTCTATTTTAAAACATTAATCCACTATAAATAAGCAGTATTGTTATTTAGAAGTCAAATTATTATGCTATCTGAACTATTCTAATATAACCACTGACACCTTGTGCATCAGAGAAATTGATATTACTAGAACTTAGTATCTGCAAGTTAATAGTACTATTAGCAGCAGTCGTAGTAATGATAGCAGATGCGCTCGTCAAAGTATTATTCTCAATACTTCTTCCACTACCTGTGACATCTACGCCATTTAATCTTAAAACTAATGAATCTCCCGCTGTAGCCCCACTAGCTGTACGCACACCGTAATCTACTATATATGTGCCAATGTTAGACAATGTGACCACACCAGTAGCAGAATCTATGGTCATATTTTTGATTCCATCCGCGCTCGGCATAGGGAAAGACGAATTATTAACATCCTGTGCTGTAGCGTTATAGAAACTACCATAACTAGCTGCCGTATTAGTTCCTGCTGGACCAGTAGGACCTGTCGCACCCGTTAAACCTGTCGCACCGGTGGCTCCTGTTGCACCTGCGGGACCAGTTGGGCCGGTCGGTCCTGTAGCACCCGTTAAACCTGTTGCTCCGGTTAATCCTTGAGGACCAGTTGGACCAGTCGGTCCTGTAGCGCCTATACCGCCCGCACTGCCTGGTACTCCCTGAATACCTTGTGGACCGGTTGGGCCTGTTGGTCCGGTTGCACCTGTGGCCCCCGTAGCTCCCGTTAATCCCTGTATACCTTGAAGTCCTTGTGGTCCCTGTGGACCGGTTGGACCTACTGGACCTTGTACACCTTGAACACCTTGTGGGCCTTGTGCACCTGTGGCACCTATTGCTCCTGTAGCTCCGGTCGCTCCTGTTAATCCCTGTGGGCCCTGTGGTCCGGTCGGACCAGTTGCACCTGTTGGTCCTTGCGGACCTGTGAAGCCTTGTGGACCTTGTGGTCCTCTCGGACCAGTAGGTCCTGTAATACCTGTAAATATTATTCTATCTATATTATTACCACCCTGAATTGGGTTGATAACGAACGGCCTATGACAACATCTATCATGGTCGTGATGATTACAACAATTCATATTGCTCCTTTTAGGTAGATAATCTCCACCTACCTCATAGTATGAATAAAAATAGGAAAATGTTTATAAAAATTTATCATAATAATAACGACTAATTCTTAGTTTCTAAGACTATTTTTGACAAAATTTTCATATTATGAACTATGAACAATTTATTTAGTTCATTATTTGACTGCGTGAGAAAAAAAACAGCACTATTCATCCTACTCTGTATTACTACAATAGCAATTATCGTGCTGGCAGTATTTTCTGCTATATCATTTAATGGCGGAGTATTACCTATCGACCTTTCTAATATAGCGTACATGAAATTTTTAATGGGAGACTCGGGATTCGCCATGCTAATATTCGGCAATCTTCTTAGTCTTGGACTAATATATGGACTAATAATTCTTTTCTCTTGCAAAAAATATCTAATACCACTAGCTTTGATATTTTATTTGTATTTTGTCTATAGTCAAACCGTAGTCTTTATTAGCATATTGTTGATTTATGGCTTCTTTAATGTCTTATTACTGCTGATACTACTACTTATTTATCTTCTCGCTGAATTCATTATCTTTCTATTAATGTTAACAATATTATGTACGCTATCTAATGCTAACGATTATTTTAAATGTTGTTTCAAAAATAAGTCATTTCTTCTCTGCACTTTAATGCTGTTATTAGTAATGTTAATTTTCAGTTTATTACTTGCGATTTTAAAATCATTTATAATATTGTTAATATTCTAATCCTTCGCTTTTTTCTTAGCTTTCAGTTCTCTCAGTTTTTTTGCCATCTTATTTATTAATTTTGAATTGATTACCAAAGCAACACAAATTACCAGTGCCTCATATGCTAGTCCTAGCAAAAATACTAATTGCACTGTCCTTGCATTAGGAAATGTAGCATAAATACATGCACATATTAGCCAACCTACTGCAGATAAGGATACGGCTTCTACAAACCTTTTCTTGACTCTAATAAATACATATATAGAAATCGCAGACAATGGAGTTATATACAAATACATTAGCCATTTATTAAAGCCTTCTACACTTGCAGAGCCGAGTATATAAATAACAACGCTAGCTACAGAAAAAAGTATAGCATTAGCGAGCAAAAGAAAAGCTATATCTGCCAGTTTCTTTCTTCTCTTAATCTGTCTAGTCTGAAGCTCTTCTTCCGCGATTGTATTATTTGTATTATCTGCTAATAAGTCATCTACACCTATGCCGTATAGTTCTGCAATTTTTTTCAATATAAATACATTAGGAGTAGTCTCGCCATTCTCCCATTTGCTAATATTTTTGTTGCTATAATTCAGTTTTTGTGCCAATTCAAGTTGGCTATAACCATGTTGTTTTCTAAAAAAAGCTAAATTAGCAGCAATAACATATCTATCATCCATAAGACGATATTATCATAAATATGCTCAATAAACAAGCAAATTTTCACATAATTGCTGTCGTAATTTGTACTATTCGCTTTTAAAGCGAAATGAAAATCAAATGTCGAGAATTAAAATTTTTAGTTCGCTTGTAATTAAGTTTGTGCCAACATACAATATTTCTAGTCAAAAAGGAGAAAAGCATGCAAAACAAAATCAAAATTATCACAGATACCTGCTCTAGTCTAACTAAAGAAGATTTAAATTCTCTAAATGTAGACTTTGTAGAGACCAACTTCATGATTGATAATGAATTGTATAATGGTTACGATGAATTTAAAGAAAATGATGAAGAATTTTACAACCGACTAAAAAATGTCAAAAATGTTTCAACTGGTTGCGTCAATGTTCAAGCTTATACTGAAGTGTTTACAAAGTATGTGACAGCTGGCTACGATGTGGTGTTCATCGGGCTGTCGGGAGGTTTAAGTTCAAGCTTCAGCAATGCGTGCATGTCCGCCGATGAGTTAAATGAAAAATATGGCAAACATATATATGTTGCCAATTCACTAACTGGCAGTTTCGGTATAGCGAAAATGGTTGAATGTGCAGTTAATATGGCTAATGAAAATCACTCTGCAGAAGAGATCTATAATAGACTAAATAATAATGGACTAAATGTTCTTTCAATCTTTGTCCCCGGAAGTTTAACATTCTTAACCAAATCAGGCAGAATAAATAAAATAGTTGCCAGCGTCGGCAATCTACTACATATTGTACCGATTATATCTACTGATTCTAATGGCAAATTAAAGATGATAGCAAAGAGTCTAGGCAAGAAAAAAGCACTGAATTCAATCAAAACAATTTTACTCGAGCAAACCGACCTTGACAGCACAGAGACTATATATATTGGTCATACCAATCAATTACAGGAAGCAGAAGAATTAAAAGAGTTTATTTTAAACAACACTACAAATAAAAAAGTGGTAATAGGTTATATTGATCGCACTATGGGTTGTCACTGCGGTCCTAATACTTTAGCAGTATTCGCTACTAGCAAATCACACTAATTTATATTTATAAGATGTCATTATTCCGAATAATCTTTTTCATATTTAATTGCTTTGTATCACATTATTTGATATAATCTAATAGTAAATAAGAGGAGTTTGATATGAAAAAAGTAGATGTAGTGCTAGGAGCTTTTTTCGGTGATGAAGGCAAAGGTAAAGTCATCGACTATCTATCAACTAAGGCGGACATTTCACTTCGCTGTGCAGGTGGCAACAATGCAGGTCACACCATAGTCATAGACGGTATGAAATTTGCTATGCACCTAATCCCATCAGGAATATTCTCTGGTGCAACCTCAATCATAGGTAATGGCGTTGTAATCGATCCTAAGGTACTACTAGACGAGATTAAGACAATTAAGGACGCAGGTTTTAACACCAATAATCTCTTGATTAGCGAGAAAGCCCATGTTGTTTTTAACTATCATCAAGAGTACGACCTACTCGAAGAAGATATGCGCGGTAAAAACAAAATAGGCACAACTAAGCGTGGTATAGGTCCTTGCTATAGTGATAAGATGGCGCGTTTCGGTATACGAATGGAAGATTTCGTGTCTGATAAATTCCCTACTCTACTTAAGAATAATATTGATAATAAAAATAAAATATTAAAATTATACAATAAACCTACTATTGATTATAAGAAAACATTGCTAGAATATACTGAATATGCCAAAGCACTTAAGCCATATGTATGTGACACAGTGAATTTCATCCACTCTGCGCTCTATGATGGCAAATGTGCAGTATGTGAGGGCGCACAAGCCACCCTACTTGACATAGACTTCGGTACATATCCGTATGTGACTAGCAGTAATACTACTATTGGCGGTATCTTGAGTGGCACTGGACTGAACGCTCATAATATTGGTCGTGTGTTTGGAGTTATCAAAGCATATTCTTCTCGTGTAGGCGAAGGCCCTTATGTGACAGAGCTCTTAGACGAGACTGGAGATAGAATCCGCGATCTAGGCCACGAATATGGCACTACTACCAAACGTCCACGACGTTGCGGTTGGCTCGACTTAGTAGCTCTCAAATATGCAACTCAAATCAATGGTTTTACAGATATTGCTATGAATCATCTAGACACTGTGGGTAAACTAGAAGAAATCAAACTCTGTATAGGTTATGAAGATAAAGATGGTACTGTCACATCAAACTATTCCACTAACCCCGATAGATTGAAAGATATGAAACCTGTATACATTACATTCGGAGGTAATTTCGATATTACAGGTATAAAAAAATATTCTCGACTTCCAAAAAAAGCAAAAGAATATATTGGATTTATTGAAAAATATCTCGGCATACCAGTTAGTCTAATCGGCACCGGCCCAGACCGAGAAGATTTAATTGTGAGATAAATAGACTGACTTAACTGTCAGTTTTTTTAAAATTCTATTGACATTTATAATACTTCGTGATATGATGTATATCAAAATAGGAGGTTTTGTGTGGATGCACAACTGAAAAGAGGCGTTTTGGATGTTTGTGTCCTTGCCTCAATTAAGAATAACGATTCTTACGGATACAAAATCATTAAGGACCTAAAGCCGATTCTCAATCTTTCTGAATCCACTTTGTATACCATATTGAAAAGGCTTGAAGAAACACAAATGTTAATTGTTCGGTCTGTGATTTACGAAGGTAGACTAAGAAAGTATTACAAAATCACTAAAAAAGGTGTTCAACGGATTAATGAATTTCAAGCTGATTTGAAACAGCTTATGGATATATATTCATTTATTGAGGAGGCGAATAAAAGATGAGAAGAGAAGAATTTTTTAACGAACTAAGAAGCAAATTAAAAGGACTTACTAAATCTGATATTGAGGATCGAATCGCTTTTTACAACGAAATGGTTGACGATCGCATTGAAGAAGGGAAAAGCGAAGAAGAAGCAATTAATGAAATTGGAACTGTTGATGAAATTGTTGAACAAATTGCGGAAAATACATCTCTAGTAAAACTCGTAAAAGAAAAAATTATTCCGAAACGGACGTTGAAAGCTTGGGAGATTGTCCTTTTGGTTTTAGGCTTTCCTCTTTGGTTTCCACTACTTATTACTGGAATTATTTTAGTCTTTACCTTTTATATCCTTATTTGGATTTTTGTCATTGTTACCTATGTCATAGAACTTAGTTTGATTGCTGTGGCTTTGGCGGGACTGGTTACCTTTATCGCTTATCTATCTGATGGAACTTTTAACTTAATTATTTTAGGTACTACGATTATAGGTTTGGGTGGTGCAATACTTATGTTCTTTACCTGTACTATGTCTACAAAAATCACATTAAAATTATCAAAGAAAATAATTATCGCAACTAAAAAGTCATTCATTAAAAAAGGAGGAACGAAATAATGAAAAAAGCACTTATTATAATTGGAATAGTTTTACTTATTATAGGTGGGATAATTCTTATAATTAGTATTAATAATTATGTAGACCCTAATAAAATAACAAACACACATACAGTTGAAAAAGAATTCAATAATTTTGATATTAACTTAAAAACCAGTAATTTGGAATTTAAATTATCCGAAGATTCTTCTATTAAGGTTGTATGCGAAGAGAGAATTAACGAATATCATAATGTAAGCGTGGAAGAAAACACTCTTAAAATAAAGTTAGTAGATGAAAGAAAATGGTATGAAAGAATTTTTAACTGGCACAAAAACACTGTTATTGTATATTTACCAGCTGCCACATTTGAGAATTTAAATATCATTTCATCAACTGGCAATATAAAAATCTGTGAAGATTTTACATTCAAAAATCTTAATGCAAAATTAAGTACTGGAAATGTTGAAATAAAGTCTAATGTTGAGAAATTGTTAAATATTGAAACATCAACCGGAATAATTGTATTAAACGGTATTAACGCAAACAATCTTAATATAAAGTGTTCAACAGGGAATGTCTCCCTTATAAAAACCATTGTGACTGAACACATAGAAATCTATACTTCAACCGGAAATGTATGTTTTGAAGATAGCGATGCAGATACGATAAAAGTTAAGGTTTCTACTGGAAATGTTCGCGGAACACTCCTATCGAATAAAATTTTCTATGCCAAAACACATACCGGTAGAATCAATGTTCCACAATCCACCACTGGAGGCATCTGCGAAATTGAAACCAGTACTGGAAATATTAATATCAGTATCAAACCATAAAAATTTTCTGATTAATTTGTTTTTATTGTTAATCTAAAAAAGAACCTAATTTAATTTCTAGGTTCTTTTTATGCTTCAATCTTCAAAACCATAAGTGTTTTGTTGATTAGACGAGTTTCCTACAAATATAAAGAGCATGGAAAGATAGTCCTATTATCTCTATCTTCTCACAAGTGGCGAGATGGTATTTTTTGAATAATTCAAAATCATCGTCATCCATTTCAAAATTCTTTCTATCTTCCTCCATATCAAGCACACTATCCACAGATAAAAGATGCAACTTTTCTGTCGGCAATTTCTCAAATAACGCTTCAAAATCAGCCAATTCAAAGCCTGTGAATTTTTGAGAAGCGAACTGGCGTGCTTTAAAATCTTGTGTAAAATTCTCATTTATTGCTACACTCACATTTTTACCTTCCATACCCCAACCTGTAATCATAGAATGAATCGGAATAAATGCAAACATTAATACACCATTAGGTTTGCATACACGGATTGCCTCGTTGATTGCTTGCATTTGGTCTTTTTTCGAATACAGATGATACATAGGGCCAAGTACCAGTACCATATCGAATGAATTGTCTTTGAATCTCGATAGATCAAGCGCATCCCCTTGATACGACTTGATATTCTTGATACCTTTACTATTCTTTTTCAATACTTTTAGATTAGACTCTACCAGCTCAACCGCACTCACATTTATCCCACGACGAGCGAGTTCTATCGAATATCGACCTGTACCTGCACCAATCTCTAGGACTTTCATATTGGGCTTAAGATATTTCTCTATATATGTAATAGTCGTGAAATATTCTAGTTGACCATGTCGAGACCTAGTCAACCTACTATCCTCATCGTAATTATTATAAATCTCCTGCACAGACTTTGCATGTCTATTAATGTATGACATATTCTCTCCTTTCTCTTTTTTACTACATTTTGAAACTTATTCTTGCATTGAATTATATAACACATTCCGCTTTAACGCAGGTGCGAATTGAGTCACATTGAGTGCCTTGAGCATTCAGGGTTCCCACAAAAGAAGATTCCGCAGTGAGTTAAATAGCGATACGAAACGTAAATGTGACACAATGAGTATACCCCCCCTACCTAGCTTTGTCAATTAAATTTTGGGAGTTTTTCTATCTTTTAGCCAACAGGTAACTTTCATCGATTAGTTGAAATAAGTCTTTATCATCAAGTGTCCCATCGAGTAAAATCGTCATCCAACTCTTCTTATTCATATGGTAGGCTGGAAAGTAATGCTTTTTATCCAGTAGTTTTATGAGCCTACTATATTCCACACGGATATCAATGATTTCTACTATATTCTCCCCTTTTAATGCTAACTTTTTTTTAGGCAAAGAGATAAAAAGTATATACCATTTCTTATTGTCTTTTCTTCTTATAATAGCATTGTTATCGAATTTCTTCCATAAGAATTCTAATTCATCTCCATATTTATCATTGATATATTTTATTATCTCTCGTGTTTGCGCTTCTTTGAATACATCTCGTTCAAAGCAATTATTCATTATTGATGTCATAATACTCTCATACTCGTCACGAACGCATCCTACGAATTCTCCTGTATAATCAGTCTTATGTAAAATATATTCTTCATCCGTATCTAGCTCTATTAGTTTTGTGCTTATCTTTGAATCTTCAGAAATCTCAATATGCAACTTAAATTGTTTATTTAAAATATATGTCGAGTAACTATAATTCCCATTTCTCTCGACGAAACCAAATTCGATTAATTTATTAAAATTAATAACCTTATTTTTTAATATGTCCATAATTTACTTAACAGTCATATAATTATCTGCCTATTTCGTTTTCATTTATATTAGGATTTATGTATCTGTCTTTTTTCTTTTTATTCATATATCGTATCGCCTTTGCTGGACAGCGATGATAACAGCCAAGACAAGCAACACACTTATTCCCGAATACTATCTGACCATTTTCAAATTTAATATTACCTACTGGACAGAGCTTTACACATTTGCCACACTTGATACAATCAGCGGACACATTGAATCTCTCTCCTATTATGTGCCAGTTAGCCATATTTGTGAGATATTTTTTCTCTTTAGTCTTTTTGGGTTTTGGCAAAATGAAATTCTCGTTTTTTATATTCTCAATTACCTTACATATTCGCTTGTCTGCCGACTTTAAAATACTATTGATATAGAACTTCGGCACAATGAAAGCGGTAGTGAAATTCTCTGGCATTTGCAATACATATATGCCTTTAAGATTCAATCCATTCCTTTCACAATACTGTCGCATGAGATAGTCCGCACCGCCAACCATACCACCGTAATTCTGCACGACTATCAGTTCTACATTCTTGTCCAATCTAGGCAATAAATCGTACACGTGTCTTGGCATTCCATATGAGTATATAGGTGTGACGAGTATCATTCGCTCAAACTCACTACCCTTACCCACATATTTAGGAATATAGATAATCTCTCCGCCTAACTGCCCGCTTATCTTTTTCGCAATATATAAACTATTTCCCGTACTACTAAAATATAAAATCCCTGTCATTCACTATTCTCCATTTATCATCTATATTTTTTCTTTAAATATGCTTCTGCTTTTTTTGCTTGCGAATACTCATCTCTATGTCTGATTGAATATATTTTTCCGTCCTTTCTAAAATTCGACCCAGTCTGATGAAAATCAAACTCAACTCCATACTTAATGCAATCTCTATATATCTTTTCGACCCATTCAAAATCACACACTCTCGCATTGCTGTACGACTCTCCACCAACCGCAACCCTATCAATTCTCTTCTCTGTTAAGAATTTAGACAAATCGACATATTCGAGTATTGGCGCTATGAATATAAATCTTATTTTAACTGGAACATTGATAAATATCGGAATTCGTTTGTCCGCCATGACTTGATTCTCACAGGTGACCGCTATAGCAACATTATCATAACCCTCATTCCAGTCAATTGGTAGACAATTTTTTATCCGCTCTGGACGTTTAGTACATATCAAGAATTTCAGATCCGGTCGTTTCTTAATAATCTCCCAAGTCTCTGCTCTCCACTCGTCTGCTTCTTCAAGGAAGAAATCTGAAGTAAAGCAAGTCGCTATCTCACTACCTGCAGGTAGTTTATACTCGCCGTCTCTACTTTTCTTTAATGGAAGATTGAAATTCGTCTTTGATTTAGTGACAATGTTTGCAACTTTATCTCTTTTTTTATCTAAATAAAATACATAACAGTTTTTGCATCCCGGGCTACACTTATGACACCCATGCCACGGACTCCACAAATACCCCAATTATTTCTCCTTAATTATTCCAAAGTTTAATCCAACCTAACTTTAGCCATAATTGAATTTCGTCATACGACTGCGCCTGACTAGACGGCTCTTTGAAAATATATATTTCCACATTCGCCCCATTTAGTTTTCTATTCACTATATATGCCATTTCTGCAAAGCCTGCAGCCCCTACATAACCGCTCACTCCGTTTTTGTCAAAATTACAGAGTATAAACAAATCACACACGTCAAGAGCTTGGTAGAATTCTTTATGTCTAATAGGATAGATTGACATAAATTCATCTTTAGATATTGATCTCGGATAGTCGATGATTTCGTATGATTTATCTAAAGCACTCTTTAATTCCAACAATTCTTTTTGACAAGAAGCACTACCACTTAAGACTAATTTTTTCATTTTTGTTTGTACTTTTAATTTCTGTTGTACTTTTGTGAAAACTGGTTTAAACCATCCCTCACAATCAATATTATCTATATCTTTAATATCTATCCATTTAACAGCTGAATTTTCACTCTCTAATTTTCTAATCTTACCTTTATCTTCATTCTTAGCAACGAACAGATACAATACATCATAGTGAGTATGGGCTGACACATATTTACCATGTCTAATATGACTCTCGACGGGCAGTGCTTGGAGAGTGAATATTTTACCATCATTTAATGGAATGACAGACAATCCAGTTTCTTCTTCGACCTCTCGTTTTGCTACCGCTAATAAATCACTTTCGCCATCTGCATGACCGCCCGGATATATCCAACTTTTGTATAACAAATGATACACAAACAATGCCTGCTTCACATCTTCGTCCACTACCATAGCAGACGCAGTACAGTGCAAAACCTCGTTCTTCCTTGTTAGTACATCTTTATTCTCTTTTAAAGCTCTTAAGAATAAATTTTTATCCATTTCTTCCTGTTCACTGCTAGGCTCAAAACACTCTATTTCTTTGATTAAATTCTTTGGTTTACTCATATATTTCTCCTAAAATTATTATATCACACACTCTATTGTTATCCAAACCTTTCTCGATATAGACAAAAGAAAAATCGTCAGTAATCTGACGACTCTAATCATCTTTCTCTATAGTATAATCAGTCACATCTATGACATCTTCCTCAACTTGTCCCTTGAATACACCTTTTAGTGTGTGCTTAATCTTTTTAACTTTATTAGTAATGATACACATACTCACTATCTGCATAACACTGTCCACAATGATACCCGCTCCTAAGAATATAAGTAAATATTTCTCACTTGCAAACGGATAGGCCAATACCACTACACCCAATATAAGCATGATGACACCAAATAGCATATTTAACCACCATGTTTTCACACCAAATCTGCGATAATCAAACGAGTTCTGAATCTTGCCCAATGCTCTAAATATGAACACAAAGCCAAAAGTCAAGGCGAACACAGCTGAACCAGCGAGCAAGTCAGCATTACCCAATAAAAGCAGACCAAATGTGACATTCAACACTCCGCTCATGAAACCAAATGGCTCATAGCCATATAGAAAATAATTGACAACATTTATTACTCCATGCACTACTATCAACGATGATAAAATATATATAATTGTGAGTTTTGCCCCATTTGGCCACGCTATAAGCACTATACCAAAAACAAGATACGCTATACTTAACAACAAAGAAGTTATCTTAAATTTTTTTATAAATTCTTTCATTTCATCTCCTACACTATCTTTCCCTGAAAAAATAATATTATTATATTATACACTATATGTTGATAAGTCAACTAAAATAACACGAATTAAACAACCTAATAAATAAATTCATATAAATAATTATGGTATTATCACAATCTTTAAAAAGAAAATTTGCATGTATTAAAAAACTCACAACGAATACTCCTATGTTAGAGATCACATATCGTTTCTTAGGACATTATCACAAAGCCTATATAAAATGCGAGTGGTATTCACTCACAGGTAGTATTAAAGATAAAGTAGCCTATCAAATTTTTTATGACGCATATAAAGACGATAAATTACATATCGGAGATAAAATCGTAGAAGTATCAAGTGGAAATATGGGAATATCTATCTGCGCCGTGGCAAATATTCTCGGTAATCCCGTCACAATCATCATGCCAAAAAATATGAGTGAAGAGCGAAAAAGGCTAATTAGATTATTCGGTGCTACATTAGTTGAAACGGATGATTTTAGATCCGCTTTCGCACTATGTGAAGAATATAAAACAAATGGCTACTTTTGTACAGAACAGTTCGCTAACACAAGTAATATAAAAGCACATACACTATTCACAGCACGCGAAATAAAAACTAAATTAAAGAATAAAAATGTATATAGTTTTGTCGCTGGAGTAGGCACATCAGGCACGCTCTCCGGAGTTGGCACTGCTCTGAAAAAGTCAATAGGTACTAAAATAGTAGCAATAGAGCCTAGTAGTGCTAGAATATTATCTAATATACCACCCTTCTGTCATCATAGAATACAAGGTATTAGCGATGAAATAGTCCCTAATCTTTATGACGAAGGTATTATTGATGAGATTATTCCAATTAGCGATAAGGATGCTATCGCCATGAGTCAAAAACTTTGTACCACACTATCTCTACCAATAGGCATCTCTGCTGGAGCTAATTTCCTTGGCTGTGTACTTAGCGAGAAAGACGCAGTGACGACTTTTGCTGATGACAACAAAAAATATCTATCCACTGACCTATCGACACCTGTCCATACTCCACTCGTGGATAGTATTGAATTAATAGGTATGAAGTTTTTGTCATAGCAGACTATCTTAATCACATAACTCAGTACAATCGAGTAAAATAAAACCGATTCATCTACTACTCTCAATTAAGTTCCTCGAAAGTCTAGTTTTTCAGTGTGGCTTAAAGTCGACACAACTCTTTCTTTACTTTTCAATTTTAACTAATAAATTTAATTGTTTTAAGTTTTTCGACAGTTTAATAATCTCAGGACTAATCTCAACTAACTCATTATCGACCGACACATAATTAGTAAACTTGGTATTAAAGCCCAATTTTCTTATCTCATCTTGTATATAATGAATTTGTATACAATGTGGTGACTTGTCTACGCTAGCAAATATTATATGCTTGATGATTTTTGTTCGTATCATACCTAGTATTTTAGTAATCGCCATATTAATATGACTCTGCTCTAAGCATAAATCAAATATGGGTAATTTCATCTGCTCTAAAGTCTCATAAGCTTTTGGTTGCATACTTTTTAGACAGCTCCCAACTATTATTATTTCATCTCCGCAATCATAAATATTGCTCTTCATTAAATCTTTCATTCTTTCTCCTATGGTTAAACAACTATAAATCTTTTATATTATAAAATAGATATTTTTTGTATTAATTATATTTTGTAATTAGTTTCAAACCACTAATTTTCAACATGTTATAATTTCTGAAACTTTTTCATTTTTGCTACTTTTAAACCATACTTATTTGATTTTACACCAAAAGTTTTCTAAACATTCGTTAAACTCTTTTGGCTTATCCATGTTCACACAATGTCCTGCACCTTGCATTATTACTTTTTCACAATGCTCACTTCCTGCCCATTCTTTCACAATATCTAGTTCCATAGGAATATCATGTTCTCCACAACCAACTAACAGTTGATAGCTTCTTTGCTTCTTTGGAAATTTGTTGATTAGGTTTTGTAATTTTGCTAAATACATAAATGATTTTTTCTTAAACTGTATATTCAAATTATAAAACTCTTCTTGTGCCTCTATGGTATATGCTGAAATTTTTTTGTTAGCTTTTGCAAACCATTTTATTGAAAACATTGCTTTTAGCATCATTTTCATCTGCTCTTTTGAATTACCTTTTTGTTTTTGCGAGTCAAAATTATTTATATCATATCCACCAAAACAAGAGAGCGACAAAACTTTGTCCTCATATTTATTAGCAAAATCTTGTATGAATACAGCACCCAATGAGACCCCAACAAAGTGTGCTTTAACTATGTTATGTCTCTGAAAAATTTGATTTATCCAATAAGACATCTTTTCAATAGAATCTCCTCTATGAGTTTTGGTTGAGTTTCCATGTCCAATGATGTCAACAGCGAGTAAATTGTATTTACCAGAAAAATATTTAAACTGCTTTTCAAACATCCTGTGGTCTACAAATGCCGCATGTATGAACACCACCCAATCTTTTTCCGCTGTGTCGTCAATATAATACGCGATAGGCGTATTCTCAAGATAAAACTCTTTCATTATAATCCCCCAATTAGTATTTTTATTATACCACAGATATTTGCAATCTGTATCATTTTCAACTAAGATTCACGAAGCTTTGCTAGTGATTGTATTTGACTTTATACTCATTAATCGACACTTTATTTATAATCAACAACAATATAAATATTGTTGCAAAAATACCATTTAGTCGTCCATAACTGTTTAAACTCTTTTATTCCAACCTTACGATTATACAAATCTGAATTTAAAACATTTTCATTTTCTTTTATCGAATCGACCAAATATATGTTCTCACTATCATATCCAACTGCAACAACATAATGTGTATCATCATTATTTTTTATATAGCAAATCACTGGCTTATCTTGTGCAATTCTTTGTTTTAATGTATCAATACTTCCATGATAACTTCGAGCTTTATAACCATGTTTTTCAATCACTTTATTTATACTTCGTATCGTCATTAGTCCAAAAAATCTTTTCATTTGTGGATAAATTTCCTTACCTGAAACATCTTTTCCTAAATATCGAAGAACATACGCTGTTGAATAAGCTGAACAATCATCCTTTTCTTGATAATCAATATATGTGCTATTTGTAATAAAAAAACTTTCTGGTATAGTCTGAGCTATTAATTTATCTGCTTTTGGTGTCAAAATGGCAATGGTAGAAATCATACTTAGAAGTATGATCAATATAATTATAACAATCTGTATCGCAATCTTTGCCATCGTTTTCATAATTTAATTATAACACAACTCTTTGCATTCTGTATCAGTATAGTTTTGAAATTTTGATTTTTTGATTTTGCGACAACCAATTTTTTGATTAAAAATCAAAACTTATTTTACCAATTCGCCAAATTCCATTATTAAGACATCTGAATTATTCTGTTTATCAATATCACTATATTTCTTCAAATTCAATATATGTTTCGCTATTTTTTCTTTATATTCTTTTGTGTTTTCAAACATTTCTATTTTAATTTTATTATGCTTTTCATGCTTTCTAATTTCTTCTGCCAAATTGTTAATTTTAGTTTCTTTTATAATTCTCGTAGGATTTTCACTCACAATTTCATCCCACATGTGTGTTTGACCTTCTAAAAATCCGCTATCTTCAACCTCATATAAAACACATCCTTTCCCTTCAAATGTTTTATCAAAAATTCCCGAATAAGTTTCGCTAAAAGTCAACTCTCCCGTATCATAATTTCTTTTATAAATGAAATCCCAATCACTCCAAAGACCTCCACCAAATAGCAATGCAGTTTCAAGATGATATGACGCATACACATAGGCTTTATCATGAGAACAAATACGCGGTTCTAATATAGTTAAATTTGAAGTTTTTGAAACATGATATATTTTTCTTCTTATCTACACCTTCTTAAAATACTTTTAATACAATATAGCCGTGTCAACTAACAACAAAGTCTTTTTTTGATTTTGCCCTTTTCATTTTACGAATAATACATTTCTAATATAAATCTTCTCTCCTATTTTTTAGATAATTAATATTATCATCTTTAATCTTAGAATCAACCAAACTGCCATAAAATAATTTATTCTTCTTCGATGACTTAAACATGTATTTACCATTTACATCAACTATATTGGACTCTCCAACATAATCAAAATCTTCATCTTTACCGATATAGTTGCAATAAACAACAGGTATTCCATTTTCCATTGCTCTCGTCTTTATAAACATTTTGTGAAGCTTGTTATAAGGTTTCATATTGGCAGCGATACAACAAATAATATCTGCACCATTTAAAGCTAAAATTCGTGAAGGCTCAGGAAATTCTATATCATAGCATATCAAGACGCCTAGTTTACCAATAGATGTGTCAAAAACTTTTAATTCATTTCCTTTTGCAAAATATAGCTTTTCATCTCCAAATAAATGAGTTTTATCATAAAACCCAACCAATTCGCCATTTTTATCAATGACACACGCACTATTAAACACTCTGGCTTTATCTTCCCTTGCGAAGCCACATATACAAATCATGCTATATTGTTTACACAAACTTTTTAATTCCTTGACTGAATTCCCAGAAACAGTTTCCGCAACATTTTTGGCATTTTCTTTTATTAAATAACCTGTCAAAAATAATTCTGGAAAAACTATTAAATCACACTTCTTTTTCTTCGCCTTAATTATAGCATCTTTTATATATGCGATATTATATTTTTTATTAAGTGTAGATTTGTGTTGAACAATACATATTTTCACTTTTTGCTCCTTCTTCCAAAATTTGATTTTTGCTATTCTTTTCATTTTGCGAAAATCAAAAATTTTTATTATATTCATTATGTGCAAGTAACACTGAATTTTGCTTTTTTACAATTAAAGTTGTGCAACCATCAATTCTTTTGTATATTTCAGGGAAAAACATAAGCATCATACTTTCCCTTGACACATTTGCACCATCCGCTCTTCCATAAATTTCGTCTAATAAATGTGGAAATTGATTTTTTAATTTGTTTTCGAGTTTGTCAACAGCGCCTTTAGCTAAATTTATTTTATTATCTAAATCAACTATTCTTTTTTTTATAGGTTTTTAAAAATTCACCTATTTGAAAACCCATTTCATAATCTGTCCCGCTTACTTCCAAATATTTTAGCATTACTTCTCCTATAATCATTTCATTAAAAAGACTCTGCTTTGCATTTTTACATTGAAATATAATAATATCTTTTTAAAATTTTATATCCAGTACCAAAATCTCTTGTTCACCACTGCACATAGTATGGTTTTGTGTCTTATAAAAAAGACTTTTTGTATAGTATAGTTGTGTCAACTGACAACGAAGTCTTTTTTTTGATTTTTTAGTTTTGATTTCGCGACGGCTAAATTTTAGCATAAAAATCAAAAATAATCAAAATAAATCAAAAGTTAAATCAAATTTTGATTTTTCGACAAAGTTTTGATTTCGCGAAAATCAAAAAATATACGCTTTTAACTTAACTTTCAAGTGTTTTGTTAGTTTCTTGTTCTTTTACAATTTCATACTTAATTATTTTTATACTCTCTTCTAGTTGAGTATCAATGCCTTTATCGAGATCTTTAATTTTATTTTCAATTCTTACATCTGGTCTAATAATACCAGTATAATCAAAATACTCTAAGTTGCTACCTTTAAAATATTCAACAGGTGCATTTTTATTGTGATATGATGTAAGTTCAAAATATCTTGTGCAATAGGTAAATTCTTTATCATCTACATCTTCATAACGAATATTTCCATAATTGCAAGTTGGCTGACCTGCTTCGGTGCCAATTAACGTTGCGTTTAACTTCTTTTTAAAAACACCAAGTGCAAATGTACCACTTGAAAAGGTTGAGCCGTTCATCAGCACATAAGATTTTATATTTTTTTCTTTTAGCCAATTGACAAGTGGGTATATCACAACATCATTTCCACCTGTATTATATCTCACATCAACTAAGCAAGCTTTAGGCAATTTCTTGTAACTCTTTGCAATATCCTCAACAAATTTTGCAAAAGAATAATCTTTCATATCTGCACAAACACGATAACGAATATACAAAATTTCATCATCATTAAGCTTTTCGCTTTCATAAAATGGTTTTTGCACAAACTGAACTTTGGATTCTTCAGGCGTTGGTAATTTTGCAACAATCTCTTCACCGTTTTCGCAATAATATTTTATTTTATCATAAGCATCTCCACAGTCAATCATTTTCATGGCCTTGGGACAATACATCATTTGAAGAGCTCTATTATAAGCCCAGGTTTCAACTTCATAAGGGATTAACTCTTTCAATTTTTCAACAACTTCTTCAATTGGATTTCCATTAATCTTTTCTATCTTTTTTAAATGTCCGTCATGCTTAATATAAAAATCTTTATCAATTAGTGTGATAGAAGCCTTTACATAATTAAATTTAACACCACAATATTGAGTATGTGCATCTTTAAACAAAGCAAAAAGTTTAAGCATACCTGCTTCAAAATGAGTTTCGTCTAACTCGTCAATATTATATAAAAATTTTTGCTTATGTTTTTCGAATTCTTCTTTTGAAATATCATGATAAAGAAATATATGATTTTGTTCCAATTTTTTAAAAACAGTATTTACAAATTCAGATCTTTTCATTTTTGCTTTTACTCCCAACTTTTTTTTGATTTATTTTGATTATTATTAATTTCTTCATACCTAAATTTTGATTTCGCGAAATTAATTTCGCGACGGATTATTTTGATTAAAAAATCAAAATTTTATCAAATAATCGAAACTTTCAATATCTTAAAAAGACACTTATTTCCAATTTCTTTCACTTTTACTTTTTACAACCAAGTTTTAAATCTGTATACAGTGTCAAAATCATTCATACACGACTGCATATGGTGTGTCAAAGCCTTTTCAAAAAAAGACTTTTTGTATAGTATAGTTGGCGCGTCCATCAGGGCTCGAACCCGAAATCTAAGTTCCGAAGACTTATGTGATATCCATTTCACCATGGACGCAAATGAAGTTGCGTACATAGTATATCTCAAAAGACTATGGACGCAAATTGAGAAAATTTCAATATTTCCTCTTAAAATAAAATTTGTATTCTGCGGTTAATATCCTGCTATAATCTCTCTATCTCGATACCAACCACACCATACTTTTTGATTTCTTCATCAGAATAGTATTGTGACATATCGTTCGGATGAGCTGTTTCATTTTTCTTATAACCAAGTTTACTTTTGTCAAAATGTGAATACAGTTCATCAAAATTTTTATATCGATGCATCTTGAGTATTTTTACTAACATCTTCTCACTCGTTAATAAATCGGTAAACTCTATCGTATCATATACTTTTAGTTTCTGCCTTTTCTCATCGTATAGTCGCATTTCTATAGTCTTATCACCTGACTTAATACTATCAAATGGCGAATGCTGTAATTTCATCTCATGCTTCATAATTTATTTCCTTAATAAACATACTTATTTTAATTGTTAATAATACACAAAATTTCATCCATTGGTTTGCGTGGTCGAGTATATTTATGCTCGCCCGCTTCTCCTACTGCCATGGCGCATAATAATCTATTGCTTTCATTGATAAATGTTTCGTATTTAGTTCCTTTAATTTTATCTAAAATGTAATCGGCTAATTAGCTTCGTACAAAATACGTATCAGCAATCCATAAACATCCCAATCCCTTATATGTAGCTATGAGCATCATGTGTTCGACCACACCACCAATGCCTAAAACGGCGGAAATATCTTCAACCTTACTTCTATCAATCCTTTCGCTATCTGTGAACACTAGAATAATCGCCGGGCATTGTTCTAGAATTTTACCGGTAGAGAAAACGCTACCCGCTCCTTCCATCGCTTCTTTATTGTCTCTATTTTTAATATAGTAGTTTTCCATTATGTTGGCAATGTCATGTCTCTCTTTTTCCGCTTTGATGCACACGAATTTTCATTGTTGAGTATTTTTACTAGAAGGGCCAATCTAGCAGACTCTACAATTTTATATATCTGTTCATCACTAATAGCAGTAGGAAGATATGTACGACACGAACATCTCTCTTTTATCAATTTCTCTAATTCCATTATTTCTCCTTATAGACTCAGATTTGGTTTAGGTGCGAGCGACATGTCCGCAATCCCTACTCCGTCTCGATAAGCAAAATATGCCGCACTGCCTATCATCGCCGCATTGTCAGTACAATACTCAAACCTAGGCACGAAGCATTCGATACCTTTTGCTTTCGCTTTCTCGCTTAATTCTCGTCTTAGTCTCGTATTTGCACTGACACCGCCTGCGACGACTACCTTTTTATACCCATACTGCTCGCACGCACGAATGGTTTTATCTACCAGTTCATCCACTACCCAAGTCTCGAAACTCGCACATATATCTTCTCGTGGAAGGTCTTTGCCCGCTTGCTCTAATTTATGAATAAAATTTATGACCGCAGTCTTTTTCCCACTAAAGCTAAAGTTCAGCCCCAATGTGTCGTTTGGCTTAGTGAACTGAATATTCGCGCTCCCACTCTCAGCGAGCTTACTTACCTTAGGGCCCCCAGGATAGCCTAGACCGAGCACACGAGCGACTTTATCAAAACACTCGCCTACTGCGTCATCTAAAGTATTGCCTACAATTTCATGATGATTATAGTCTGCCACTTTTATAATAGCGGTATGCCCACCGCTCACGACTAGACAGATAAACGGAGGCTCTAGCTCAGGGTATGTCAGATAATTGCCTGCTATATGTCCATATATATGATTGACTGCAATGAGTGGTTTTTTCGTGGCATAAGCAAGCCCTTTAGCATAGCTCACGCCTACCAAGAGCGAACCTATCAGTCCAGCCCCATAAGTGACAGCGATAGCATCAATATCGTCTAGCGTACAGCCCGCTTTCTCTAGTGCGAGATTCACTACACTATCAATCGCAGTCACATGGTTTCTGCTAGCCACTTCAGGCACGACTCCACCGAAACGAGTATGAATATCGATCTGGCTAGACACGATATTGGATAGACAAAGCCTGCCGTCCACCACGACAGCACAGCTCGTTTCATCACAACTACTCTCGATAGCCAGTATCTTAAAGCCTGATTTCATAGAAAAATTATACTACAAATAATCAATATAATCAACTCAAAACACAAAAATATTTTTAACAATATTTAACTAATAACTCCCCACTTGATTTGACAAAATCAAAACAAAATAATATCATACGAATATAGGGGTTAAAAGGATAAAATATGAAATTTTCTAAAATCGTTATCACAGGCGGACCATGTGCAGGCAAGACCACAGGACTTAGCTACATTGAGCAGAAACTATCTCAGCGTGGGTATAAAGTGATATTTCTAAACGAGACCGCCACCGAACTAATATTAAATAATCTGAATCCCAATCTAATCAAAGACAACTACGAATTTGAAAAAAACATAGTAAAGTTGCAGATAGAGAAAGAGCGCTTCTACGAAGAGGCATGTAAGAGTCTGCCTTACGATAAAGTAATACTGATATGCGACCGTGGACTAATGGACACGAGAGCGTACATGAGCGATGAAGAATATTATAGAATCTTAAAAGATTTAAATTTGAGCGAAATTAAGATGCGTGACCACTATTATGATGCGGTTTTCCATCTAGTCACCGCCGCTAAAGGAGCGGAAGAATTCTATACTAAGGACAATAATCAAGCGAGAAGAGAGTCGATAGAAGAAGCAAGGATAGCAGACACCAAGACAATGAACGCATGGATAGGACATCCCCATTTGCGTGCAATCGATAATTCCACCGCTTTCGATCTTAAGATTAAACGACTATTAAAAGAGATATGTGCCTTCCTAGGCGAGCCAGAGCCGTTCGAGATAGAGCGTAAGTTCTTAGTAGAACGCCCCGAGCCTAACCTACTCGTGAAACTAGCGAATTGCAAGAAGGTCAATATCATACAGACCTATCTGAATACCGACTCGGCTGACGAAGAAACTCGTATTCGCCAGCGTGGATTGGACGGTAGCTACATATACACCGCCACTACTAAGAAACAAGTCACACCAATGAAACGCATTGAGACCGAGCGCAGAATCAGTGAGCGTGAATATGTCTCACTTCTAAACACCGCTAATACTAATCTTCATCAGATTCGAAAAGATAGATTCTGCATAATGCACGACAATCATTATTTCGAGCTGGACGAATACCCGATTGCCAAAAAGCATGCAGTGTGCGAGATCGAGATGGCGAGTGAAGATGAGAAATTTGATATGCCTGAATATATCAAGGTAATAAAAGAGGTCACAGGAGATAAAGCTTACTCCAATCGTGCCTTGGCAGAAAATATACCACTTGACTTAAATTAAAAAATGCACTATTAATAGTGCATTTTTGATTTATTTAGCTAGACTAAAGTTCTCCTTTTTATCCTAATAGTTGTGTCTGATAATAGCGATAGATTGAATTGATATTCTTATCTTTCACTATCAGTTCAGTGCTGTCCGACATATACTCAGTCCCGCAGACGAGATATAGGCTATATTCGTCTCTTTCTTTCACGACTACAGCGACCGAATTTTTATTGAGTGGTAAAACCTCTGCATCCATGTCAATTTTAGCGAGCTTGCGTAAGGGGTCAAATACTAAATGCAGTCCATTGTTGAGTTCATCAACTGTTTTTTTATCTCGCAGTATCAATAAGTTCATATAATCATATATTTTCATATTAGTTCTCGCTCTTAGAATGTGATTTTTTCAGATACTCATTGATGAATGAGGACAAATCTCCATCCATGACGCCCTCCACATCGCTCGTCTCATAGTCAGTGCGGTGGTCTTTGACCATAGTGTAAGGTTGGAACACATAGCTTCGTATCTGACTGCCCCATTCGATACGCTTCAAGTCTCCCTTGATTTCGTTAAGGTTCTGACGATGTTTTTCTTCTTCTAGTGCCACAAGTTTACTCGTCAGTATCTTCATAGCATTCTCACGATTTTGCAGTTGGCTACGCTCGTTCTGACAGGTAACCACTATACCAGTAGGTATGTGAGTGATACGCACAGCAGTCTCCACTTTATTCACATTCTGCCCACCAGCTCCGGACGAACGATAGGTGTCAATCCTAAGGTCTTCATTATTGACCTTGACGCTAGTCTCTTTCGTAATCGCAGGCACGACCTCGACGGAGGCGAAACTAGTATGTCGTCTCTTATTGCTATCAAATGGACTGATACGCACCAGCCTGTGCACTCCCATCTCGCCCTTGAGTTTACCATACGCATATTCGCCCTTAATCCAAAGTACGATAGACTTCAGCCCCGCGTCATTGCCGTCTAGCTTGTCCACGATACTAAATTCAAAATTATTCTTGCTAGCATACATCTTGTACATACGACTAAGCATAACCACCCAGTCCTGCGCCTCAGTACCGCCAGCACCCGAGTGAATAGTGATGATAGCGTCATTGTTGTCATATTTCTCGTCCAAAAGTGTGCGCACATTCAGTTCATCCACTTTCTCACGCAGGTCCAACATTTCGCTAAAAGCGAGATTAAGCATGTCAATGTCCGTCTCGCTCTCGAGACTCTTCACAGTGTCGATGAGAGCAGTCAATCTGTCCTGAAGATTCTGCACTTCACTGAATAGATCCTGCAACGACTTGATTTCTTTATTCGTCTGCATAGCGTAGTCAAGGTTGTTCCAGAAAGATAGCGACTCACGCTCTTTCATGAGAGCGGACATACGAGTCTGCAAGTCATCCATATGGAGACAAGACTTGGTAAGTTCGAATTTCTTAACCAAGACCGCCAATTCTTCTCCAATATTCTCTACATTCATAATATCAATTTCCCTTTCGTCTAATAATAATTTCAACCGGTATCAAATTGTCACCAGTTCAGTCTTAAAACATTATAGCAAAATGAAAAATTAATAGCAAACAAAAGTCCTAATCAAAAATATCTTAGGTTTTGTATACTTATCTAAACATCTTCATTATTTTCAAAATATGGTCTAGCATAAAAATCTTTCAACGAAATTTCTAACCCAACACATAATTTTTTAATTGTATACGAACTCGGATGTTTTGTTTTCCCATTTATAAAGTCAAACAAAGTCGAAGGAGTTATCCCCGATTTTAAACAAGCATTCGTTAAAGATTGTTCATCTTTAACTAATTCATTTATTCTTTTTATTAACGCATCTCTATATGTCATATTACGATATTAAGTAAATTTTAATTTAAAGTCTTACGGCATTCCGTATAATTCGTTTAGAAAACTTCTTCATTATTAAAGTAATCTCTATTGAAAAACTCTTGTAAAGTAACATTTGCACCCTGACATAACTTCTTTATCGTTAAAATATTAGGGTATTTACTCTTTCCGTATATAAAATCAAATATAGTTGATGGTGTAATATTAGAATTTAAACACAAAGAAGTCAAAGACAAATTTTCATTTGTCAATTCTAATATTCGTGTTTTAATAGCTTCTCTTAGATTCATTTTTACGATTTTAAGTAAAAACAACATAATTGTCTTACTCTTTTCCGTAAATATAATTGACAAACCGAACTAATATAATTACTATTAATACGGATTTTCGTAAAAAGGGCTAATTCTATGTATACCTGTTCAGTGTTTGGTGTAGATTGTTTAAATAATGTAGATGAAGAAAAGCTCAAAAAAATTTTTAGACAACTAATAGCTTTTGGAGTTGATAATTTTTTATTTGGAACTTTTAGCAAGTTTGACGACTTGGCTAAAAAAATTTGTTCAAGAATTTGCTATGAATATTCTAATATTAAGATTACTGAGGTCAGATTAAACTCCAGTCCCACAAAAGAGGATGGTCGATATGATAAAACCATTTATGAGAGACTGATTCGCATTACTACTTTTGCAGATGATAATCAAAGTCCAGAAGAGCAACTGATTATCAACTACGAGAAAATGATTGACCAGAGTCAAGTAATTTTAACTTGTACTAATATGCAAGATATTATTAGTCCAGCTAGGCGAGCTGTGCAGTATGCCAGTATTGGACTCGCTAGTATTATCAATCTATTCAATGCTACTACTGAAATGACAGAGTTTGAGCTGTTTATGTTCTATAGACATGTCGCTGTAGACAAAAAACTATTAGCAGAAGAAATGCAACTCAGCAATGCTCAAATGGAAGATTTGCGAGCTAGAGTCCGTAAACTAGCAAAAAAAACAAAAAAGACACCGACGAAAAAGAATAGTTCACTCAATACCATAAAAAAACTATTCCTTATACAAATAAGGATAGAGTCTTTTTGCATCATGAAATCGCCTTATTGCATCAAATTCCCCAAAATGATGCAATGAAATTGATTAAAACCCTTGGTTTATTGCATCAAATATAATAAAATGATGCAATAAGGAGCTAAATTATGAAAATATTTAATTATTCAAAATACAAAGATATTAGCTGGGACAATGAGATCTTTGGCTATATCTCTCAAATTCATGAATTTAAAGGAAAACTGTCCAACATTGAATTAAAGAATAAATCAAAGGTCAATAAGCTTATTGAAGTTGCAAAGATTCAAAGTACCGAAGCATCAAATAAAATCGAAGGAATTGTCACCACCTCGACTAGAATCAAACAAATTTTAGACAATAAGACCACTCCTAAAAATAGAGATGAACGAGAGATATTAGGTTATCGAGATGTGCTAAATACTATTCATGAGAGCTATGAGTTCATCCCTATCAAGAGTCAGTATATCTTGCAACTGCATGGAGATTTATATAAATACTCAGAAAAGTCTATCGACGGGAAATATAAAAATGTACAGAACTATATTTCTGAAACACGCTTAGACGGCTGTTCTTTTGTGCGATTTACACCATTAGAGCCATACGAGATTCCTGATGCAGTAACTAGACTATGTGAAGAATTTAATATCGCTACCAGCAAATGTGACATTGACCCGTTGATTTTAATCCCTATATTTATTTTAGATTTCTTGTGCATACACCCATTCAATGACGGAAATGGCAGGATGAGTCGACTCCTAACATTGCTATTACTATATAAATTTGATTACAATGTAGGTAAATTCATCTCTATCGAAAAGATTATCGAAGAAACAAAAAATGACTATTATGACGCATTACAATTAAGCTCTATTAAATGGATGACTAACGATAACAACCCAACTGAATTTATAAAATATCTATTGTCGGTAATCCTAAAAGCGTACAGAGATTTTGACAATAGAGCAAATATTTTACTTAAGAAAAATTCTACCGCCTTAGTCCAAGTGCAAGACATTATAAAGACAAAAATCGGCAAATTCACAAAGGCAGAGATTATCACATTATGTCCCACCCTATCTGAAACAACTATTGAAAGATGCCTTAAAGAACTCTCCGACTCCGGCATAATACAAAAACATGGCGAACGCAGATTAACCTACTATACTAGAAAAGACTAGAGATTAAATAATTTTCTAAAAAAGATAAAAATAAAAAATCTGTAAGTCAAGGTGAAACTATGAAAGAAATTACATTTTACAAAAGTGAAAAAACTTAAGATTTGTATAGTTTTATAGTTAACCTTTTTAGATTTAAGCAACCTAAACTATATAAGCAACAAAAAACAGCGATTTACTCGCTGTTGATTTTTTAGTCACCGCTGAATGGTAACAATGCAATATTTCTAGCACGCTTGATAGCGACTGTCAATTCTCTCTGGTGTCTAGCACATGTACCAGTCTGACGAGATGGGATGATTTTACCTTTCTCTGTCACGAATTTCTTTAGTCTATTGACATCTTTGTAGTCAATAAACTTGCAATTCTTATCTTCACAGAAAGCACAAACTTTCTTCTTGTTCTTATTGTGACGAACGAATTTCTTTTTCTCTACTGGTTTAGTCTCGACTGCTGGAGTCTCAACTACTTCCTTTACTTCTTCCATATATTCTCCTTTTTTAGATTTTTGATATTTTCATGACAATACAATCATGAGATTAAACACATATAAGTGCATTTTATTTAATAATTTTGCTTTTACGAGCGACCCTTTACAATATTTTTCCGCTTACACGAGGAAGCGAGTGGTTTTGTCTCGTACGCCTTACGCTATAGCGTACTGAAGTTAAGACATAAATCTCGAGCGACCTTTTTCAAGTTAATTCCTCTTATTCGAAAGCCTGAGTAGTGTTGCATCGTGTGCCTTGACCGCTAGGGAACGAAACTAAGATGCAATACTACGAACGCTCTTTAAAAAGGTAGGTCATCATCGCTGACAGGTTGTAATTCACTCACTGGTTGATTACCAGATATTGACATGCCTCCCTCTGAAGAGCCGTCATTTTTAGATGATAAAAATTCAACTTCATCTGCTATAATATCTACAGACAGACCTTTGGTACCGTCCTGACGCTCATAATTCCTAATTTGGATTGAGCCAGACACCGCTACTTTGCTACCTTTCTTCAAGAACTTAGCGCAGTTCTCTGCAGTACCACGCCATGCCGTGATATTGAAGAAATCTGTTTCTCTCTCGCCCTCTGCATTGCTGAATCTCCTAGTTACAGCGATAGAGAAACGGCTCACAGATACTCCGCTATTAGTACTAGACAACTCTGGGTCTCTAGTAAGATTACCTATTAAATACACTTTGTTCATAAATTTCTCCTTCTTGCGACTAGACCATATCTAGTCCGCCTAATGTTAGTGACTATTTAGCCACGATGATATAACGCATTATATTATTAGTAATTGACAATAATGAGCCGAGTTTATTAGGAACTGAAGCATCTGCTGTGAAGTTCACTAATACATAGTAGCCTTCGCGCTTTTTGTCTATCTCGTACGCTAATTTCTTATTACCGATACGCTCTACAGACTCAATCTTGCCACCATCTTTCTCTATCATACCATTGACTAGAGCAATCATGCTCTCTTTATCTTCATCAGTGGATTGACTAGGAATGATGTACATCATTTCGTAATTTTTCATATATACCTCCTTATGGACTTTAGACCTATTGCTAGGTAAGGACACATATTTACTTTAATCGACTGCAAATATGCGTTTTTAGGTTGAAAAAACTTCCAACTCGTGCATTATAACATAAAATTTATATAAAATCAAGTACTTAAATAAAAATAATATAATACTATTATAGATACTATCGATTGGTCACTAAAAAAGGCTAAATCTTAGCCTTCTTTTTTCTACTATCTTTCACTATATCAATAGCTGTACCTATGATACACGCAATTAATAGAATTATCTCTAATACCATATTGAATACACTTCCTAAGAAGAACAAATACACTGTCGTACAGAGTACATTGAATACTATACTAATCTTAAGTAATGTAAGATTAGGTATCACTGTGAATAGGTACATTAGAGTGAGACCTATCAGCGGAATAATGCAATACCAGCCCGCCCATGTCACGATAGACAATATCAGAGCTATAATATAACTAATAATGATTGTGATCACTTTTGATTTATGTGAACAATTATATTTCTCCAAGAAGAAGAATATCCCAACTCTAATCATGTCGACTATCGCTATAATCATGCCCACCCATGCGAATAGGAAGGCGTATTGTAGGGCGAAGAACACTGTACTAATCGTCTCTAATAAGAAGAGTTTACTCTTAGTCTTCACGAATAAACTCCATGCGTAAAACACTACGCTTACTATCATAGAAATATGTGCGAAAATTGTAATCATAATATTTAGGTTACCATACTATAGAAAATTTTTCAAGCGTTTTCATTAACTTAAAGTAATCTCTTTAAAATAGTCCCATATGCTTGCTTCATTATGAGTCTCTGTGGACTTGATATCTATACAATCGACCACTACTCCGTCTACTACTATCTCGACATTTCCAATTATCTGACCTGCTTGTACGCTCGTCAGCATGTGTGGTAAGTTATAATTAATAGAATAATTTACTTCCTTGCCATGTTCCGTCACTATAGTGTAGTTTCTGTCGCAAGTCAAATGCGTCTCTCTATCCATACCTTTGATTTTAATAGTTTTGTTCTCCAAATCGGATGAACTAAATATAGTCTTGCTTTCAAACGCTCCAAAACCATAATTCAATAGGTCACTCGCTAGTTTAAATCTATCTTTACTATTCTCTACACCCAATACTACAGAGATTAGTTCCATATCATTTCGCTTAGCTCCTACTGCGAGGCAGAATTTAGCTTGATTAGTAGAGCCCGTCTTGCCGCCTATACATCCCTCGTAGTGTCTAGATAACTTATTTGTATTGGTCATCTGTGTAGTTCTACCAGACGGATGAGCGAAATCCTCGTTCCATATTGATGAGAATTTGTGATACTCGTCATAATTTAATACCTTACTCAAAAGTATCGCTTGGTCGTATGCCGATGAGTACCCATCTGTAGTCGGTAATCCTGTGCAATTAGCATAATTGGTGTCTACCATATTAAGCTCTCTGGCTCTCTCATTCATCATACGGACAAAATTATTCTCACTACCTGCAACATGCTCTGCTAATGCCACACTACTATCATTCGCACTGGCAACTATTACAGACTTTAATAGTTCGTCTAATCTATATTCGTCATTCGCGTCAAGGAATATTTGACTACCTCCCATGCCATTGGCGTTAGTGCTAATTCGTACTTTGTCATCTAGTGAAATGTCGCCAGATTTCACATGCTCCAAAGTCAATAAAACCGTCATAAGTTTAGTGACACTAGCTATAGGCAATCTTTCATGAGCATTCGAGTCAAATAATATCTTTCCTGAATTTTTTTCTATTAAAACTGCTGATTTGTAGTTTATTTGCGTATCAAAACTAGCACTTACTTGCATTCTATCAATTGGATTAATCATCACTCCCACTATTATAAATGCGAATGCTAAAAATAATAAAATTTTCTTTTTCATAATAACTCCTTACTCTATTGTTTGTAAGGATTTTATTTTTATGTAAAAAACTCTTATATTTAACTTTTAAAAAATTTTAATTTAATTCATAAAAAATTTTTAATTAATAATAAAAATAATTAAAAATGATATTATTTTTAATAAAAATGCCCAATTTATAGTATTTTTGGGCAATTTTTATTGATTTTTAATTTTCCATTAAAACAAAAATTCGCAAGTATTTTGTCCTATTTAATTTTATATTTTAATAATATTTTTTTATCTTCTTTACTGACTCTAAAGCTGTCTCTACATTTTTGTACCATTTTATTTGCCGTGAATTTATTTAAGCAATTTAATTCCAAAAACTCAATAGTCAATTCTCTCTGTTTGATAAAGCATTCAGCTATAAACCAAGATAGTGCCATATTGACATAATATTCGCTCTCATCTTTCATTTGCTTAATTTCATTAAATATTTTTAATAAATAGTTTTTATCATTAATATAACTAAACCATATAATCACGCCTATACGACGCGTGAAAATATGTCTTGATTTTATGTAATCTAGCGAGAGTTTATAATAGCTTTCTTCATTATCTTTAATATTAAAAGATAGCAAATCACATACTGCCCAATTCTCTGCATTAAGAGAATACTTGTCTAGATAGGATTGCATTTTATTAAAATCTTTTATCTTAGTAATGAGAGTCCCATTGATAACTGCATTTTCGTAATAATCATTAAGTCCATATTCAAGAAAAGATAAATAATTCCCCCTAGCTATCTCTTTTGCTATCCTTCTCAACTCAGGAGTAGGGATTGCAAGTAGAGGCATATTCGTATTAATTATCTTTTTCGTCCACTCAATTTTGTCTGTTCTCTCTAGTCCTTTCAGATATGATTGAAAGCACGATATATCCTCTCTCTTCCACTTATCTAACACTAAATTCATACTCTACCTAAATACGATTAATAACATGTGTTTAACCATAGAGAAAAATCTATTTTCACCCACATATATAATAATCTCCGCTCTGCCGTATATCGAATTTCTTTTCTCTACTCCATACTCAATAGAATCTGTACTTTCCGCCCAATTATCTCCCATCAAGAAATAATCGTTCTCTCTTAATCTGATATACTTATTTCCTTTTTCGTCAGTCTCCACCGTTTCTTGAAATTCAGAATTATTTAGATATGCTAAGTAATCATAATATTTAGCTGTACTACCGCCTAACTTACCATGGTCTGAGATTGATGTTTTCCTAGTCAAATAAAATAATTCATCATTAACATAGAGTCCGTAGTTCTCTCCCTCATCCTTAATTTGTATTTTATCTCCCGGCGTACCCACTAGACGTTTAACTACTTTTCTATCATTCCACCAGCAATCCGCTATTACTATATCTCCACGCTTTATTTCCGAGTACTTATTAAAGTAAACCACATCCCCTGCGACTCCGCTCTTAGTCACATCTTTATTAAGTGTAGGTTGCATCGAGAACTCATATACATCACTTCTAATGTATACGAAATTGAAAGTAATATTTATAATAGCAAAAAAACTCATCACACAAATCATAATTGTGATAAGCGCCACTAATAAATTTCTAATTCCCCTTCTTAGTTTTGTATTCATTAATGCTTATTTGCTATCTTTCAAACTTACCGTTTCAAGATAGATTCTACTATCTTTTTTGGATAATTTGCTATCTTCTATATAATATCCTATACGGACGAATTGCATATTTCCTTTCTGTTTCAAGGCGAATGGTTCTATGTATGACTCTTTCTCCACCATTGAATTAGGATTGATGATTTTATCTAGCATACCGCTTTCAAATACTTCGCCTTCTTTTAGGAGATTTGCAAACTTTCTCGTACGAATCTTTTTACAATGTTTTCTACTGAGCCAGTGAATAGTACCCTTCGGTTTTATATTCTGTTCTTTAGCGTCATAAACTATACTACAATTCAGATACTCAATCTCGCCTAAATCGTTTTTCACTATTTCATCACAGCGAATAATATATGCACCCATAAGTCTCACATATCCATTAGGTGTGAGTCGGAAGAATTTTGGCTTAGGATTCTCCATAAAATCTTCTTGCTCAATATACAATTCATTGCTAAATAACATAGTATGTTTTTTAGTGTTCGGAATGGTAGGATTATTAGACACCAATACCTTCTTTACTTTGTTGGCATCATAGTTAGTGATATTTATCTTCAATGGGTCGACCACCGCCACCACTCGCATGGCATTTTTATTCAATTCTTCTCTGATACACGCTTCTAATATATGTGGCTGAACTAGACTATTTGATTTAGCCACACCTATTCGAGTGCAAAATTCTTTAATACTATTAGGAGTATATCCTCGCCTTTTGAATGCCTCCAATGTAGGCATTCTTGGGTCATCCCAGCCATCAACATAGCCACCTTCTACTAACTCACGCAGGTAACGTTTGCTCATAATGGTACCATCAATATTCAGACGAGCAAACTCTATCTGCCTAGGCTTAAGTCCAGTCACGAGTCTGACATTATCTAATACCCAATTATATAATGGTCTATGATCCTCGAACTCAAGACTGCATAATGAATGTGTGATACCCTCGTGTGCGTCTTCTAGTGGATGAGCAAAGTCATACATGGGATATATACACCACTTATTACCTTGACGATAATGTGTTTCGTGTGAAATTCTATATATGACCGGGTCACGCATGTTGATATTAGGATGTTTCATATCAATTTTAGCACGCAGTGTTTTTTCTCCGTCCTTAAATTTATCCGCCTTCATATCCATGAATAAAGCCAGATTCTCATCCACGCTACGATTTCGATACGGACTATCCTGTCCCGGTTCGGTAAGTGTGCCACGAGTAGCAGAAATCTCTTCTGCACTTAAGTCGCATACATAGGCTTTGCCTTGTTTAATCAAATCTACTGCACACTCAAATAAAAAATCATAATAGTCGGACGCATAGTACATCTTCTTGTATTTAAAGCCAAGCCATTTAATAGCTGACTGCAAAGCTTTCACGAAATGCTCGCTCTCCTTGCTAGGATTGGTATCATCCATTCTTAGATTGGTGTAACCTTTAAATTTCTCTGCTGTTAAAAAATCTATGCACATCGCTTTGACATGTCCAATGTGCGGATATCCATTCGGCTCGGGTGGGAAACGAGTGATTATCGTCTTGATTCCTTTGTCTTTAATATCTTCAATAATAGCTTGTTCTATGAAATTACTTGGTGTAATATTATTCTCCATATTTTCTCCTAAATATGTTATATCACAAACAAAATTAAATGTAAAATAAATCTTTACTACTCGCGGAATATAATAAAAACTAAGGTTGATAGTTTAATAAAAGTTGGCTTAATTAAAGGTGTAATCTTATTTTATAAAGTTCTTATAACTTTTGCTACATTTATGTTTATCTACTTTTTACTATCTAATGGCAAGTTTTTTATAAATTTATTTACATTCGTCATTCTATTTGCTATAATGATAATATATTAATGAAAGTTAGGAGGTATTTATGCCATCAGGTTCACATGGCGGACATTCTCATTCTGGAGGATCGCGTAGCGGAGGCTCTTCTTCTCATGGTAGCAGTTTTAGGGGAGGTAGTTATTCTAGAGGACCAAGGATATATCACTTCGGCAGATCGTATTATGTAGTCCCTAGCAAGTATAGTGGAATCTTATCATTATTAACATTCTTTATCGTATTTTCCATTTTCTTTATATTCGCAGGAACTATTATGTTTACTCAGGCTAAAGGCGACATTCAAAAAGTTGAACGCGATTTCTTTAGATACCAGAATATGATTGCTTATGCCCATCAACATCCCGAACTAATCGTTGATGGTACAATAGAGAACCATTATTATGATGAAGCGGCAGAGAAATGGTATATAACATACTCTTTTAGAACTAATGATAATGGTAATATCCCTGGAGAAACATATTGCGTATACACTGCAGAAGATTTATTAAAAGAAGAATATCGTGTAGGATCTGTCATTCGCCTTGCTGTTGATAGAGTTCCAGAGCACTATGATGATGACGTTGACTCCATACCGCTAGATTATGAATTTATGACAATAGAGCAAGATGGATTTTATATCGTACAGCAGAACACGATGCGAGTGGGTAAAATCATGCTGATAGTGGCTTCTATCGCATTAGGCGGAACTATATTAATAAACATTTTAGTAGTTGCTACTACTAAGAAAAAGTCAGATAAGAATGGAAATCCTATTCCTGAAACAGCTAGCACAACTTCTACTAAGACTTCTACACCATCTACCACAGACCAAACACATAATCATACATATTGCGATTATTGCGGTGCTAAATTACCAAATACCGCTTCGAAATGCCCAAATTGTGGCGCCAAGTTGAGATAAAAATACGGATAACTATCCGTATTTTTTACTCGAATTTTATTTCATTACACTGCCTAGCAATACATCAAATTACAATTTTGCATATTAAAAAGAGGGTCTCCCCTCTAATTAATTATTTTATATTGATTACCGCTTTTAATCTTCTCACGCCAGCAGAGACTGCCTCTTGTTTTGCTATCTTAAAATTAACGAGTTCGCTAGTATTTTTCGCATGCGGGCCACCACAAATCTGGAAGTCTACATCGCCTATTTTATAGATAGATACGACCTCGTTTTCATCTCCCTTGTAGACTCCATATCCGCCTTGTTTTCTCGCTTCACAGAGTTTCATCTCTACGCGCTCGACAGGTATAGCACGATTGATTGCGGTATTGACAAATTCCTCTAACAGTCTTACTTCTTCATCTGTCAATTTTCTATCAAAGCTAAAGTCAAATCTAAGTCGCTCACTTGTGATATTACTACCCTTTTGCTCAATGGTTGTACCAAACATTTTCCTAAGTCCAGCCAGTAGCAAATGGCACGCGGTGTGTAGTCTAGTCGTCCATTCACTATCGTCAGCCAACCCGCCTTTGAACGCTCCAGCACTGGTCGTTCGAGCTAATTCTTGGTGCTGACGGAAAGCCTCATTAAATCCGTCAATATCGACTGTTAGTCCGCGCTCTCCTGCCATCTCGCAAGTAAGTTCTATAGGGAAACCAAATGTATCATATAGTCTGAATGCAGATTTACCATTAATAATAGTCTCTGGTACATAGTTGCTATTCTGCTTTGACATGAATTCATTTTTTCGTACTATTCCATTCACTACTTTATCAAATTCTTTATTACCTAGAGCGAGTGCTTTATTAAATTTATCCATCTCTTTTTTGATTTCGTCTATAATGTAACTTTCTTTTTCGACCAAAAGTGGATAAGCCTCATTATACACTTTCTCTATATAAATCTTCGCTATATCGACAATGTTATCTAGCCCTAAATTAATCTTATTAGCATAACGCACAGCACGACGAAGTAATCTACGTAAAATATAACCCGAGCCTATATTGCTAGGTAATATTCCGTTCTCATCGCCCATCAGCATTACACTGGTACGAGTATGATCTGCGATAATACGCATTGCCTTAGTAATCTCTTCATTCTCGCCGTACTTCACACCTAAAGCCTTTTCCATATGAGCAATTACACCGCTAAAGAGGTCTGTTTTATATCCGTCAGTAATACCATTGAGGAACATTAACATACGTTCGAAACCAAAGCCTGTATCCACATTCTTATTTTTAAGTGGAGCATATTTGCCACCAGCTAATTTCTCATACTGCATATATACATCGTTACCGATCTCTACATATCTACCACAGTCGCAGTTGATGTCACATTTACCACTATCACACTCTTCATCCCAACGAGGATAGAACCATTCGTTATCCGGACCACATGGAGTACCTACAGTTCCGTCTAACTCCCACCAGTTATCTTCCTTGCCTTGATAGAAAACATGCTCTTTTTTGATGCCTAAATCCATCAATAGTTTAGCAGTCTCTTCGTCCCTTGGCACACTCTCGTTACCAGTAAAAACGGTGGAACAAATCTTGTCCTTATCTAAACCAAACACTTTGGTAAGTAGTTCAAAAGTCCATGCGGTCTTCTCTTTTTTGAAATAATCTCCGAGACTCCAGTTTCCCATCATCTCAAAGAATGTGAAATGACTAGCATCTCCTACCGAGTCTATGTCTACTGTACGGACACAGCCTTGTACATTTGTGAGACGTGTTCCTTTTGGATGTGCTTTACCTAATAGGTAAGGCATGAGCGGTTGCATACCTGCCACATTGAACATAACGCCAGTCTCTCCATCTCCGATTAACGACACCGCACCAATATCTACATGCCCACGCTCTTTATAGAAATTCAACCACTTGTTTCTCAATTCTTTACTCGTTATTTTGTACATAATTGATCCTTTTTTGATTTGCATATTTTATCACATGAAAGTTACATTGTAAAGCAAAATATTTACTCTATATTTAAACTCTTCCTAATCTTATTTTGAATTTTTTCTCTAGATAGAATCTCTCCATTCGTCACGCAGTCTACGCGTAACCAATCAAATTTCTCTGCGACATATTTGGCATTATTATATGCCATGATAAGATGCGTAGGGTCAGACTCTAATATATCTTTTGCTTCGCCACATTTTAGTTTATCTCTTCCTTTTGCGAGCTTCATGCTGACTTCTATCGGCACATCAAGAAAAGCGATAACATCTGGCTTAGGTAATCTCAGCTTTACATATTCAAAATCCGCCACCCAATCTAAAAATCTATCTAATTCCGCCTTGTCTTTAATACGAGTAGATTGATGTACCATATTACTAGGAGTATATCTATCAAACAACACATAGTCATACTGCGATAAATCAAAATTAATCATCGTTATCATCCTATCTATTGCAAAAAGACTGCTCGCTTGATAGCCATTCAAATCATTATTTTCACCCAACTCCCCATTTAGATACATTTTCACAGGTTCACTTGACCTGCTTTCATAATTTGGAAAACTAAGTAGTTTACACTTATAACCCTTACCAACTAAATAGTCATACAACATCTTCGTTTGTGTAGCCTTACCACTACCATCAGTACCCTCAATATCTATAATCATATGTTCTCCTTTTATAAGTATAACACTTGCAACATATTTTACCAAGCAATAATCTAGCTTAACTTTGCAAGTTTATTAATAAATTAACTATTGCTTTATTGACAAAAGATATAAATAAAGGTAGAATAAAAGTATGAAAAAGTTTTGGAAATATTTTACAATAGTTGTTTTATTATTAATTGGGCTATGCGCAATAGGGATATTGTACCTATTCTTTATACCGGGAGCGAGTCTTTTCGGCATCCAATATATTAGCCTGAATAAAGACTACTATTCTGAATCTCGTGCAATTACCGGAGTCGATAAGATAGAATTAAATTCGCTCGACTACGATGTTCGTATCGTCCCAGCCGTTGGAGACAAAGCATCTGTCAAGGTATATGCGAATTCACTAGGCTTCTTGCTTACAAAAAATGCAGCAGTGAAAATTGATATTGTCACAGAAGCTAGTACACTTAAATTTAATGTTACAGAGCCAAGCGGTGCAGTAATTAGGAATCGCTCATACATCGAACTAAGAATACCTACTGATTCTAGTTTATCACTTGCTGTGAATAATAAAAATGCTCTTGTCAATGTATCTAATGAAACTCTGACAATCAACAAACTTTCATACAAAGCTAATTGGGGTACATTCATACTAGATAAATGTACTATCAATGGAGATATGAATCTCAACCTCAATCGTTCTATATTTACTATTTCTTCTACAGCTGTCACTAATTCAAATAATATCAGCCTAGATATTGGCAGTGGTAGATTCGATGCTAGTGATAAAGTACTAAATAATATAACAATCAATTCGAATGTAAAAGGAGTCGTTCTAGCAAAAGAATGTGCCACTCTTACAGAAGAAGTTGAATCGGCCGGCGGTAGAATAGATATCAAAAAGGTTGCGAACATTCGACTCAAATCAAGCGACACCAATGTTTACATCGACGAACTTACTATCGGTGGTACTATAGATATGACCGCTAGCGGAAATATTAATATAGGCAATACACATGGTATCACACATATACACACAGCCAACGGACAGATTAATATTAAGAAAGCAGAAAAGCCTTTGTATCTCACTTCAACCAACGGAGATATAACAGTAGAGTCTGCTAAATACTTTATTCAGACCGAATCAACCTACGGCAATATCAATATTACTTTTGATGAAACAGCAGGCAAATATGTTGATACAGGTAATGATATCACCGAGCCTGAGCAAGAGACTAAATTTAGATACTTAAAGGCCACTACAGAAAATGGAAAAATCACCTGCACCGGTGTAGAGCATATAATATTAAATATATCTAAAAACGGCAGAGCCGATATCTATATGAATGATGTACTAGGCAGTAATGTAGTTCACGGCAGTAATGGTAGCATTTATATTCAATTTAGTGATATGGCAAAATTTGACCTTACTACCGCATCGGTGAAAGGTTCAGTTAATGTCAACTTCCTAGGGCTTGGCGGAGACGCTTACACATCTAATATAGCTCGCACATTCCAGATTAATTCGAGTGATGGCACTAATAGTTTGGTAGCCAATACTGCTAGTGGCAATCTTCGTGTCAGAGATGACCAAACAGCTAATCAAGGTTATTAAAATAATTTTAATTTTCTAATGGGTTTGACTTGTTTATTGAGTTCAATGAGCAAGTCTTTTTTCATGTCATTGATAGGACGATTACTTGTGAACGCAGCAGCACCCTTGTGCCCACCACCTCCAAAATGTTTAGCTACCACACTTACATCAAAGCCCGGCTTTGCTCGCATCTCATAATTGTAACCATCTTCTCTAGGTTCAATGAAACAAGTTATCTGTGTGTTTTCTAAAGTTGAGATTCTATTTGCTATTCCTAAGAAATCTTCTGTGCCTGCATCCAGCTTATTTTTATACTCATGAGTCACATGGCAGAGTGCAATTCGCTCATCCGAATGAAGTGAGATGTTTGCTATGGCGTTAGCAAATAGTGTCATATTTTTTACGCTATTACTGCCTAGATAATATTCAAATAATCCCCTAGCGTCTACATGTGGGTAGCACTCTCCAGCTATCTCAAAAGTATGTCTCGACATATCTCCCCATTGGAAATTGTTGGTGTCAGTGATGATACCAGCATAAATGCGAGCATAAATTCCTTTATTAAATGTATATTTATAATCTTTCATAATATCAAAAACTATCTCACAGGTCGAGCTTACGATACGGACAATATTCTCATCTCCTTGATAATCATTAGTGGCATGGTGGTCTATCACGAGCTTATGTTTAGCATTGTCAAATAAACTTTCGAATCTGCCCAGTCTCAACTTATTAGGAGCATCCATCATGACAGCTAGGTCATATTTTTTAGGAGTAGGATTTAATTTTATATTATCTAGTATCGGTCTATATTTTTTATTCAACGAATCCGTGTCAGCAAAAAGGTCGACAGCCTTTATACCAAATTGTTTCATGATAAACTCACGAAATACCACCATACTACATATAGCATCAGCATCAGGATGAATATGCCCTATAAGGCATACTGTTTCACATTTCTTCATTATATCTAATTCTTTCATACCCTTTATTATACTATGTAAACTAGTAAAAAGTCCAATTTAAAGCAAATAAAAATTCACAAATTTCTTTGTGAATTGTGGATAACTCTGTGGATAACTCGACATTTCAAGTGTATAACCTGTGGATAAGTGCCTATTTTTTAAGACAAATTTTGTTTGCATGTGTCAATATCATCGCCGAACTTTAATAGGTCTTTATCAAAATATTCAATCTGGAGATAATCAAATATTCGTGGATATCCTGCTATCAATAGATTTTCAGCAAGTTTGCCTTTATATTTTTCTCTTATTTCTTGGACGAAGCTTTTCTTATCATCATTCCATTCTCTCATGTATAATTCATCCCCGCCGACTTTGTTAAAAAATGCGAAATTGTTAGTACACTTAGATATTATATCAGCTAAAGTCTGCATTGTAGTGCCGAAATGTTTACTTTCATCGCACCATATATCGATTAAGAATAATGAATCTCGTTTGTCCTCTTTAGATAAATTCGAAAACACTTGTACTATATCACTACTCTCAGTATCTACAACGCTAATTTTACCATTAGCATTGCTGACTGCTTTTTGTATTACTCCTTTATTTTTTCTATTACGAAAATAATATTCTAAAGTTAAATCTTGCCTATCGCTAAAACTATTACGGAACGACAGAATCGCTTCACGGACACGATATCCTTCAAATGTATCTTCGTCCCACTCTTCATAAATATGTTCAGGAACAATAACTATTTTTTTCATACTATGCCTCCGATCATTGCTTGTCCTGATTATAACATACACATTACGAATTTACAATACCTTTTTGTGATAATATCTCAATTTAATTAATATGATATTTAATGAAACTTAAAACTTTAATCATACATAAAAAAACACTTCTCATTCTTTTTGTTAGTACACTTCTAATTGTTGTTACCTTTTGTGCCTCATATTTTCCTATTAGAGCTAATGCAACGCCAAAGTCTTTGCACACCATTGTGATTGACGCAGGCCATGGCGGACGAGATGGTGGAAGCGTTGGCATAGGTGGTACGATTGAGAAAGAAATCAATCTTATTTATGCTCTTGCTCTTAGGGACAAGCTAGTCGAATCTGGCTATAAAGTAGTCCTCACTCGACCAGATGACAACGGACTATACGACGAAAATGCGAAGAATAAAAAACAAAGTGATATGAAAGCACGCTTCGATATAATCAAGCAAGCTAACCCTAGTCTAGTCATCAGTATTCATATGAATAGTTTTACCGATAAATCCGCGAGAGGAGCTCACACATATTTCAGGCTAGGAGACCCTGCGAGCAGAACTTGTGCTAATCTTATACAAAACGCATTTTCTACCTATTGCAATGCAAAAACGAATACGGCCAGTGTGGGAGACTACTATATACTTAATTGCAGTTATTACACTGCAGTCCTTATTGAATGCGGATTTTTATCAAACGCTGAAGAAGAAAGACTATTAAACACAGTAGATTACAGGAACAAGGTAGTCAACGCAATCTCATCTGCTCTTATGCTTTATTTTGGGAACAATTAAAAATGTTTTTGTACAATAAGAAATAAATTGTACAAAAACATTTGACTGGTGTATTAATATGTATTATAATGGTAAAAAAAGGAAAACATTATGATACAGACAACCGATACCAAACAATTAACATATGAAGAATTCAAAATCCGTTTTATAGACAACAAAGAAAGTTTTTGTTTTAAACTAGAGAATCTTAGCTTTAGGTTTTTCTATCACGAACCATTATTTTTCTTGGTCATCTCTGATAACTATAAAGACAAAGTAATTTCTTTTAAAGACGGGAGTAAGATCAACATGTTTAAATTCAATAGTATACCTATTAAAGAATTTTGGAATAAACTAAAAATTGTTAGTTAAAAATTCAATAATTTTTTTGCTGAATTTTTACGCAACAAAATAAAAAGCGCTAAACATATTCCATCAGCGCAATTTACAAGACGCATATTTAATACTATTTCAAAACTATATCATAGATTCTATCTAAATCATCTTGAGAATAGTAGTCAATATATATACGACCCTTCTTGTCATTACCTATTACAGAGACCTTTGTACCAAGTTTTCTCTGGAGTTCACTAACGAACTCTTGTAGCTCATCACTCGGCAATTTGCTGACCTTAGCTTTCTTTTTACCACCGAGCAAGGCCTCGACTTCTTTCTCAAGGTCTCTAACTGTCAATTTATCTTTTGCTACCTTTTTAGCCAAAATTAATTGTGTGGCATAATCTGAAATAGAGACCAGTATTTTTGCATGTCCAAAAGATACCTTACCTTTTTCGACCATATCTAACACTTCTGGATATAATGACAATATTCTAATAGAATTAGCTACAGCGGGACGAGATTTGCCGATTCTTTCAGCCACTTTTTCTTGAGTAAGCCCATATTCGTCCATTAACTTTTTAATGCCACGAGCAACTTCTACAGGATTTAAGTCTTCTCTCTGCAAATTCTCTATAATAGCGATTTCCGCCACTTGTTTTTCAGTGTATTCTTTTACGATACAGCTAACATCTTGTAATCCACATATTTTACAAGCTCTGTATCTTCGCTCTCCAGCTATAACCATATAACCTTCAGGCATTTTATTTACTATAATAGGCTGTATTAGACCATGTATCTTAATGCTCTCTGCCAGCTCGTTCAAACTTTCTTTATCAAAGTTCTTTCTTGGCTGATTAGGGTTTGCATATATTTCATTAATGTTAATTTTTTGAACTTCTCCACTTCTCATCTCGTACTTATTTACAGATTCATGTTCTTTCTTTGTTTCTACAACTTCTTCATCGTAAACTTTTAATAAACTATCGAGCCCTCTTCCTAAACCCATTTTCATTTTTATCCTCCATTGTTCCACGTGGAACATTTACACTATAATTATATCAATTATTGTACAGCGTGTCAAATGAAACAACTGAAATAATCTAATTAAAATTAAAATATTATTGATAATACATGTAAACATCTCTACAATACATTTCTTGCTAAGAATTGTTTATATTGTCTTTATTATGGATAAAATACTTTAACAAAAAAATGTTCCACGTGGAACATTTCTCTATTTTTGATTTTTTAAAAACTCTTCGCTTAATGCCTTATAAGCTAAAGCTCCTTTACTTTTGTTGTCGTATAATAATATAGGTTTACCATGACTTGGACTCTCTGCTAGACGAACATTCCTTGGTATGTAACTTTTGTATACCTTGGCTCCAAAATATTTTTTTATCTCGTCAGAGACTTGAGTTACCAGATTACTTCGATTGTCTTTCATTGTCAGCAAGACACCTTCAATCTCTATATTGGGATTCAAATGTTTCTTGATCAATCTGACCGTGTTCATTAATTGTCCTAATCCTACAAGAGCAAAGTATTCACACTGTATAGGAATAACTATAGTATCGGTGGCTGTTAATGCATTAACAGTTAACAATCCAAGAGAAGGCGGACAATCAATAAAGATATAATCATATTTATCTTTAACCTCATTTAAAGATTCCTTTAAAACACTTTCGCGATTCTCAACATAAACCAAATCTACTTCTGCGCCCGCTAAATCTACAGTAGATGGTATTACATCAACACCTTTTTGAACGGATGGATAAGTAGCCTCCTTTACAGGAACCTCTCCCAACAACACTTCATATATAGACGCTTGTCCCTTTTCTAATTCGACCCCTAGGCTTGAGCCTGCGTTTCCTTGCGGATCCATGTCTAATAAAAGAACTTTTTTGCCAGTATCTGCCACATAAGACGCTAAATTTACACATGTGGTCGTCTTGCCGACTCCACCTTTTTGATTCGTAACTGAAATAATTTTACCCATAATCACCTTTTATCAAATTTTCATTAAATATATCATATCTCTTTTTTTATAATTTTGCAATTAAATAACGATAATTTTACATTTTTTATAATAAATATTACAAATCAAATAAAGAATAAAAGATTTTTTCAATTATTTTCTATAATCTCTTGCAAAAAATATCGGAATATGATATGATTAATAACGATTTTATGCGTTCATAGCTCAGCTGGATAGAGCGTTGGTCTACGGAACCCCGTTCGCACGCAATGCTTTTATCTTTATGCTCACATGTTCGCATATGCGATTTTACAATTGCTACTCACTTTTCCCTATAAAAAGTATTTTATAGGGTACCCATAGACCTATGGTTCCTTGCCATCGGTTAAAGTTATCATTTAATAAAACATGCGTTCATAGCTCAGCTGGATAGAGCGTTGGTCTACGGAACCAAAGGTCGGGGGTTCGAATCCCTCTGGACGCACCAATGGATACCATAGTAGCATTAGCTACACCTGCAGGCAATAGCGGTGTGGCTGTGATTCGCATCAGCGGAGAGAAGTCTAAATTCATCTTACAAAAACTAATCAAAGAAAATTTAGATTTTGAACCTAGAAAAATGTATTTAAAAAATGTATACGCTGATAATATTATAGACTCTGCGTTAGTCGTTTTTTTTCGTGCGCCATACAGCTTTACGGGGGAAGATGTGGTTGAAGTTCATTCTCATGGTGGGTACTTTTTAGCGCAAAAAATCATTGAAGAGTCAATTTCACTCGGAGCCTCAATGGCAACGCCCGGAGAATTTAGCAAGCGAGCCTTTATCAATGGTAAGCTATCAATAGACCAAGCCGAAGGAATCATGGATCTTATAAGTGCTGAAAATGATATGCAGGCCAAACTGGGCAGTAGTTTATTGCAAGGTTCTTTAAAAGACAAGATAGAAAATATACAAAGAAAACTTACAGATATACTCGCCGAAATTGAGGCAAAGCTAGATTACCCGGAATATGAGTACACCGAAAGTGAAACTTCAAATGTTTTATCACATTTAAAAAACATAAAATTTGAACTTACTAAGCTTATTGACGATAGCGCTACTGGACTTATTATTAAAAACGGTATTAAAGTGGCCATTGTTGGAGCTCCAAATGTGGGTAAATCTAGTTTATTAAATGCTCTTACAAAATCCAATAAAGCTATAGTCACTAATATTGCCGGCACTACTCGTGATATTATAGAGGCAGATTACGAATACAAAGGTATCGTCTTTAAATTGTATGACACTGCAGGTATACATGATAGTGAAGATTTGGTGGAAAAGATTGGCATTGACAGAGCAAAAAAAGCTTTAGACGATAGTGATATTGTCTTACTTGTAAGCGACCAAAATAATACTTGCGACATCACTACAGATAAACCTTTCATCAATGTATATAATAAAGTTGACTTGGGCATTCCTACAAAGCTTAAAAATAACGACAAATATCTTTTTATAAGCACCGTAACCAATGAAAATGTAGAAAATTTAAAAGAAGAGATATTCAAAAAAACTATCAAGTTTGATATAAAATCAAACCAATTTTACCTTACGAATTCACGCCATATAGATGCAGTCAAGAAAACTAACGAGAGAATAGCTAATGTAATTTTAATTTTTAATGAGACCACTATGGATATTGTCTCATCAGAGATAAAAACTGCTTGGGCTTGTCTTGGAGAAATTACTGGTACTACAAGCGATGAAGCTATTATTGATAAAATTTTCTCTAAATTTTGTCTAGGAAAATAACCAATGAAAAGATTATTAAGAATAGGATTTAACACTTTTATTCAATCGATTATTCCGATATTGAGTTGGTTTTTGCTTGGCTTTACTCTTGACGCTAACTTGGTAAACATATTTTCGATTACATATCCTGTACAATTCATTTCTAATATCATTAAGGAGATTTTTGGTACTGGCGCAAACATAAAACAAGAGAAAGAAAATAACAAAAATGCAGTATATAGCGGTATGTTCATGAGCGTGATTGTAGGAGCCATTGTATTTGGATTGTTTTGTGGATTTAGCGATAAATATCTTGAGTTTATGAGTTTGGATGTTGCCACCTATCAAACTTTTACCATTTACTCTTTTTTACAGATTTATATCACAATGATATTTTTAATAATTGTTGAAAATTGTATTTTGAAGAAAAAGACAAAAAGTCTCTTGTTTTAACAATTATATATAATATCATTAATATGTTGTCTCTTGTAGGTTTATCTCTAATTACAAAAGATCAAACCTTAATAGCAATCATCACAATATGCCTTTTATTATTATTTACTTTGATTGTCTTTGCACTGAATATTAAAAAGTTAAACTCGATTTTAATATTCTTACAAACTTCAAATACGAATCAAATGAAATTATTGCCGAGATATTTCTATTTGCAATCTACTTTTTCGGTTTAAGTGAAATATTCTCTGCAGGAGAGCAATACATCATAGCAATAAATTTTGTAACATTAATTACAGACTCTCAATGGAATGCCTGCTATGCGATGTCAGTGGTTTCAAAAATAGATACCACCAATAATAATTTTAATATTAAGAAACATTTTAAGAATGCTTTTATCTATCTCGGAATACTATCTCTACTATTATTATAGCATTTTTCTCTTTATTTAAATTTTACAATGTCGACTTGTCTATCGGTCTAATATTTTTAGTATTGCAGATTACTGACATTATTTTGGCTTCCGCTTACTACATTTTTGGTCCATATATGCAGTTAAAGTTTTCAGCTTTTAAAAATACCGCTTGCGAAATGTTTGCGTATCTTTTAAAAACTATAATTTCAATAATTTTACCTACTATATATAGGTTAGACATTGCTCAAATATTCGCCTTAGTAATCTCTATAATTTTCTATGTTTTTGTATTTATCAGACATTTTAAAATCTTAAAGACTGGTGAGATAGTAAAAAACAAAATAATAAAAAATTAAGTACCTAATTATTTTAACAAATTTATTGAAAATTTTTATACTTGTGCTATAATAAAGACAATGCTAAAAAATGTAGTGGCCAATTATGACGCAATAGTAATAGGCAGTGGACACGCGGGAAGCGAGGCTTGTCTTTCTTTGTCTCGCTTAGGAAAAAAAACGCTTCTTACCACGCTCAATCTCGATAGTATAGCTTTCCTTGCCTGTAACCCCTCTATTGGAGGTACAGCGAAAGGTCAACTAGCTAAAGAAGTAGATGCACTTGGTGGTGAAATGGGTGTCAATGCTGATAAGTCACTTTTACAACTTCGACTACTAAATTCAGGCAAAGGTCCTGCTGTTCAATCACTACGAGCGCAAGTAGATAAAGTTGTATACCACACTGAAATGAAGCACACTATCGAAAGACAAGAAAATCTCGATATTTTACAATGTGAAGTGTCAGATATTTTAGTAGAAGACAATAAAATAGTTGGAATCAAAACCAGCATGGGAGAGACATTCTCCTGTCAGGCTGTTGTAGTCGCTACTGGTGTATATCTAAATAGTAAAATCATTATAGGAGATTATGAGAAATTTACCGGCCCTAATGGATACGAACCTAGCACTCTTTTAACCAAATCTTTAATAGATTTAGGAATTGAAATCCGAAGATTTAAAACTGGCACACCTGCTCGTGTAGACGGAAAATCCATTGATTATTCCAAATTTGAAATTCAAACAGGAGATGATCTTAATGAAAGTTTTTCTTACCTTTCTAAGAAAATAAAAACTAATCACAACTGTTATCTTGGCTACACATCGACTGAAATGCACGACTATATTAGAGACAACATCTCCCGTGCACCAATGTACTCGGGCGCCATAAAAGGTATCGGCCCTAGATATTGTCCAAGTATAGAAGATAAAATTATGCGTTTTAGCGATAAAGAGCGTCATCAATTATTCTTAGAGCCTGAGAGTGCTAGTACTGACGAAGTATATGTACAAGGTATCTCAAGTAGTATGCCGTGCGATGTTCAACGAAAAATGTATCGTCTAATTCCCGGCTTTGAGAATGTAGACATAATGCGTTTCGCTTATGCTATAGAATATGATTGCATAAATGCCACCGAACTGAAAAACAATCTTGAGAGTAAGAAAATTCATGGACTATTCTTCGCCGGACAGATAAATGGCACTAGCGGTTACGAAGAGGCTGCCGCACAAGGTATTATGGCTGGTATAAATGCCGAACGTTATATTGACGACAAATCTCCATTCGTCTTGGGTCGAGACCAGGCCTATATCGGAGTATTGATAGATGACCTTACTACCAAAGACATAGTGGAGCCATACCGCATGATGACGAGTCGTGCAGAATATAGACTTACCATTCGCCAAGATAACTGCGACCTACGACTGACAGAATTAGGTCGTGAGATAGGTTTAGTAGATAATAAACGTTATCGACTGTATAAGAAAAAGTTAAAACAATTAGGCGCAGTTAATCAAGAATTAAACGTAATGAAAAACCCGACTCAACTAAGCGAATTATTTTCTTCAAAAAATGAAAATCTTCCTAAATCAGGCTTAACTTTACGAGAATGTATCAAACGAAACAACATCAACATCTATGACATTTGCAAACATTTTAATATATTAAAAGACATTCCAAAACCAGTTCTCGAATATGTCAACACTGAGATAAAATATGAGGGCTATATAAAGAATGAAAACGAACAGATCAAGAAATTAAAAAAGACAGATAACATCCCTCTTCCAGACATTGATTACACCAATATATCAGGGTTAAGATTAGAAGCAAGACAAAAGTTAAATAAATTTAAGCCTGCAACTCTCGGCTCAGCCAAACGAATAGACGGAGTCAGTCCTAGCGATATCAATGTTTTGCTAGTATATTTAAAATTAAAAGGATTTATTTAAAAAGCATTTCATCCTTTCATTCTAGAAACAAACTGCATCGAGAATCTTACCAAAGCAAAATTAGAAAATAAAAATAGTTTATATAAGGAGAATAAATGCAAATCACTCAACATCAAGCAGATATATTTAATGAAAAATGTAAAAAAATTAAAGCACATGGTTTCATTCATTTTTTAAAAAATACCAAAATTGAAAACTCTTCACTATTGTATATTATAAGTGAACTTGGAGCAAATTTGCATGTCAGCCCTTCTACGCCTCCTCCAAAACTTAATATAACTATTGATGAAATGAAAGCTTTGGTTATTGAATTTTTCTACACGTTATCTAATAAACTTGGCGATGAAGTTAAGGCACTATTTACCGATGGCAATCCTAATTATAATATTAATTTTATTAATGTACCCGCGAAAGACCATCGATCTTCTGGCGTGGGACATCGTGACCATAATACATATATTGACTTCACTCTATATTTACATGGTGGAATAGTCATGGACGATTTAATCACACTCGCACATGAATCTAGTCATGCGATAAGTTCTCATCATCTCCACGATTTAGAATTAATACTTAATAATTCTTCTCAAAAAGAGATTGATGAGTATCATAGTATGAGATTTCAGCCAGAGCATGACAGCGTTGGAGAGATAGAGAGTCATATTGTTGAAGAGTTATTTTTAGAGTTTTTGCTTAAGAAAAAGTTTGTTACCACAGAGTTTATAGACGAATATCATAATAACAAATTATTAAGCATGCTTAATAATATTAATACCGTAATGGAAGAATCGTCTATTATCTCTAAACTTCCTTGTCCTATTACATTGAATAGTCTCAACGCTCTATTAAATGAGTTGCAAAAAGATAAAAATCATACTTTAATTAAGCGTGGCGAGAGAATGTTCGTCGACAATCCTAAATGCAAACATTTTTTCCGTTATATTATCGCTCAGATAGTTTCTGATTCATGGTATGAACTATATTTATCTGCAGATAAAAAAACAAAAAAAGAGATGATCAAGACATTCGAAAAATATCTAAACCATACCCATGAGATAAATATTTTCAGAGCAAGTGAAATCTTATTAAATAATAAATTAGAAAATACACTAATGGATTATTTACAAAACTTAAAAACCAATAATGTCAGTATATAATATATGAATTTAGAAAAATACTTAAAACTAATTGAATTACATAGAGACGAATTTGATATGTATTATCAAGAACTTGTTTCGTATAATGAAAAGGTCAATCTCACTGCCATTACTGAGTATGAAGCTGTATATACTAAACATTTTCTAGATAGCATTTTACCAGTAGATGAGATTAATCTTAATTCAAATATTATTGATATCGGCACTGGCGCAGGATTCCCTAGTCTACCCATTAAGATTGTTCGGCGTGATATTAATCTTACCATGGTGGATAGTTTAAATAAGCGTGTCACATTTTTGAATCATATCTGTAAAAAACTAAATATCAAATCAAATAATATTCACTCCCGCGCAGAAGATTTTGCCAAAACCAATCGAGAAAAATACGATGTTGCTGTTGCTCGTGCTGTAGCGAGATTAAATACATTATTAGAATATCTATTACCATTAGTTAAAGTTGGTGGTACTGTACTAGCCTACAAAAGCTCAAATGCAGACGAAGAATTGACCGAGGCTAAGCGAGCTATTTCTGTATTGGGTGGAGAACATATTAAAACTCTTAATTTTGTTTTACCTAAAGATGCAGGCGAACGCAATATTATTGTCATTAAAAAAATTAAACCGACACCTACCCAATATCCAAGAGAAAGAAATCTCCCGAAGTTAAAACCTATTATATAAAAAGATTGTTAATGTTTATATTTTCCTATTATATACGCTTACGTGCGCACGCGCGAGAAGTTGACAAAAAATATATATGAATATATACTTATAGAAATGATTATAACTAACTTAAAACTCAATAACTTCAGAAATTATTCAAATACACTCGTTTCATTTAAATTTGGTGTCAATTTTGTAGTAGGCAAAAATGCTCAAGGCAAAACTAATCTTCTTGAAAGTATTTATTTACTTAGCGTAGGTAAAAGTCCCAAAAATAGCAAAGACAAACAAATCATCAAATTTAACGAAGAAAAAGCTAGAATTGAGCTTAATTTTTCTACACTTGCTGGCAACAAAAATATACAAATGTATCTAGATAAAACTAATAAAAAATCTATTAAAATTAATAATCTCAATATTCTGAAATTAACTGAACTCGTTGGTACCTTATCTGTTGTATATTTTAGTCCAGATGAGTTAAAATTAATTAAAGAAGTACCAGAAGATAGACGAACATTTTTAGATGTATCTATTTCTCAATTTGATAAAACCTATCTTTATAATCTAATTAAATATGATAAAATATTGAAGCAAAGAAACACGATACTAAAGAGTTTAGATAGTAGAGAAACTAAATTAGAACAATTAAAATTATTTACCCCACAATTAATCAACACCGCAGAAAAGATAATAGAAAAAAGATTATCGTTCATAGCTAAAATCAAATCAATAGCTAAAAATATTCACAAAAATATTACCGAAACCGAAAATTTAGATATTTTCTATAGTTATAATAAAAAGCCAGACATTTCTATCAAGGATGATTTGACCGAACAGTTTAATAAAATTATTGATAAAGAATTAGATTTAGGTTATACTTGCCTTGGTCCACATCGTGATGATATTATATTCAAAATTAACGATTTGGATGCTAAGTTTTATGCCAGTCAGGGACAACAGCGTACTATCGCTCTAGTAGTTAAGTTATCTTTAATGGAAGTAATCTTTCAAGAGATTGGAGAATATCCTATTTTGCTACTTGATGATGTCTTAAGCGAACTTGACGAGACTCGCCAAACTCGCCTACTAGAACTCACTACCAAATATCAGACTCTAATTACTTGCACATCTGTTCCAAAATTTAATTTTTCTCATAACACTATAGAAATAACTAATGGTACTATTAACCAATAATTTTGTTTGAATATGTTATTGCTTTGTTCGCTCATCTTTTATTTTTAATTTCTTTTTTATTATTTTATTGACTTCCCACAGGTGACACAATTCATATTTTCTTTAAAAAATAATATTAATACTTGATTGATTTTTAAAAGAGAAACTTCTCTCTTTTTTTATTTTATTATATTCAGATTTTTCAATAATTTAAAATATTGACAAACTCACGTATTTATGTTATTTTTATAAAAAGGAATTATTATGAAAATGAATTTAATCAAAAAACTAGCTTTAACTCTAGCGCTAGCAGGTACTATTAATCTAACTGCTTGTACTGATGGTTTTACAGATTCACAAAAAAGTGAATTAACCTCTAAACTATCTGCGGACATTTCTACTCCGCTCACTGAGTTTGTAGCCGTCATACCAGAAGAGTCAACTTCCGAAAATTATTATGTATCATTTTTAGGGCACTCTCATTCACTAATAAAAAGATCTGAGGGCATCTATGCTTCTAGCTATGTCTATGTTGACCATAAAGATTATCGTGTCACATATCAAGTAACTAAAGATGAGTATATATATTTTAACAAAATGGCAAATCTTACAACTATAAAATATATTTATGATTTATTAACTTCTGATTTTAATTTTATAATTAAAATTATTGATAATTCAGAACCTATTGAATATGTGGGATTTATTCCAGAAGAAGATAAAGCCACTTCTCATAGATATAAAACTCTAATTCCGGATGAATTTAAATTTAATGAAGAAAAATATTTAGAAAAAATAAATATTAATGAAAATTAATTAATTTTTTAAAATTTTATGTTTTGATCAAAAATATTTTATTAGTTTAAAATAAATATAATTTATATTAATTAATTTTAAATTAAGAAACAATATATATTAACAGAATAAAAATAAAAATCGTAATTTAATACGATTTTTTTATATTTAAAATTACAATTATTTGTTTTTATTTTTTTAATTTAATTAAAAATAATAAGTTTTTATTGATTTTTGTTTAAATTTTCATTGTTTTTTTAATAATTTTAATAAATTTTTAATATTTTAATAATCTCGACCTAATATCGTTTACTAGGGTTTTTACATGTGGATTTACCTTCACTTGATTAGATATTTTATCTCTAGCATGCATTATAGTAGTGTGGTCACGGCCACCGAATAATTCTCCTATTGCTGTTAGTGGAATGTTGAGCATATCATTGATTAAATACATACATAGTTGTCTCGGTTCTACTATCTCTTTATTTTTCTTTTTACCTACTAAATCTTCTCTACTTACTTTAAAGAAATCACACACGGTATTTATTATTTTTTCTGCATCTAAATTAGTTCGCTCAGTCTCTCCGTAGTCTTTTAGAGCTTCTCGTGCTTCTTCCATACTTGCATGAGACTTTCCAATTAGGCTACTATAGAATACTACTTTTGATAATATTCCTTCCATCTCACGCACATTAGTACTCGTCTTCTGAGCTATAAAATCAACTACTTCATCATCTACTAGATAACCTTCCTGACTACACTTTTTTCTAATAATAGCGACTTTTGTTTCAAAATCCGGTTCTTGAATATCCTGAATAAGACCACTACTAAATCTACTACGAAGTCTTTCTTCTAATGTACTAATCTCTTTTGGTGGTCGGTCTGAAGCTATTATTATCTGTTTATTATTCTGATAAAGGTCATTAAATGTATGGAAAAACTCTTCTTGAGTACCCATTCTATTACTGATAAACTGAATATCATCTATCATCAATACATCTACACTGCGATATTTTTCTCTAAAATCGGCATTTGCATTAGTCTTGCTATTTCGAATTGAATTAACAAAATCATTAGTAAATTTATCACATGTTACATATAAAACATTTAAATCAGGTCTATTTTTGCTTAGATAATTGCCTACAGCATGTAATAAGTGTGTTTTTCCTAGTCCCACACCACCATAAATGAAGAGTGGATTAAATTTCTCACTAGGTCGTTCCGCTACACTCTGCATAGCCGCGCATACTACTTGATTGGATTTACCTACTACAAAATTGTCAAATGTATATTTTGGATTAAATTTAGGCTTATATGAAGGAGACTCTTTCATTATTTTTTCTAATTCTTCTTCTTGTTTTCTGATACTCTCTTCATATTCAGTCTTTTCAGTAACTCTCACGAATGTATAAGGAGTAAATTCTTCGCGTACACATTTAGTCACTTTTTCAAAAATACCCGGTTGATTCACTTGATTTTTAGCTACGACGCTAGGTGCAAGTATTATCAACTCATCATTTGCATATTGAATAGGTGTTAACGTATTTATCCATAAATCAAAAATAACAGCATTAACTTCGTTCTCTAATCTATTCAAAACTTTCTTCCACTGGTCTAGTAATAACATTTTATTCTCCTAATCTGGTGTCATTATATACTACACTTAAAGAAATGTCAAATGTAAATCAATATTTATACTTATCCACAGGCTTAAGGTATTTATCAACATTTATATCAACATAATTATGCACAAAATTTGTGGATAAAAATTGTGTGTAATTTGTCGAAAAATACACTTTACACCCCAATATATAGGTAAAAATAAACTTATCCACAATTCCACACAAATAGACAAAAATAACACTATCAAAAAATAAAAATTTAATTAAAATAAATTCGCACGCAAATTGCGCAAAAATACTATTTTATAGAGTATTTTGATAATTTTATTACGCGATTATTATTAATAATAATTATATATATTTAATCTAGAAAAAATAAAAAATTTTCGACAAAAATAGCAATTTCATTTGACATATCGAACTCGCTTTGGTAGTATAGTGATGTATCATGGTTTTGATAGGGGACAGAATCAGACTAGAGGGAGAAATATGAAATTTAGATGTGACGGACTAGAGTTGAGTGAAGCTATTACCACAGTTAGTAAAGCTATCAGCAATAAGACCACTTCTCAGATACTAGAAGGTATCAAGATGGTTTGTGAAAATGACAAGTTAATACTTACAGCAACTGATTTAGAGATAAGCATTGAAAAAACTATTAGAGCCGAAGTAGAAAGTGCTGGTGAAACTGTTGTCCCTGGTAGATTGTTTGGTGAGTATATCAAAAAACTTACTAACGAACAGATAGAATGTGAACTAAACGAAAAAAATCAATTAAAGATTGCATATACAGATAGTGAGGGTTGCTTGCAGTGCATGGAAGTTAGTGAATTCCCTGCTATCAAAGAGATAGAGAAAAATGATTATTTCGAAATTTCTAAAGAAAACTTTAAAACACTTATTAATAATGTTTTTTATGCAGTTGCTCAAGATGATTCTAGACCAATACTTAAAGGCATTTTGTTGGAAACTACAGGCAATGTAATTAAAGCTGTCGCTGTAGATGGATGCAGATTAAGTATTTCAAATAAAAATTTAGAGATGTCTACTTCGGATTTTAAACTTATTGTGCCGGGTAGAAATCTTAATGATATTGCTCGTATGATGGATAATGATGGCAATATCAATGTGTATGTTCATTCTAATAATATTATGGTAGATTTAGGAGACACTATCATAATTAATAGACTCATTGATGGACAGTTTATCAACTATCGTCAGATAGTTCCAAAAGATTTTGCAACAGCTGTCACTATCAATAAAGAACAATTAGAAGATGCTATCGATAGAGCAAGTGTACTTTCTAAGATTGATAAAAATAATCTAGTAAAGTTTGATATTAAAGAAAAAAATCTAATGCTTACATCTAATAGTGAGATAGGTAATACAAAAGAAAATATTACAGTAGGCGTGAAAGGTAGCGACCTTAATATCTCATTTAATTCTAAATATTTTAGCGATTGTTTGCGAGTGATAGACAATCCATATGTGAAGATGAATTTTAATTCAGCTATTCAGCCATGTACTATTACTCCATGTGAAGGAGAAGATTTCCTATTCTTAATCTTGCCGGTCAAAGCTAGATAGTATTAAGTTACCTTTAATTAGGTAACTTTTTTATTGAAAGAAAAGTTATACAGTTTACAAATAAAATACTATATGTTAAGATTAATATAGAGTCATGGAGAGTTGTCAGAGTGGTCGAATGTGCCTGTCTCGAAAACAGGTGAGGTGAAAGCCTCCGGCGGTTCGAATCCGCCACTCTCCGCCAAACAAAATCTAAAACGAAGTACTATTTAATAGCAAGGTTAGACTCATGCCTAAGTATCCGAACGATTGTTGACTTTTTAATATTTGTTTGCTATTACTTGATAAAAATTTTATAATTAAGTACAAAGAAGTTGATAGGAGTTTATATGGGGTGGTTTAATTATTATGGGCTAATCATAATGATTATTATTATGATACCGAATATTATTTACTCGATAAAACATAAAAACAGCGAAAATCTATACGTCAATAAAACTGTTGAAATCTTGGAACAAATAGGCAGATACGGTTGTTTTATTTTTATGATTTTTAATATTCCATACACATATTTTGATTTTTGGTTTGATTATGCATTTTTCGTCTATTTATTGATAAACTGTGTATTATGTTTGGGGTATTTGATTTTTTGGATTATATGTTGGAATAGAAACGACAAATTAAAAGTTTTGTCTCTTTCAATCATTCCGTCCTGTATTTTTGTGTTTAGCGGCATAGTTTTGGCAAACATCCCACTCGTCGCTTTTGCGGTGCTTTTTGCTGTATGCCATATTTATATAAGTTTTAAGAATTCGTATTAAGTTACTACGGCTAGGATAGAAAGATAATTACATTAATAAATGTTTTTCTGAAATAAAAGCTTTAATTCTACACATAATGAAAATATGAAAAAGTTATGTGTGTTTTTTATTTTATTTTCATTAGCACTGTTATCGTTTAATTTTTGTTCAAGGCAAAATGTATATGCCATAGGTGATGCCCGATTAATAGAAGTGGTGGCAATAGCTGATAGAGATTCTATAGGCACTGCTAGTCTATACGGCAGAGGAGAGACTTTTGTTACTGACCTAAAATTAAAAGTAGAGTTTAGAGACTATGCTCCTTATGAGATAATAGTACAAGACGGATATTCTCCTAATATTGAGACTTTTGACTTTGGCGCGGAAAATAAGTTTTTATTTTTCTCGTCACAGACAGGTGGTAGCGGAGGATATGGTAACTATATGATTTTTGATTTGAAAGTCGATTCATATAGTATTGTTTATGATGAGTTGATAGATAGTGAAAAATCAACTTTCTCTGCCGAATTTAAACCTAATGGCTTTATGAATGTAACAGATAATACCACGAGCAATTCACTCGATGTAAATGTCGGATATATGGACGAGTATTATTATAATTTGATATTTGATATTAATGGAAAGGTTATAGGCGAGCAACCATATGTGAATGACATATCATTTATTTCTCCGGCATTTAACCCTGCCAGTAATATTTATAGATTACTCACGTATCGCTCGGTAGTGGCGGTAGCTGAAGTGAATAGACTAGGGTATATTGTTCAAACGCTAGATTTCAATGGAGAAAAGTTTGAGCCAACATTCACTGAATTTTCTATAGCTCTATAGTATGAAAATATAAAAACTTAAATATTCAATTTTTATTTTTGTATTGATTTTTCAGATATAATATGTTATTATATATCAAGGAGTGAATATGAAATTTAGTAGGGAAGAAATTGAAGTTTTAGAAAAATGTGCTTTCGACAAAGTAAGAGTGATAGTTCGTGGTGCTAACGGCAGTGGACAGCACTTTGAGATCGAAGGATGTATAGGTATGGATGTAGATAGATATGGTAAAAAGCAGGCGTTTATAAAACCTTATTCTCTTGGATTGTTTTTAGGTCAAACAAAAAAATATAATGATATAAATGATTTTAACTTATTTGTGCCACTTTTAGTTGAAGATGACATATCTTATGATGACTTGTGCGTTGAAACGATTATAGAAAAAGAAAGCAATGCCGAGATATATAGAAACTCAATATTTAATACGACTATTAATGCGTGTGTAGAGCATTATAGACAAGACGAGATAGTTGGAAACTGGCTTAACACTCCACTTACTGAATATGGAGAAGAATTAAAAAAACTAATAGGAAAGCCTGTAATATATAATAACGAAGATAGAGTAGTAATCAAATCAATATGGATGGTAAATGGTGCTGTGCGTGCGAGCTTAACTAATGGATATATTATGCAATGCCCAATAGTAGAAATGGGAGACATTAAATTAGATAAAAAAGCAAAAAAAGAACTCGACCAATACGAGCAAGTAGATATTGTTAATGTATAGACTAAGCCTTAATTAAGGCTTTTTTATTATATAGTCATATATAGTAAATCCTAATTTGAATATAATATTTAAATTAGAAGAAACTAATATTATGAGATATACATTAGGTAAAGCATATTTTAATGATGTTAAAAATCTAATCAAGCAATATCCATATTTAGATAGGGATATATAATGTGATATATTGATAATAGGTGGCGGAATAGATGGAGCAATTTTAAACTACTATCTATCACAGAAATTCAATGTGGTACTAGTGGATTTGGTGCTATTACAGATTTCGGTAATACTATAAAATGTAAGAGAATAGTTTTGGCTACAGGTTTTGATTTTTCACTCATGAGAGAGATGCTTCTCATTGAGCGAGTAATATCATATTCAATTGTCACTATAAAAAAATTAATTGAAATACAATGCACTAATTCAAGACGATAAAGAGCCTTATCATTATTTAAGAATTTCCAGACAATAGATTAATTTATGGTGGAGAAGATACTAAATATAAATTGAAACCTATAGATGAAAAACTCGCACAGAAAAAATATAAAAAACTAAAAAAAGAATTAATAAAAATGTTACCAAACCTAAAACAAGAAATAGATATCGAATATGAATTTTGCGGAGCATTTGGCTCAACTAACAATAATTTAGGTTTGATTGGTAAAAGTGATAACCCTAATATTTATTATTTTTTAAGTGCGGGAGCTAATGGTATTATTAATGCGATGGCAGGCGCTAAACTTATGATAGATTTATTAGAGAACAGAAAAAACCCATTAGAAAAGATCTTTTCTCCCACTAGAAAATCTTGATAAGAAATAATCTAAAACTCGATTATATTTCAATAGAAAAACAAGAATGTATTAAATGATAATATATGAAAAACAATGCGAGTATGATAAAATATTAGTAAAGAAAACTAATTGAATAAAAAAGGAAGGCTCTAGTCTTCCTTTTTTATTCCTCTTATAAACTGGTTAACCAACATGCTATGAACGATTCCTATAACTAGGACGGCGCCTGCAAGTACACCGAAAGTGATAAGAACCCAATCTACACGCTTCTCTATTTTATAGAATGCGAACGCTACGCTAATAAGTATCAAAGAGGTGCGGACATAACTGAGTAAAGTCCGTACATTAGCGAGCTTAGTTCGTTTAGATGCCAGGCTGGTACGCACCTGAGCTAATTCAGTAGTATTATTTTCCATATTTTGAGTATTGACAAAAAAATGAGATTTAAACATAATCAGTTTGACAAATATTTTTTCAAGTTTTATAATAAAAATATAAAGGAGTACTCATGAGCGAAAATAAAAAAATCATTGGCAATAGAGCAGATGTTAAAAATCCTAAGAGTATGTTTATAGGATTAATTGCATTGGCTATTATAGGATTAATTTTAGTTGGGATAACATTTGTTACAGGCGGTAACTCTAATACCAAAATGGTGTTGGCAGGCATGGGATTATTTATAGTTCTATTTAGCATTATAATGGCTGTAATGTTGAAACTTCAAGACAAAAAGAATGCATCAATGAAAGGTACGCCCACCATTGTACTCAATGATGATAGCACACTTACGCTCTACCTATTGAAAGGGAAAGAAGAGAGAGTAGCATTAGATAATATAGCCAAAGTGAAATTCAAGGCAAGACTAGTCGCATCGTCTAATGGATTCATTAATACATACACATGGCAAGAAGATGGTATTATCGTATTAAAATTAAAAGACGGTAGGACTATCAAAGTACCGCAAGTAGATAAAGGTGCCGATGTGGAGAAGATGCTAAATACTCTAACAGGCAACTTTTAAAGGTTGCTCGCAATACGCATTTTAGTTTCGTTCTTTAGCGGTCAAGGCACACGATGCGAATTATCTCGCTCTCCAGTATAAAAGGATAATTAGCAAAAAGGTCGCTTGCGATTAATGTCTTTGCATTTTGTAAAAGAAGAGTAATTATAAGTTATTATTAAATAAGGACATAATGTCCGCGAGCGGTTATGGCGAAATGGCAGACGCGCTAGATTCAGGTTCTAGTGGGAGCAATCCCTTGCAGGTTCAAGTCCTGTTAACCGCACCAGTTAACTAAAATTAGGTTTGATTCGTGATAAAAATCAGCGGTCATGACATTAAAATCAACTATATTAAATATTCACACAGACAGAAATTGTCCGAACCAGTTGGTGAGGATTTTTTATTAGTGCTTTTCTTAATTATTGAAATTTATATATTAAATCAAAGGGTGTAATGAAAGTTATATACTTGAAATATTAATAAAATAATAATATTTATTCTTTGCTAACCAAGTAAACAAAATCAAAACATTAAAAAATTTTTATTAAATACAAGGAAAATAATATTAATTACTATTTAAAATTATATATCGATATTTTTTAATAAACAATAAATTATAAATATTATATCAATAAAAATGACAAATTTCTAAATTAAAAATAAAAAATATAATTATTTAATATTACAAATATTTAATTAAATTTTCAATAAAAATTATAAAAAATAATCTAGCAATGAAAAAATATATAAAATTTTTAAAAAACCAGCAAAAAAACCAAAGAAATACTATAATATAAGTTTTTTATAAATTATCTAATTTAATAAATATTCCGTGGTAGAGTATTTATTTATATAAAAATAAAAAGGTCATAAATAATAACTTATTTTCATTTATACATTTTACTAAATTTATTTGGTAGGGTAGATGTTTAGTATATACTAAAATTAGACAAGAATATAAATTATTTTGCATATAACGACAAGTAACACGCAAACTAAAGATAAGGGGTAAATTATGAAGAAATTAAAAACTAGTATTCTAGCTTTGGGAATAATGCTTATTTCAGCATTTACTTTTATGGGTAGCAATGCTATCAAAAGAAGTATACTTTTATCAAAGACGGAAAGTACATCGGTCGAGAAAGTCGACTCTTCTTTTGAGCCGTTAAGAAAGACACCTGGAGATACTAAATATTATGACGTCGCTTATCAGGGTAGAAATGTATCAGCGGTGCTTAAAGAGACTAACGAGACAGAGTCTGGTGACACCTGTGTTTATAGTTTTTCCGAGAATGGCATATGCGACTTAATTTATGAACTTAATTTTGGTCCATTTATCAGTGGTGCAAATATTTCGCGACCAAATGTAATAAATTTTGGCGGAAGATATGTTACTGGTGAATGGAGTTCAAATGTACATTTTATACCACCAGCTTTAACATTTAATGAGCAAGACAGTACTGGGCGACACTCAGTTGAAGTTTCATATGCTTCTCTAGGAATGATTCCATCTACAAGTAGACCATATATTTATGATCCCATATATCTACATTATGGACAGCAAACATTACAAAATTTAGCGATTAGAAAATATTATTATAATGTAGTCAATCAGAGTGACATTAAAATCTCATGCCCAGACCAAGTATATACAGGCTCAGAGTTGCAACCTACAGTCACACTCTCGGCTCCAAGCGGAATTGGCACTACGATAGGTGAAAATTGGAGCGTGTCATATTCTAACAATATTAATGTCGGCACAGCCACAGTGACAGCCACAGGTCTGGGATTATATGAAGGAGTCACTATCACAGGTTCGTTTAAAATTAAACCACGTGATATTAGTGACTACTATGTAAATGGAGTGAACTCGTCTTATACCTATACAGGTAGTGCAATTAAACCGGGTATTTCAGTAATTGATAATACTGCTCGTGTATCTGCTACTAGTACAACTACATCAGTGGGAATAAAACCTACGGCATCTTTTGAAGCACTTAGTAAAGAGACATGGGATTCCACATATTATGATCTTACCAGAAATGATAATAATACAAACCCTACTAGTGTGTTAAAGCAAACAAATGAAACACAGAGTGGGAATACGTGTGTATATACTTGTACGTATGATGATAAATTAGGATTAAGATACGATGTAGAATTTGGTCCTTTTATTGATAGAGCGGCTACTAACTCTCCATACTGCACGGGATTTGGAGGAGATTATGTGACTGGAGCGTATAATACAAATATTCATTTGCCTACACCAGAAGTAACAAAATTATCTCCTGATTCCTCTTTGAGACCAAGTGTTAATATAACGTATAAAAATTTGAATGAATATCCTTCCCCATATCCGTATTCGTTTGACCCTATATACTACAAACATGGAAATGATGCAATGAATAATTTTATGTCAGAGCGTAGGTATTACTATAGTGTGGTTAGTGCATCTGATATTACTATATCTGTATCTGATGTTACTTACAATGGCAGTGCTCAAAAGCCTACGGTTACGATTTCTGCACCTAGCGGAATCAAAACAACAATCGGCACGGATTGGAAAATAGTATATACAGATAATACAAATGTAGGAACTGCTACTGTCGCAGCTGAAGGACAGGGGTTATATAGAGGTGTCACAATAATAGGACATTTCAATATTAACGCACGTGACCTTTCGGATGTCACGGTAGGAGACTTGAGTTCTTCATACACCTATACTGGTAGTCAAATCAAGCCTAGCGTGTCGGTAAGCACTTCTAGTTTGCGTTTAGCCAACATGTCATCTAATAGACAGTTTAATATACCTTATATAATGCCTAAGAGTACTGGTTTTGAATACAATGAGTCTGAAGATGGTCTTGCTCAATATGGCTATATAAAGAATGGCAGTACAGTTACAGGAAATCAACGGGTTGTATATATAGAGGGAGACATTAACCTTCTTCTAAGAATGGAATTTGGAGGTTTTGTAACGGGGAAATCTGAGACAACACCATATGTTACAGAATTTGATTATTATGATAATAATGGTACATCAGAGACTGCTGTTGAAAATTGTTTTGAAATTTCTTATGGACTTAATTTTATTAATATAAAAATGACAGAAGCGTTTGCCTACTATTTATTTAAGTATATGCAAGTATCAGAAGATTCTTTTCCAGAATTCTTTAGTATGGATGGTATCAACTTATACTATTCCACTGTGTCGGAGAGTGGTATAAATATAACATCTTCTGATCAGTTATATACTGGTTCAGCATGTCAACCGCCATTTACCATGACAGGTGGAGTTGCTACTGGTACTGATTATTGGGATATAAAATATACCAATAATGTAAATGCTGGAACAGCGACCATTACTGCAACGGGCAAAGATATATATTCTGGAATCATTAGAACAGGTAATTTTACAATTAATCAAGCATCATTGAATAGTTATGGTAGTGCTAGTTCGGTTAATGATAGTTATGTATATACAGGCAATGGAATTGTACCACATTTATCTGTTGCCGATACGCGTTCATCTACTACATTAGTCAGCGGTACGGACTATGATATCACATATTCTAATAATATCAATGTAGGTACAGCGACTATCACGATTCAGGGTAAAGGTAATTACACTGGTACTATTACCAAGACATTCCAGATTACGCCAAAGGATATTTCAGGTGCTAGTGTGAGTGGACAATCTGAGGTTACATATAATGGAGAATATCACACATTTAATCTAATAGTTAGAGATACCGATAGAAGTGTAAATCTTACTAACAGTTCGGACTATACCATTGAATATCTCAATAATAAGAATGCAGGTAGTGCAACCATTAATATTAAGGGTAAAGGTAATTACACGGGCACTAAGGTAGTTAACTTTAATATTAATAAAAAGAGTATCACAAATGCCAATATAAGCGGACTAGTTGAGAAAGTATTTACAGGTTCAGCACATACACAGAGCCCTATTGTAGAAGACCCAGACTTAAACGCTATCATTACATCTAATAATTATACTATTACTTATGACAAGAATATCAATGCAGGAACTGCCACAATCATAATTACAGGTAAAGAGAACTATAAAGATAGTGTTACGGCAACTTTTACCATCACAGCAAAGAGTATAGTAGGAAGTAGCGTAGCAAGCATAGAGGACATAGTATACACAGGAAGTGAGATACGACCAAGAGTAGTAG
>CBFGBH010000002.1:0-154850 GCA_965646995.1 Candidatus Onthoplasma sp.
GCGTGGTATTGATATGTTCGACTGTGTATTGCAGACTCGTGTCGCTCGTAATGGTCTCGGCATGACCAGTAGGGGAAAAGTTATACTTAAGAATGCGAAATACAAAGAAGATTTTAATCCACTCGACCCAGAATGCGACTGCTATTGCTGTCGAAATCACACTAAGGCATACCTTCATCATCTGGTAATGTGTAATGAGATACTTGGAGCACGACTACTTAGCATACACAATATTCGTTTTATACTCAAGATGATGGAAAATATGCGTGATGCAATAAACAACGACCGCTTCCTAGAGTTTAAAAAAGAATTTTACAATAAATATGGCATAGAAGAATAAAGATGGTACTAATCTTTTAAATACAAAAAAGAGCAACTGAGCTCTTTTTTATAATTTTTAAATTATCAATGATGGTAATGTCTTTTTACATTTACATTGGGTCTAAATTATTGGTTTTTTCTATATTATCTATCTCAGCCATGCGTTTATCAAAGCGAGCATATTCTCGAGCTCTAAGAGCGTCAATATATTTTTGCCCATCTTCAAGATTAAGATATAAAAATTTTTGAAAATATAGTGCTAAATCGCTATCATCCATATGGTTAATCGAAAAATCATCCATAGTATATGAATCTCTTAGAGTAGTTTTCTTCCCGTTTAGTATAGTATCTGTATCTACGGATATAACAAATCCATCAGTATTTGAACTTATATGTGTTATTTTATAAGGTTCAGCTAATTCATCTTGTCTCATTTTAACAAATTTAATTGCTAATTCTTTATTTAGAAATTTCATAACATCTCCTATATATAAAAATGATATCATAAAAATGCAGATTTGTCAATATGATTAAAATCAAATAATGATAAAATTTGATATAAAAGTACAAAAATATTGTGCTAAAATAATTTGACATATTGATTTTAGATTGCTACAATTTATCTATAGTAAAATATTAGGGGTGTATATGGAAATCGCTTTATTAGTAATATTAATAGTTTTAGTAGTTGTACTTTTTGTAGTCAGTTATATGAGAAAGAAGAAATTTAATAACGAACTTGGTGCTATGCGTCAAGAGTTGAAAGTTGGCGATAAGGTTATGACTGACACAGGAGTAGTGGGCGAAGTGGTAGACGCTTATACTGAGGACGAGTATAAATATTTCGTGCTTAAGTCAGGCAAAGATAAGAATGTCGGTTATTTCACAGTGCATGCTAATGCTATCTACTATGTGTTCGGCAAGGAAGAGAAGAAGGCTGATAAGAAGATAGTAGTATCACCTAAAGATGAGACTACACCAGAAGTAAATATAGACGAGTATACTGAAAAAAAAGAGACTAAGCCAAAGAACAAAAACAAATAAAAATAAGTTAAATAATATTATAAAAAATAGGCAATCATTGCCTATTTTTCTACTAAATTATAATAGGACTATAATATTGTGTTATAGCGTACTCGTAGTTTCTTTTTTCTTATTTAATATCATCTTCTCAATAGCGTCAAAGATAACATCTAAACAGTAATCTCCAGTAATAGTTAGGATTTTTTCGTTTTTATATCTAGGCGAAGGAGAAATGCGAGATTTATCAATGCATTCTAATAACTCGTCATTGTCAATAAATACATCCATATATAATTCATCATTATCATCTGTGCGCACGTCCATAAGTGTAAATCTTGTTTTCCTAGCTACAAACAATTCATTAAACATTTTTAGGACTTCTTTCATAAAATCAAGTTTTTCTTCATGATTTGCTTCCCAGTTTGTCCCACTGATACTTTTATATTTTTTAGTTAAACCAAACAATGTTAAGAAATTTATAAAGTCTATATAGCATGGTGTTTTTTTCCCTGGCAGATAAGGATATACAGCAACACCATAAGAATTACCTTCTTTTGCGATATTGTTACTTAGATAACATCCATATGTACCGTTTATGGATATATGCTCTCCTTTCTCTAGTTTCATAAATAAACCTCCTAAGATATCGTAAGTATAGCACAAGGGGGGGTGTCTGTCAATAGGTTTTTACAAAATAATCTGAAATATTGTAAAATCTCTCATTACTCGTACTCAAATCTCGTTATCATTTATTAGAAAGAAAATACATTAGGGTATGGAGGCGTTATGCAAAAATTAAAATCAATCAAATTATCAGGTATCATGCCGATATTGAAAGCTTGTTTACTCGGAATAGTCACGACCCTACTCGGAATTGTAATCTTTGCGGTAGTATTAAAATTTGCTGATATTCCTAGTGGAGTGGTCAGCTATATCAATGATGTCATCAAAGCATTATCTATCTTTGTCATGGTGTTCTTTATTAAGAAAATGAGCGGAGAAAAATTACTAATCAAAGCACTAGTAGGTGGATTATTATATGCTGTATTAGCATTTGTCATCTTTTCAATATTGAATGGTGGCTTTAGTTTTAACATGTCGTTTGTATATGATTTATTATTTACATTGATTGTATCTGTAGTAGTGGCTGTTATATTAAATGTGATTGGTAAGAAGAATTCTTAATTATTTCATAATTTTAAGTTTCAAAAAGCGTTTTTTAGTAGATAATTAAACTGCTAGTTAATAAAAATTAGCTCAACATACTTTAAATATTTGACATAATCATTTGTTTGGGCTATAATTAAGTTTAAATTAGGAGTTTGTATGACTAAAAGAAGCTCAAGAAGTCTATTTGCAATATTTTCTATCATTTTAGTTATTTGCCTTATAGCTTGCTTTGTGAATTTTACTTATCCATTTTCTATAGGTGGAAACTATTATTCATATTCTAGTTTCGTAGCCAATATGAAGTTGGGAGAAGATATTTCTAATGGTGTGCGAGTTATATATAGGGCAGAATTGCCAGATGATGAGAATGAACTAAATTATCAACAATTAAAACTTTCTACAATGAACAGACTAAAAGATATTGTCTCATCAGAAGGATATAATGATGTTTCCGTAACGGAATATGGCGAAGATGGCATTATAGTCAATGTTGGCGATATTCTAACTCGTGACGATGTTATTTCTTTGGAGAATTTGATTGGTAGTCCTGCTACCATCAGTTTTTCGATGTCTGATAAGGTGGACGAAGCTTTCGCTGGTGCGAAACATGTCAAGAATGTATCAGCAGGTAGCCAATATAATAGTAGCACAGGCGAGACTGTATTTTATGTTTTGGTAGAGTTCAAGGATGAATATAGAGACTACATTGCAGAGAAAACTGCTAATGGAGATACACTTCATATCTATATGGGAGATAAAGAGTTTTCATCTATTAAAATGAACGGTTCTGCGATAGAAAATGGTTTTATTACTATTCAACTAGGCGGGAGTGAAGGTTTTACTCCGACAATCACTGATGCGAATAATTATGCGAATAGTATAAAAGTTGGTACGCTTGATTTAGAATTAATTAATTTAGATATGTCTGTTAGTACTCCGACATATGGAGTAGGAGCGAATATTTTGATAGCTATAGCAATGTCGCTATTAGTATTAATCGCCTTTGTATTCTTGGTTGCAAAATATAGAGATGCGGGTTGGCTAGCTAGTTTCAATCTTCTATTCGCTATAGTTATCGGATTGTTCTTATTGCAATCAATTCCAATAGCTCATTTCAATCTATCAGGAATGATAGGTATTATGATTGCATTTATTGTGGCTGTTGATTGTCTAATGAATATTATAGAGAAAACCAAACAGCATTATAATGCTGATACCAAATTATTTATTGCCTTTAAACTAGCGCAAAAAGAATGCTTAATGAAAACATTTATTTCTAATGTATTGCTAATCTTAGTTGGTTTAGTATGTGTATTTATACCTTCTATTGCATTGAAATCTTTTGGCTGGGCTATGTTGGTTTTACCATTTGTTACATTATTTACAACCTTAGTTTTGATGAGATTATTTATCAAAATGTATTTGGCATTAAATAATGAGAATGGTAAGAAATTGAACTTCCACAAAGGGGGTAAAAATGCTTAATAGAGATTTTACCAAAACAAATAAAGATTATTTTAACAAAAATAAAATAGTATTGATTATACTTGCTTTATTCTTTATCGTGGGCATCGTTATAGGTTCTGTATTTGGGATGAAAGGAAACTTTGAGTTCTCCGGATATAACGAATTCTCAGTAAAGATAGGTAGTACCGTCAATGTATCAGACTATTCTAAAAATATTGAGAAAATATCCAAATTAAACGGCGCTAATGTAGATACTATTATTATCTCTGGACAGGGCGATAATACTAAGATAATAGTTAGATACACCAATACATTATCCGATGCTAATAAAGAAGCTATCAATACAGCTTTAATCGAGAAGATAGATGTTAATATAGAGGTGGGCGAACATGTACATGTTGCACCTGTAGTTTCAACTACAGATTATGTGTTTACTATTGCGGTAATACTATTGCTTGTGGTTATTGCTAGTATATTTGCATATTTTAGACATAATGGTGCTAGTGCGATTAGTTTACTATTATCTTGTGTGTTAGGTACTCTAGGATTCTTGTCTATAGGTGCTATTTTGAGACTAAGTATAGGTATGAGTTACTTTGCAATGCTAGTGATTTTAAACATGCTGATAGTTTATTTAGACCTTAATATATTTGAAGAGATTAGAACTACTAGTTGGCTAGAGAATAGTGATTATTCGGAAGCGATTAAGAGCGGAATGAAATCATCTAGATTTAAACTATGTTTTGTCAGCGTTGCGCTTATGGCGATAGGTCTATTATTTGTATTGATTGCTCCTAATGCTGTTAAATATGTATCATTAAATGTTTTGTTTATGGCGGTCGCATTACTTGCTACTACATTGTATGTGACGCCATTTGTATGGAATGTATGTATCACGCATTGTAGAAAAAGAACTATAGCTAAAAAGAAATAATATTTTAAGCCTTTCATATAGAAAGGCGTTTTGCTTTAATAGGATGGGAACAACTGATGAAATATCTATGTACACTAGACGATGTTATTAATAATGAATTTATAGATAAGATGAGTAAGGTATTTAACCTCGATGAACATCTTATACATCTTTTGTATTCGCGTGGAATTGATACCCAAGATAAGTTAAAAAAATATTTGTCGCCTAGCATTACTGATTTACATGACCCATTCTTATTTGAGAATATGTCAGCAGTAGTTTCGAAAATTGAAGAGCATATAGCAAACAATAGCAAGATTATGATATTCGGAGACTATGATGTCGATGGAATTACAGCGAGTGCAATACTGATAAAATATTTTAATTCTATTGGTGCTAATATTTCAAATTTCATGCCCAATAGATATGAAGATGGTTATGGTTTGACTATAGAGACTTTAGATAAGATATTCGCAAACAACAAACCCGACTTAATTATAACAGTAGATTGTGGAATTACAGCTGTAGAAGAGACCGAATATATTAAAAGTCTAGGTTCAGATATTATCGTCACTGACCATCATGAGAGAGGAGAGAAACTCCCAGACTGTCTTATCATTAACCCTAAGATAAGTGAGAATTATCCATTCCATTCATTATGTGGTGCAGGAGTAGCATTAAAGTTAGTACAAGCCTTAGCAGGAATTTCTGTTGCTAAACAATATTTGCCGATTTGTGCCATAGCTACAATAGCAGATATAGTCGAGTTATTGGACGAAAATAGGGCAATCGTAGCATTAGGAATAAAAGAATTTGCCACTTTACCCGATGGTATACTTCGTTTAATGCGAGAATGCGGACTAAGTATAAATTGCAGAGCTAGTGATATTGCCTTCAAATTAGCACCAAAAATTAACGCTAGCGGTCGCATGGGTTCTGCACAGACAAGTTTAGATTTGTATATGGAGACTGATGCGTTGAAGATAAAGAAACTATGCAATCAAATTCTAGAGTACAATAATCAGCGACAACATTTATGTGATAAAGTTTATCAAGATGTAAAAAACGAACTTAATCAAAAAGATATCTTTAGGATTAGTGCTGTAGTAATGTCATCTAATGAATGGGATAGTGGCATATTAGGAATAGTGTGCGCTCGTATTGCTGAAGAATATCATCGTCCTACATTTCTTTTTAGTCAAGTACAGGATGAGTTGGTCGGTTCATGTAGAAGTGTCAATGGCGTAAATGTGCATACATTACTCAGTAGCATGCCTCATTTGTTGACTAAATTCGGAGGTCATCCAATGGCGGCAGGCTTGACACTGAAAGTCGAGAATTATGATGAGTTTGTTAAACTTACCAATGATTATGTGGCAGAGAATTTAGATAAATCTGATTTTCTACCGACAAAAAGTTACGAGTTTTCACTGGATGAAGCGGAAATAACATTGAAATTTGTCGAAGATATTGATAGATTAGAGCCATGTGGACATATGAATTCTCGTCCGATTTTCATGTTTAAATTAAAAAACGCCTTTGTTAGCTGTTTACCTAAGCATCCACAACATTTGGTTTTATCTTATCCATCTTTTAGTTTGTTGGCGTTCAATGCTAGTGATAAATATTTTGTCCTATCAGGTAATACTTCATGCAATTTACTAGCAGATTTGAATATAGACACATTTAGAAATACTAAGAAGATTTCAGGCATTGTGAAATCAATCGACTACGAGGATATTTATAGACCAGTAGACCATGAGATAATAGAGGCAGAATATATTAAACAAATTACTTATCCACTAGAAAGTACTTATACCTTCAATAATTATAATCGTGATCAATTGATTAGGCTATTAGTTGATATGGATAAAAATGTATATGGTACACTAATAGTTGCAAATGATTATAATACCTACATTAATTTTAAAGCAATATTTGATAGCAATAATATTTTTAGAAATCGTATATTCGACATTAATGATGAAACAGGTTTAAATACAATATTGCTTGCGCCTACAGATTTTAAATCATTTAATACATTCAGTAGAATAATATTCTTAGACCCAATACTTAATATGGGGTATTTGTCAGAGCTTCATAAAAAAGCTAAATCAACAGTGTATCTACCTCATATGCCAGCAAGTGCACATTCATTATTAAATAAGATAGACTTATCTAGGCAGATATTTGGGAAATATTTTAGACTTATTCAGTTTGCTTTTGAGAATCAAATTCGTGGTTATTATTGTTATGATATGTATCACAATTTACTAGCGAAGTTGAAGGATAAAGATAATTACTCTTATTTGCAATTTTATACTTGTCTGAATGTCTTTAAAGAATTAGGGATAGTGGAGGTTAGTGATAACTTTAATGAGATAATTAAAATTACAGATAAGAAGAATCCGCTTAATGCGAGTTCATTTTACAATAGATTAGCTACACTTAAACAAGGATAAAAGATATATACTAGATATTGTGTATATATCTTTTTTTATACTCATGTATTAGAATAATAGTGTTATGCCAAAAATTAAAATAAAAATAAACAAACTTATAAATTTGTTTGCTATACATTTAAAATTTTGATATAATTTAAGCGAGGGTTAAAGTGCTATATTATTTATTATTCGGTAGTGATATGACAGCGGAACAAGCGGTAATTAATTTTGTAATTACTATTATTGTTTTTGTCATCTCTTTATCTATCCATGAGTTTGCACATGCTTTATCTGCATTTAAACAAGGCGACCCTACAGCAAAACTTGCAGGTAGACTGACACTAAACCCATTTAAACATCTAAGTCCTTCTGGATTTTTGATGTTTGTATTCTTTGGCGTAGGCTGGGCTAAACCCACACCTGTCAATCCATTGAATTTTAAAAAATATAGGTCGGGTATCCGTAAGGTGTCTTCTGCGGGTGTAATAGCTAACTTTATACTCGGTTTAATTAGTGCTGTGTTATATGCAATATTATATTGGACTATAGGTGTTCCTAACGAGTTTATGATGTATTTATTACTAATATTGCAATATTTTATGTTAATAAATAGTTTCTTAGCGTTATTTAATATTTTACCGATATATCCGTTAGATGGTTTTAATTTTATTACTTCATTTATGAAGACAGAGAATAAATACATCCGTTTCAATTTAAAAAACGGCAATAATATTTTAATAGGAATTTTACTTACTAGTTTGATTATAGAAATAATTTTTGGTTTTGACTTAATTGACTTGTATTTATCGCTATTATACAATTATGTTTATATGCCGATTACATTTATAGGGGCTTTATTCTAATGGAAGAGATTGTTGATACTATTGACGAAGAATCATCTTCGCATTTAACATTTAGACTGGAGGGGTTTGAGGGTCCTCTGGATCTTTTGTTGCATCTTATCAAAGAATCAAATATGTCAATAATGGAAGTTAAATTATCAGAGATTACTGACCAATATATGAAATATATGGAGAACATAACCGAGCTTGACATGGAAGAAGCTACCGCTTTTCTAGATATAGCCAGTAAATTATTAGAGATTAAATCTAGAAAATTGTTACCAGTAGAAGAGACGGAAGAAGAAAGTGAAGAGATTGACCCAGAGACTCAGCTTCGCATGCAGATTCAAGAATATGAGCTATTCAAAAATGCAGGTGGAGATTTACAAAAAATTGAGAATGTAGATAGATTGTATAAGCAGCCGGATAAGTCAGTGGGGGATACCCGAATAGTATTTAACCAGTTTAATTTAGATAAACTTTTAGACGCATTCGCTTTTATATTAATGCGAACGAAAGATAAAGAAAATCCGCAAGAGAAAAAGATAAATCGCGACAGATGGACGGTCGCTGATAAAATATCTTTCTTAACCAATGTCTTAAAAGATAATAAAGAAATCAATTTCTTTAGTTTATTTGATGATACATATTCAAAGCTAGAGGTAATTACGGTATTTATGGCAATATTGGAACTTTTGAAGTTTCAAAAAATCGAGGTTGTTCAGACAGAAAGATATGCTGACATTTTAATTAAGCGCAGGGAGGAAATAGATGAATCTAAGTGAAATAGCTAAAGTTATTGAAGGAGTATTATTCGTATCAGGAGAAGGTGTAGAGATAGACGAATTCAAATCAAAATATGAAATGAATGATAGAGAATTTAATAAATGTCTAGATATATTAAAGGCTAAATACAATGAAGAAAGCGGAATAAATATCATACAATATAAGACTAAAATTCAACTATGTTCAAATCCAAAAATAGTAGATAGTATTTCTGAAATTCTTAATCCGATTAGAGAGAGAAGTTTGACAAAGGCTGCGTTGGAGACGGTGGCAATAATTGCATATAAACAGCCTGTTACGAGACTAGATATAGAGAATATACGTGGCTCCAGTAGTGACTATGCTATACAATTATTGCAGTCAAATAATTTAATTGAAGTAGTAGGTAGAAAGGATACAGTTGGTAAGCCTTTGCTATTTGGCACGACTGAAAATTTCTTAAAACGCTTCGAGCTAAATTCCATTGATAACTTGCCTAACTATAATGAATTATTAGATAGAATACGCGTGATACATAGCGAAGGAGATTCGTTATATAGAGAGTTCACTATTCCAGATGAGTCTACTGCACTAGAAAAAGCTGAACCTGCATCAGAATTAGCGGAATAATTAAATTTAATTTTCAACTCAATTCGTATAAATACATTAAAAAAAAAGATACTACTAATATGTGGCATCTTATTTTTTTATTTCTAACTATAATGAATATTTTAAGTTTAATTTATCCGTTTTTAGTTAAGTTTGATATCCGTTTTAATATCTTAAAATTGCGGGGTTCATTCGCTTTAACGCTATTTAATAAGATTAAAATAGATTTCAGAATAAAGATTAAAAATGGCTATATCTATATAAACCATAAAAATAAGTTACGAAAAGAGAAAATCACTAATAATAACTTCAATGTTATATTCTTCATGAATTTAATCAAACAATTATATTTTAGAGAGCAATTTTTATCTCTATATTTGAAATCAAATTTTGGGTATGTCAATGATTCATGTATTACTGCTGTAGGTTGTGGTTATATGGATGTGATAGTCAAATCATTTTTTAGTAAACTGAAAAATAACAAAAAATCATCACATATTTTTGTAGATAATGAGCCAAGATATAATGAAGATGTATTTAATATTAGATTAGTAAATACTATCAGAATCTCTATAGCTGATATAGTATATTCACTATTATATACATTAATATATTCATGGGGTAAATATGAAAAAAGTAGAAAATGTAAGTCTCAAAAACAATAAAATAGAATCGCTTATTGATGTTTCATTGGATAAAATCAGGGGATTGATAGATGTTAATTGTGTAGTAGGTAATGCTATTACTATGCCAGATGGTAGCGTAATAGTCCCCATTTCAAAAGTGTCTATCGGTTTTGTGGCAGGTGGTGGAGAATATAATGACCTAAATGCAAAACGTAATTCTGCAGATTTTCCTATGGCGGGCGGTACAGGCGGTGGATTCACAGTATCCCCAATAGGATTCTTTGTTGTGAAAGATGGAAAATTTAAAATAATTCATGCAGATAAATCAACTGCATATATGGGGCTTATAAAAAATGCTACCGAAGTATTAAAACAATTTGCGGAGAAAGTGAAATGAAAATATTAAAAAAAGTTTCGGCTCTTACTTTTACTTTGGCTTTAATATGTATATTAGTACTACCAATAATGAATAGTCAGGCAAGTTATGCAGATTATACAAGTGCAAAAGGTATGTGCGTTATTGATAAAGATAGTAAGCGCGTATTATATTCATCTAATCCAGATAGAAAATTACCGATGGCTTCGACTACTAAAGTGATGACGGCGATTACCGTCATTCAGAAATGCCAAGATTTAGAAGAGTATATTCAAGTCGATGATGATGCTGTTGGTATAGAGGGGACTTCTATATACCTTAGGAAAGGTGAATTAATAAAAGTAAAAGATTTATTATACGGCTTGATGTTAAGAAGCGGTAATGATGCTGCGACTGCATTAGCAATCCATGTTGGTGGCAGTGTAGAAGCTTTTGCAGACATGATGAATGATTTGGCGAATACAATAGGAGCAAAAAATTCACATTTTGTCAATCCACATGGTTTAGACCACCCAGAGCATTACACTACAGCGTACGATTTGGCATTGATCAGTGCATATGCACTAAATAACCCAATATTTAAAGAGATAGTATCTACTAAATCTCATGTAATAGAAGAGACTAATATTTCAGATAAAAGGTATTTGACGAATAAAAATCGTTTACTTAATAGTCTAGATGGTTGTTGTGGAGTTAAAACAGGATTCACTAGTAAAGCTGGTAGATGTTTGGTCAGTGCATGTGAGCATGACGATAGGACTAGCGTGTGCGTTGTATTAAATTGTGGACCAATGTTTGAAGAGAGTACAGATTTGTTGAATTCTAGTTTTGAAGATTTTGATTATATTAAAATAATAGATAAGAATCGAGAAATCTATAATGAATATATCATTGAAGAGACGAACGGGAAACTAAATTTATATACAAATGAAGATTTCTATTATCCAATGACTTCAAGTGAGAAAAAAGATTTGAAATTAAAATACTTTGTAAGTTTAGATGATTCTAATCCTGACGACAGTGTTGGAGAAATTCAAATATTTATCAAAAATGACTTGATTAAAACCTTAAAATTGTATACAATGAACAAGATAGATAAATTAATTGATAGCAAGACATTGCAGATTAATGAAGTACTATGGGAAGAGAATTTGAATGAGAATTAATAAATATTTGGCTCAAGCAGGAATTGATAGCCGTAGAAAAGTTGAATCCTTAATAATTGAAGGAAAAGTAAAAGTAAATGGAATAGTCTGTAAAGACCTGGCTACAGACATTAAACCAAATGACATAGTGATATGTGCTGGTAAAACAGTGCGTGTCGCTAATACATATGTGTATTATAAACTTCACAAGCCTAAGGGTTATGTCTCTACAGTGTCTGATGACAAGGATAGAAAGACGATTATGTCTCTCATGCGTGGAGTACATGCCAGAATCTTCCCTGTGGGCAGATTGGATTATGATACCGAAGGTCTAATACTTTTGACCAATGACGGTGAGATTACTAATATCCTGACTAAGCCGAATAGTGAGATATCTAAAACATATATAGTGCATATAGAGAATGACATTACTAAAGACGAGATTAAAGCATTGTGTTCTGGAGTAGATATAGGAGACTATGTTACTCGTCCGTGTAGTGTAGTTTGTCAGTCAAATACAGAGAAATTGTCTAAATTAAGCGTCACTATAACAGAAGGTAAGAATAGACAAGTGCGTAGAATGTTTGAAGCAATTGGTAAAAATGTCATTTTCTTAAGGCGGGTACAGATTGGAGAGATTAGACTAGGTGGATTATCAAGGGGCGAATATGCCACATTAAATCCTAAAGAGATTAGATATTTAAATAGTTTAAAGAAGAGATAGATTTCTCTTCTTTTTTATATAACTATTAAAAAAATTTGACTTTTTTTTAATTTCGTTAGATAATATTATTAAATTAAAAGGATTGAATATGTTTTTTTGGCTTTGCTTTATAATTTTAGCTATACCATTAGCAATCATATTTCCCGTCAAAATAGTAGGGAAGAAACATCTAAAAGTTTTGAAGAGACAGAATTATATTATTTCATGCAATCACATGTCTAATATGGATTCACTATTATTAGATGTTAAGATGCGTAAAAAATATAGATTTTTAGGCAAGAAAGAACTTTTTAAAAATAAATTTACCAGTGCCTGTTTGCGTGCGTTGGGTGTTATCTCTGTAGATAGAGAGCATGCAGATACTCGGGCTGTTAAAGAAATTTTTAAATTAATAGATAAGAAAAAAAATATTTGTATTTTTCCACAAGGTACGCGAGCTAAATCTCCGGTAGTAGAGGGAGAGACAGCGAAGGAAGGTGTGGCTATGTTTTCTATACGCACTAATACTCCAGTCGTGCCAATGATGTATAATAGGAAATTGCGTGCTTTTCATAGAACTAAATTGATTATAGGAGAACCAATTTACCCAGTCGCAGAGAGAAAGAGAGATAAAGAATATTTAAAAGAATTTGCTAATCTAATCGTCACTAAGATGAATGAATTGCTAGAGGAGAATGTGAAATGAAAATGAAAGATTTTAATATTAATATGACACAGTATAACAGAGGAGACATCATTACCGGTACTATTGTTATGATAGGAGCTAAAGAAGTAGTGGTTGCACTAGGAGGACTGAAAGAAGGCGTTTTCCCGAGAGAAGAGTTAGACTCTGCCTTTAAAATAGGAGATGCCATTCTTGTTATGGTAACTGGAGAGATAGATGATAAAGGCTGTTTAGTATTAAACCATGCTGGAGTGAATAAAGCCATTCAAGATAAAGAAAAATTAAAAAATCTCAAAGTCGGTAGTGAACTAAGTTTCAAAGTGAACAATATCAACAATTCTGGTTTGCTAGGCGAATTTATGGGCTACCGCGTGTTTTTGCCATTCTCGCAATGTACTTCAGAAGATTTCATCAATAGAGATAGTCTAATCAATCGTGAAGTGAATGTCATAGTTATTGAATTAGATAATATCAAGAAATCAATAGTTGGTAGTACCAAACTTTTATCTAATAATAGCATAGAGCCTGTAGAAATAGGAGATATTGTAGCAGGCACAATTATCAAAATAGAAGATAAGTACGCTATTGCACTTCTAAAGAATGGAGCGAAAGCTAAACTATCTATTAACGATGCTAGCTATGAGCGTATAGATAGCTTAAAATCCGTGGTAGAATTAAATAAAGAATATGAATTCAAAATATTAGATTGCAATACTGATTTTTCTCGTATAAGCGTGGGCTTGAAACAATTAAAGCACAATCCTAGATTTGATGCGTTTAATGAATTAAAATTAGATGATGTGGTAGAGGGAGAAGTCGCTAAAATATTACCAGCAGGAGCCGTGATTAAATTAGATAATGGCTTTTCAGCTATGGCTCTTATTAGAGATAATAGTGACAGAGCAAATGTTGCTACGCATCATATTTATAAGTTAAAATCGAGAGTCAAAGGTCGAATATCATACATTAATTATGATTCGCATAAGATTAATTTAATAACACATGAGAAAAAAGATAAATAAATTTTGACAAATTTCGACAAATTATTTGCTAAAATTTGGTAATTATTATAGTATTATACAGTGAAGAAGAAAAATACTATATTTTTTATACTTTACTGTGTAGCTATGATTGTGATTATAGCGATTATTTTGGTTGTGGGTCTAACGCTAAAGAAGCCAAATAAAGACAATTCATCAACGGAGAATAATAATACGCAATACGCTAAATCAATCAATCTAAATTGCCCTAAAGAAATCACTTTCGGACTTAATTCAAAGATAAAACTAAAAGATAATTTTTTATCTGTTAATCCAAGTTCGATGAAATCAAAATTAACTATCGAAGTTACTAATCGTAGTGGTGAATTGACAAATGGATTAGTATTTGAAAATTTTATTGTGACAGCGAATAAGATAGGTTATTATAATCTCAAATTCTCAGTACCATCTAGTGAGTCTAGATATTTGTATGTTAATTTAGCTGTGAACGTAGTAGACGATGAGGAAGATATTAAAGTTAAACAACTAGAAAAAACACTATTAGAAGAAACGAGCGTAAATATTAACGAAATCTTTGAATTTACTTATGCTAATCTTACTCATAATGTAGTCATAGCTGATACTGCAATTCTTAGACTAGAGAACGACAATCTATATGCAATAGGCATAGGTAGTTCAAGTGTAGCTATAACTATAAGTACAGATTATGTCGAGTATACTTATACGTTCAATATCTTAGTTAGACCGAAACCGGCCTATGAAATCAAAGTAGAAAACTCTGATATCGTGAATATTAATATACCGATATATACTATTTATTATAGGGTAGAAGATTCTAATTTTAATATAGTTAATCAAGATATTGAGGCAGAGTCGAGCGATGAGAATATTGCAGTAATTAATTATGTTACTAATCCTACTATTCAGATACAATTCAAAACAAAAGGTATAGTAAGAATTATATTAAAATTAAAAAGTGATAATTCTATTACTAAAACTATTACTATTATCTATGAGTAAATAATATTTTAATATAATTATGACAAAAAAGAGACCAATTAAACTTGGTCTCTTTTTGTAATATTGTCAAATATTTTATTTCGTCCTTATGAATACTGCTTCAAAAGTAGATTTGCCAGTATTTCTTTGCTCGTGGTACACACCTTTAGGAAATATAAAGAAATCTCCTACATTGAATTTATATTCGCCGTCTTCATCTCGGACGATACCATGACCTTTCAGTACATACATACACTCGTTGCAGTCAGGATGATTATGCCATTCAAACATACCTCCAGCTTTTAGCCAACCATGTGTGATGCCTTGAATATTTTTTACTTCATCATTTTTAACAAACAATTTTCTAGTGCCTGCTCCGTCATGTGCTGGCTCTAAATTGATACTTTCTTTTGATTTTTTAATAACTTTCATACTGACTCCTAAATATATTTTTAATAATTTATCTATATTGAAACTATTTTGTATTTAATAATTCTGTTTGGTTGGGATGACTCCACGAACACCGCCTCGTGGATTTGGTACATCTCCGTTATATCTTGGAATAAGATGTACATGAACATGCATGATAGATTGTCCGTCAGCTTCTCCACAATTCATGCCTATATTGTAGCCATCGGGATGATATTTTTTATCTAGCATTTTCTTAGCTTGGTCTATCAATTCAAAAATTGCAATTCGTTCTTCTTTAGTGGTCTCAAAAAATGTTTTCACATGTCTTTTAGTCACGAACTCCATGTGTCCTTTGCTCACAGGGTAGCCGTCGAAACGACCCTTAGCGAGTTCATTTTCTAATATATAATCATCAATTTTACAGAATAAACAATCTTTCATTTTACACCTCGATATTATCTTTTACAGATATTAAATATATTTTATCATCAAACGCACCACGCTTTTCGACTTTCGCTTTTCTAATCTTTTCGAAATCTTCATATGTACATTTTTTAGTTTTTAGTATAGCACGCAGTACTTCTTCTAAGTCTGCTAATTCTTCTATCTCACCAGACTCAAGATATTCGTTTAATTCTTCTTTTATTTTCTTGTTTAGCTCGTCTAGATATTCACTATCATTTAAGATGCGAGTAGTAGGTGTTTGATTGTTTTTCTTGCAAATTTGTGGAATTTTATCTCGAACTAATTTATTGTATATTTTCATATTTTCTCCTTTTTATAGTAGTTTAAATGATGCTATCTCTTCATATGGTGTTATGTCATATCAATTTTATATTATTTTATTTTGTCTCGTAATTTCATCCAAAGTTTACCGAGTTGGTTTTGTCCATCTCTATTCTTGCCAATTCCCCAAAAACTATCTTTCGGAGAATCTTCGCAAATCAAATAATTTTTTGTCTGCAATAGTTTTTGTTTTACATATGGATTTTGCTCTAATTTAATTCTCAACAATTTTTCCATATAGTCAACTTTTATATCATGCCAATTTTTCGGAAGCTTATCTTTATTCTTAAAAGCAATTTGTTGAGCTTCGTGAGCCGAGAGACATTTTTTGATTTTTTCAGCAATTTCTGGAGCAGTGTCGACAAATTTGCCCGCTTGGTAAGCATGTTCGACAGTAGGGTAGAAATCTCCGTCTAAAACAATACCGAACGAACTAAAGTTGTCAAAAACAAAAAATTCTCTAGGGTAGAAACCTATAAATTCTCCAAACTTTTCACTCATCCAACAATCTTCTATATTGCTCTAATTTCATAATTTACACCAATCTAATATTCTTAAATCTTATTACTAAGACTAATATACTTTATATATGGAGCTACTGGGCGGACTTGAACCGCCGACCTGCTGATTACGAATCAGCTGCTCTACCGACTGAGCCACAGTAGCATATTAAGATTAGATTTTGTTTTACTCAGTCCTCGCTAACGTTCACTCGTTGCTATTGCACCGCTACAATATACCAAAGGGCATATTGCTTAACGCTACTTCGCCGACTGAGCCACAGTAGCATATTAACTTTTATATTCTAACACATATTACATAAATTTTCAATTAATTTAATTAATAATTTTACAATATGCTCTTTTAATATACTAATTAATTATAAATACTTGATTTTACATTAAGAATTTGATATCATTAATGTGTGTTAGGATTTAAAATTGCGGTTATCACAATACTTATAATTCTATATTTCATTATGTCTACTATAATGATTATTTTTGAGCGTGATAAACCAAGAATTATGATAACATGGATGATTATTTTCTTCTTTACTTCAATTATTGGCTATATCATATATGCGTCTTCAAAAACTGTTTTTTATAAGAAAAAATCATCTCTTAATATTAAGAAGAAAGAAGATAATATTTATTTGTCATTAATAGCTAATGAATTATTTAATAATGAATCCGAGAAAAACATAGATGAATTATTTGAATTTAACGCTTTAGCTTATAATGCCAAGCTTACTAATAATAATTATTATGAAATAATTAATTCATTTAAAAAATTCAAAGCAAGTCTAATCAAAGATATTAAGTCTGCTAATAAATATATCATTTTAGAGTTGAATAAATTTAATACTGACGAGATGAAAGATATTAAAGATATTCTGATATCTAAAGTACAAGTAGGCGTAGTAGTGAAATTCTTATACGAGAAGTGCTATGATAAAAAATTCTTGAAAGAATTAAAAACGGCAGGCATTAGAGTATTACGATTTAGTAAGCATCACACCCTAGGTGGAGTATATGCGAATAAGAGAAATCTTATAGTAATAGATGGTAGAACTGCATATTCTGCAAACTTAAATGTCAAGAAAAATCATCTATCTGATAAATATGATGTCGAAGATATATATTTTAGATTTCGCGGCGATATAGTGCAAGATATGGATATATCCGCACACAAAGATGTCATATTCGCTAGTCAAAAGTATATGGACTATGAAGCACCTAAGCAAGAATCATTTGCTTCTGAGAGCAGTATTCAGTTCGTATCTAACGAAGTAGATACAGATATTGAACTTTTATTAGTCAAAGCTATATGTTTAGCCAAACATTCTATTCAGTTGCAATTAAGTGAGTTTATACCTTCAGAGAGTATAATGTCTCTTTTGCGCTATGCGGTTAATTCAAATATAGATGTTCGCTTAATGGTGCCACTCAAGACATATAAGCATGGCAAACACTATGCCACCAGAGCGTATGCTAAAGAAGTAGCTCTTATGGGTGCTAATGTATATCTCTACGATGGATATATTCGTTTTAATGCTATTACTATTGATTCTAATTATATGCTAGCAGGTTCATATACACTTGATAGAGAGCATATTAATACGAGTTTGCAGAATGTCGTAATATTTAGAGATAGTAAAGTTATTAATTATTTCAACAAAAATTTTGAAGAATGTGTCGCTAATAGTTATAGAATTTCAAACGCAAAATTGATGCTTTTAAGAGAAAAATTCTTTAAGAATTTCGTATAGGAGAATTATGGAGACTATATTTGGTGTAGCCGGTGTTCCTACCAATTATAAAGGTAAATTAAAAGGTCTTTTTCCGTGGCTATCAGAGCGAAAATTAAATGCGTTAGAGATACAATGCACATATGGTTTCAAGATAAGCGATGAGAATAAAAAGCTCTATATTGAGCAGAAGAATAATGGTTTTCATTTTTCGATACATGCTCCTTATTATATCAATCTTGGGAGTCTTAATACTCAGGTAGTTGGTAGAAGTAAAGCAAATATGAAAGATGGTATAGAGCTCGCTAAATCTATAGGTGTCAATCGTATTATCTTTCATCCGGGTGGTGGACATGAAAATACATTAGAGGGTAGACATGTAGCAGTTAAACAACTCATCTCTGCCATTAAGGAATTTACTAGCGAGATAGATATGGGAGAGGTTCGTCTGTATCCCGAAATAGGTGGCAAATCCGCCAGTCTAGGTAGTCTAGATGAAATTATTGAAATATGCCGTGAATGTGAATATTGCTATCCGTGTATAGATATTGCTCATTTGCACGCTAGAGAAGTGGGTAGTATCACGAGTAAAGATATCCTAATGGCTAAATTACAAAAAATCAAAGATGCTATGCCAGAGAAATTTGAATACATACATTTTCATGCCTATACTATCAACTATGGAGATAAGGGTGAGATTAAGCATCTTTCTCATGGCGAGAATATGCCAGATGGTAGACCGGGTATGCCTAATCTTGATGATTTTGTATCAGTATTGAAAGAAATGAATATTACACCATGGGTCATCAGCGAAGCTTTAGATAGCCAAGAACTCGGCGCTCAATATATGAGAGAATTATATTTCAAAAATTAATATGCAGAAATTAGAATTTACATTAAATCAAGATAAAGAATTAATAAAAGCAGTTATAGACGAACTGCCTTTTCTTTCTCGCTTTGATGTTAAGAAAATTCTGGACAATAAAGATATTAAGGTAAATAATGTCAGAGTTAAAGAAAACTATAAATTATCAATTAATGACAAAGTTACAGTTTTCTATCATGAAAAAGAAAGTACAGAATGGTATACTCTAGTTTATTCGGATGATAATATTGTAATTGTTAATAAGCGTGCGGGCATTGAAGTAATTAGTGATAAAGAGCGAGATTTAATATCAATATTAAAACAGACCTATTCGCAGATATTGCCCATTCATAGAATAGATAGAAATACCGAAGGATTAGTACTTTTTGCGCTCAATAAGCAGAGTGAAAAAGAACTTTTAGAAGCTTTCAAGTCTAGAAAAGGCATTGATAAAAGGTACGCACTACTGGTTCATGGCAGAGTAGACATTGCGCGTGTTAAACGCACGATTTATTTAAAAAAGATAGCAAATGTATCGAAAGTTTGGATAAGTGAAGTAAAATCAACAGGATATGAACCAATAATAACTGAATTTGATATAATAGAGTATAGAGGAGATTATACTCTTCTAGAAGCGAGATTGATTACAGGTAAGACTCATCAGATACGAGCACATATAGCATATTATGGATATTCAATAGTTGGAGATAATAAATATGGCAAGGATAATGAGAAAAAACTTCATTTAACAGCGAATAATATGTCATTTTGTTTCAAAAAAGATAGCAAATTATACTATTTGAATAGTAAAAATTTTGAAATAATACCTACATGGCTTTAAAAAATAAAAAAAATTAATAAAAATTCATTGACAATTGATTCTATTTATAGTAAAATAACACTTGTAATCGTCGGGGTGTAGCGCAGTTGGTAGCGCACGTGATTTGGGATCATGGGGCCGGGGGTTCGAGTCCCTTCACCCCGACCATTATGGGGGCCTTTAGCTCAGTTGGTTAGAGCAACCGGCTCATAACCGGTCGGTCCGCGGTTCAAGTCCGTGAAGGCCCACCATGCCTATTAAGGCGATTAATTTTAATTTGGCCCGATAGCTCAGTTGGTTAGAGCGCCAGCCTGTCACGCTGGAGGTCGAGGGTTCGAGCCCCTTTCGGGTCGCCAAATTATGCCTCGATAGCTCAGTCGGTAGAGCAAAGGACTGAAAATCCTTGTGTCACTGGTTCGATTCCGGTTCGAGGCACCAGCGGTGACGCGAGAGGAACCAGAATATTTCCTAAATATCTGCTTCCGATTAAGAGGCACCAGCGGTGACGCGAGAGGAGTAATAATGGAAGATATTAGACGGGGCGTTTACAGACATTTTAAAGGCGGGACAATCTCTGTTATTGGTGTAGCACATCGTAGCGATGGTAAGAATAGTGATGTTATCTATATTGGCAATCAAGATGGCAAGTTATATTCTCGTCCATTTATGGAATTTGTAGACTATGTTGAAGTTGATGGTAAGCAAGTTCATAGATTCGAGTTGGTAGAAGCAAAAAATATTAATTTGCAAGATGTAATTGACCAGGCTTTTAGCAAAAAGACACCGAAATCTACTCATCAATTATAATATATTACCTTAAAAAAGGTAATCATGCTAGTGTGGCTCAACGGTAGAGCAGCTGACTTGTAATCAGCAGGTTGGGGGTTCGATTCCCTTCACTAGCTCCATGTCGCAATCTATGTTTAGTTTGTTTATACATAGATTGCTCATTTTATGAAAGGACTCCAAATTATTTATGGTTTCCATTCGTACAACCTTTCCGCTTAATCGGAAAGTTTTATGGAAGGATTGCAGAGCGGCCAAATGCAACGGACTGTAAATCCGTCGACTTCGTCTTCCGTGGTTCGAATCCACGTCCTTCCACCAGTGTCGTTAAAAAACGAACCATTGCGGTTCATTTTTTATATCATAGATCTACCATATTCTCAATGTGATTTTACTTATCATATACTTGAAAAGAGCATTAATTTTTAGTATAATATTTTAATGAAAATACATTCAAGTTAAAACCTTTTATTTGAAGAGCTTTTTATTTTTTTGGACAAAATATTTTATAAAACTTTCATTTTAGACTTTTTATTTTTTCACATTTTTTCTTAAATTGAATAAATTTTTCATTTGATTTTATTAATAAAAAATGCTAATATATATTAAATACTTTATGCAAAATAGAATAAAAAAACTTTCAATAGTGTCAGGAGTATTTTGCTTTTTATTAGCAATATTGTTTTTATCATACGCTATATATTTTGGTTTCGATGGTGTACGATTTTTTATAAATCAAGATTTCATTAATTCTGTCGGCAATATTTTAGTGCTATTTTTCGGTTTGCTATTTATTCCTATGTTTGGGATTATCTTGATTTGTATTTCTATTGTATCTATTTCTTTTTGTATCTCATATTTATCGTCTGGCATTAAGCAAATTAGATTGGGTGTCCAAGACCTATTATTAAATACCAAGAATAGATGGATAAAGGGTGTATTTGTATTAGATATATTATTAATTATTTTGTTTGGATATAGATTTATTATAGGATTAGGTCGACTTATTGTGCATGGTATAAATACAGACTTAATTACATTTATCGTTTTTGGAGCTATTCCGTTTGTTTTAATAGTACTAAACATAATATTTAATAGATTGTTAGCTAAAGAGATTAAGTTAAAGTCGCACTAGATTTCGACAAATTATAAAGAATATCTACAAATATTTTACAGATTAATTAATAATATATATAATTATTCTAAGAATTGATACTTAAACTAAAGAAGAGGGAATACATGATTATTACCATAGTTTGTGATGTACTAGGAGAAGAAAATAATGGTACTACCATTGCTGCCATGAATTTAATAAATTATTTAAAGAAACAGGGACATACTGTTAGAATTCTTTGTGCTGACCAAAATAGGATAGGAGATGAAAATGTATATGTTACTCCTAATATGAGTTTTGGAAAACTTTTAGACGCATATGTCAAAAAGGTTGGTGTGACTCTTGCTAAAGCAGACCATGATATTATTAATTCCGCACTTGAAGGAGTAGACCACATTCATGCAATGTTGCCATTTGGACTTGGTATATCTGCTGCGAATTATGCTAAAGAACATAATATTTCTATGACTGCAGGATTTCATATGCAGGCGGAAAATCTGACTTCATATTTAAAACTAAATAAAATCAAAGCAGTGAATAAAATAGTATACAAATTCATTTATAAACATTTTTATTCTAAAATAGACGCTATACACTATCCTACATTATTTATAAAAGACACTTTTGAGAAAAATATAAAACAAAAAACGAAAGGATATGTTATTTCTAACGGCGTACATGCGTATGTACAAAAGCGTAACATAGAGAAACCCGATGAACTAAAAGATAAAATATTAGTACTTACAACTGGTAGATATGCTAGAGAAAAATCACAGGATACGCTAATTAAGGCTATAAGATATTCAAAATATAAAGATAGAATTCAGTTAATATTAGGTGGACAAGGCGTCAAAGAAAAGTATTATAGAAAGTTATCAAAGAAATTGCCTATTCAACCTTTGTTTAAATTATATTCACGAACTGAGATTATAGATGTACTGAATTATTGTGACTTGTATGTTCATCCTGCAGAAATCGAACTTGAGGGCATATCTTGCTTAGAAGCTATAGCATGTGGTAAACTCACTATCGTGTCTGACTCTATATTAAGTGCGACAAAAAACTTTGCAGTTGACGATAGATGTATTTTTAAGAATAGGAATCCTAAAGATTTGGCACGAGTAATTGATTATTGGTTAGATAATGATGACGAAAAGAAACTATGTGAAGAAAAGTATCTAACTAATGCAATTATTTATAATCAAGATGAATGTATGAAGCGTATGGAAGAGATGATAATGGAAGTGCACAACTTAAAAAATAATAATTAGAGAATGATTTTTTACTTATATGAAAATTTTGTTTGAAAAAACAAAATTTTTTGATATTATACTGATATGATAACGAATTGTAATAATTGTGGAGGTATTCTAGTATTTAGCCCTAAAGATAAGGGTAATGTTTGCGAGAGCTGTGGTGCAATTCTGCCATTAAAGTATAATTATAAATTTACTAAAAAACCTTTTGAGCAAAATATAAATTTAGATGTGGATGAACTTGCTGAATCAATGAAGAATTTAAAGTGTAAATCATGTGGTGCAAATGTGTTGCTATCAAAATTCAAATTACAGACAAAATGTCCGTATTGTGATAGAACCACAATAGTCGAGGGTAAGAATAAAAAACTCATGTACATTGACTCAATCATACCTTTTACACTTGATAGAGAAGAAGCATTGAAGAAGTTTAAATCGGCGGTTAATAAACGCATATATGCAGATAGAAAAGTATTTAAGCATATTAGCCAAAACAATGTGGTTGGCGCTTATATCAATGCTTTTGTATTTGATATTAAGACTTCAAATACTTATTTAGGGACATTTAGCTATTGTATCAATGTAAAAGATTCTAATGGAAATTCTCATACAGAGAAAAGATATAAGACAGTCAGTGGCACATATGATAAGGAGTTTAAAAATCTCACAATAGAGGCAAACTCTAATCTTGAACAACGAGAGTTGGTAAGTATTTTACCATTCGATTATACTGCTTCTGTAGAATTTAGAGATGAATTCATGAATGGTTATATGCTCGAATATCAAAATAAAATGTTTGATGAATGTGTTAAGACGGCAGAGAAAGTAATGAAAGAAGCAGTTAAACGCGACCTACTCAGTAAGTATGAGTGTGAGCATATTGAGAATCTATCTCTTGATGTAAAATATTCAGATAGAAAATACAATTATTGTTTGTTACCGGTTTATATAATTAACAATACCGTTAAGGATAAAAAGTATAAAGTTGTAATGAATGGGCAGACAGGCAAAGTTGGTAAATTACCGAAAAATAAGTTTAGAATTATTCTTACAATATTTTTATCTTGCGGTTTAGTGGTGGGTTTGATATTGCTTCTGCTATTGTTGCTATAGTATTTTTAATAATCTATACCAATCTCTACACACTTCAACAAAAAATGGTTTTATTTCAACAAATAAAACTGTTTTTTTTATTTTTAACTCTGTTAGAATTCTTTCAAGGAGTTTGGTATGGAAATTAAGTCACGCATTTTTAATAAAACGCTATATATTCTTCTGTCAGGCGAATTAGATGAATATACAGCTCAAACAGCTAGAAAAACTCTCGATACACTTCTTGATACAGAGAAGGGTTTTATTCAGATAGTAATGGATATGTCGGAATTAACCTTTATGGACTCTACAGGAGTAGGAGTATTGATAGGGAGATACAAAAAGATGAGATCATATAATAAACCAATTTTCATTACTAATCCGAGTCGAAATGCTGAACGTATTTTTAAGATGTCTGGATTATATGAAATAATGCCAAAGATTGTTTAAGGAGGAAATATGAAAAATTCAATGGAAATTAAATTTAAAGCAATAGCTGAGAATAGCGCATTTGCACGTAGTGTGGTTAGCAGTTTTATATTACCTTTAAATCCCAGTCTAAACGAATTATCAGATATAAAAACTGCAGTTAATGAAGCTGTTACTAATGTGATAGTTCATGCTTATCCGGACAAAACGGGTTATATTACAATTAAGATGTCTACAAATAATAATTTAGTAAATATAAGTATATCGGATAATGGGGTGGGTATTCAAGATATAGAACGAGCATTAACACCGTTTTATACTAGTAAGCCTAATGAAGAGAGAAGCGGTATGGGTTTCACCGTAATGGAAAGTTTTATGGATAAATTGGAGGTAATAAATAATAAAGAAGGCGTCACTGTGAATATGACTAAAGAGATAGAGCAAGAGAAGATGGTGATGTAATGCTGACTGCTGAAGAAACATCTGAATTGCTCGAAAAAGCAAAAAATGGTAATGATTTAGCAAAAGAAAAGCTGATAACTATGAATTCGCCTCTAATTAAGAGCGTAGTTAAAAGATATTTAAATAAAGGTACTGAATATGATGATTTATATCAACTTGGAGCTTTGGGTTTCGTAAAAGCTATCAAAAATTATGACCCAAGTTTTAATGTGAAATTTACTACTTATGCTGTACCTATGATTGCAGGAGAGATTAAGCGTTTTTTACGTGACGATGGTAGCGTCAAAGTTTCGCGTAGTATCAAGCATACGGCTATACAAATTAAAAATTATATTATAGAATATGTTAAACAATATGGAGAGAATCCGTCACTTGAGAAACTAAGTGAAGAGTTCAATCTCGATAAACAAGATATAATTTTATCGATGGAGGCAAATACTAGCCCATTGTCTTTAAATGAAAAATTCAATGATGATGAAGGTTCGACTTCAATATTAGATAAACTCTCAGATAATTTTTCCGTGGATAATTATTTTGATAAATTAGCTATACGCGATATGATAGAGAAATTATCCGCTAGAGAAAAACAAATAATAATAATGCGTTATTATTTAGACAAAACGCAAAGTGAAATTGCTAAAGAACTGGGGGTAAGTCAAGTCCAAGTCAGTAGAATAGAAAATAAAATATTAAAAGAATTTAAAGAAGGCATAGATATTTAATCTATGCCTTATGATTTTATTTATAACTATTAAAGTTTTATGTCTTATTTTTTATACGAGATAAGAAATCACTAACGGATTGCTTAATATTGCTAAATCTCATTTTTGGTGTAGGTGTGTTATCGTCACGGTAAGTATCTATATTTTTTGTGATTTTGAATTTTTTTGATTTTTTATCTATATGTTGTGTGTTATCTTGATTTTGTATACCAGTATTATTGTTTGATACATTATTTCCAACATTATTATTAACATAGTTTCGATTAAAATATGGATTAAAGCCATTCATTCCGTTATAACCATTGCCGTACATAAATTCATTGTCAAGTAAAGCGGTATTAAAGAAACTATCTATATTTTTAGGATTATCTCCGACATAAGTGTCTATATTTGACTGGAATTTTTTATTTGTGTCAATTGTATCAATATTTTTATTCTCATTTTCATTGCTCTGATTGGCTTCAGTATTATTTTCTTGTAAATTTCCATTTTCATCTATTAAATAATCTTTTACTATGGGTTTATCATCATTTTTTTTGAAGCCGTATAGTATCCTACCTTGATTGTTAGGTGGAAGTGGTGCAGTCATGTTGAACATCTGATTAATCATGTTCAGTGAATATAAACCATTTTCAAGCATTTCATTGCCATTAATGATATTATCTAATACAATCATATATTTAAGAGATAATTTATCTATGTCATTATTGCCATTTAATATCTCATTTAAATCGCTCAAAGATAAAGATAATTCTGTGGTTTTTCTAGATAATTGTCGACTAAGATTTTTTAATTGATGAGATTGTTCGTTGATAAACATACGTTGTTCAGCAGTTAAATCAATCTCTTTGTTTTGTAGTTTATTAATGAGTGTTTCAGTTTCAAGAATAGCATTAGTTATTTTTTCCTTTAAATTGCAAAATTCGTCGCACGATTCATTTATATCATTTGATAAAGAATATAGCGTAGATAATTTATTTTCATTTTCGGGAAAATCAGCATTGTCTAAATTTGACTCATTATTATTCTCCAGGACATTATTCTCATTATTATCTGTTTCGTTAGGTTCTATAATGTTAATGTCGTTATCAATTATAGTTTGATTGTCAACATTTTCAGCAATATTAGTATCTATATCATTATTCATTAGTGGCTGAGCATACGAATTGCCATAGTTTTTTATGCTAGAGTCTGGATTTTCTTCATTAAAAGGCGCAGAGACCTTAATAGCATATTTGTTCAGTTTGGTAGAGATTAGATTAGTATTAGTCATATTGGTGTAATTTTCTACATTCTTTTTGAATTCGTCTATACTATCATTAAAGTTAGTTGGTTTTTCATTATTATTTGACATACCATATCCTACAAATAATCCACCTAAACTAAGTAAAGTAACTATTGGTAATATTTTTTTCATATTATTTCTCCTTAACTTAGTATGAGAAAATTAACAAAAAATATTTCGGAAATAAAAAATTTGTTTATAAATTTCAAATTATAGTTAACAATCATTTCGGAGAAGTATATGGACAAAAATAAAAGAAATGCGAACTATAATATATATGTTGAATCAAAAATTCCGAAGACAAAGGCATGGCCATCGCTTTTTAAGGCGTTTTTGCTGGGTGGTTTAATATGTGCTATTGGACAAGGTTTCTTTGACTTATATTCATATTTATTTCCAAATTTGGCGGAAAGTGAAGTGTCTACATGTATGCTTATGACGATAATATTCATCACATGCTTTTTGACAGGGTTAGGCGTATACGATATTGTTGGTGCGTGGGGAGGTGCTGGTTCTGTGATACCTATTACTGGTTTTTCTAATTCGATCTCAAGCCCTGCAATAGAGTTCAAAAAAGAAGGTATTATTTATGGTATTTGTGTCAAAATGTTTACAATAGCCGGCCCAGTCATAGTATGCGGTGTGGTGGGGTCAATCGTTTGTGGCTTCGTAGGGTTATTTATATAGGTGATTTATGCAGACAATTAAATTAAAAAATAAAGCATATATTCTAGACGGATATAGTATAGTTGGACCAATGGAAGGCGAAGGTCCAATAAAAGACTATTTTGATTATATATTAAAAGATGATACTTTAAAAGAAAAGACATTTGAGAAAAGTGAACGAAAGTTGTTGCAAAGTATAATTAAAGGTGCAATAGATAAAGCAGGACTTAAAAATAGTGATATAGATTTTTTCTTAGGTGGGGACTTATTGAATCAAATAGTCAGTTCATCATATACTGCTAGAGAGTTGGAGATACCATTTATTGGCTTGTATTCGGCATGTGCCACTATGACAGAATCTTTAGCTTTGGGTTCGATTCTAGTGGATAATGGTTTGGCGAACAATATTGTGGCAGGTACCTGTACACATTTTAGTAGTGCAGAAAGACAATACCGTTTTCCATTAGAGCTTGGGAATCAACGCCCACCTACAGCTCAGTGGACTATAACAGGCGGTGGTGCAAGTGTGGTTTCAAATATACCTAGTAAAATTAGAGTGGTCTCAGTTACTTTTGGTAAAGTGACAGATTTTGGTATAGCGGATGTTAATAATATGGGAGCTGCTATGGCTCCAGCGGCTTGTGATACTATATTAGAACATTTTAAGAATATGAAGAGGAAATCTGCTGATTACGATTTTATAGCGACGGGAGATTTGGGGAAATTAGGTAGTGAAATTTTGATAGACCTAATGGAACATGCAGGTGTAGTGCTTGGCAAAAATTATTCTGATTGCGGATGTATGATGTATGATAAAACTAAGCGTGTATTTATGGGGGGAAGCGGTGCTGGATGTAGTGCAAGCATACTTAATTCATATATTTTAAGGAAACTTAAATTAGGAGAATTTAAGAGAATACTTATTGTCTCTACAGGCGCATTGATGAGTACAACTACATCCCAACAGGGAGATACAATACCGGGTATTGCTCACGCTGTAGAATTAGAATATGTCCCACAAACAGTCGTTCATAGAAAAACTAATCAGAAAACAGCGAAAAAGGAGAAGAAGAATGATTAACGTTTGGGATTATGTAATATCATTTTTAGTTGGGGGTATTATTTGTTTTTTAGCTCAAATATTGGTAATAAGGACAAAAATTACTACTGCTCGCATTTTGGTATTATTCTTAATAATAGGCATGATTCTAGAAGTCTTTAATGTATATGCTCCTTTCAAAGAATTTGCAAAAGCAGGAGCTAGCGTACCTATAATAGGTTTTGGAGCCAGTCTTGCTAGAGGTGCAATTTTGGCGACAAAAGAATATGGAATTATTGGAATATTCACAGGCGGACTTACCGCGGCGGCAGGTGGAATCTCCATGGCAATATTCGCATCATTTATATTCGCTTTAATATTTAGTAGTAAATCTAAGCGTGGAGGACATTGAAAATATTGGCGAATATTTACGAATATAGATAATTTTATTTTTACTTAATAAATTAAAATATGAAGGAAAGATGCAATAAAACAAAAGGGTCAAAAAAGATTAATTTTAGCATCATTTTCTTTTTTATTCTAATGTCTATAATTATTTATTATTTTTTGGTTTCAAGCCCTATTATCAAGACTTATACAGTCGCTGAAACTAGAGCAGTTACGGAAAAGGCGGTCAACTTGGCAGTGAGTAATGTGGTAAATCGTACGCTTAGTTATGATACTTTAATAGATGTTAGTTATACAGCTACTGGTGAGATAGCGGCTTTCTCTGCTAATCAGTATGAAATTAATAGCATTACACGAGAGATAGTGAAAGAAACACAATATCAGATGAATTCGCTTGGGGAAGATGGCCTTAGGTTAAATATTGGAACTTTTACCGGACTACCTGTATTGATAGGCAGAGGGCCTAAAATAACATTGAAATTAGTTCCAATAGGTGCGGTAAGTAGTGTGTTTGAAAGCGAATTTAATTCAGTTGGTATAAATATGACAAAGCATACTTTATATTTATATGTTAATGTACATGTTAGTATTGTGCTTCCAATTAAAGCTTTTGAAGTATATTCTACGAATCAAATATTATTAGCAGAAAGTATAATAGTAGGCAAAGTGCCTGAAGTATATTTAAATGGTGGAAGTTTAGGAAAATCGTTGAATCTTGTACCATAAGAATTGATAAATCTATATCTATATGTTATAATAACATTATGTTATATTTTGATAATGCTTCGACCACCAAGATTAGTAAAGAAGCACTAGATACATATATAAAAGCGAGCGAAAATTTCTATAATCCAAGTGCTTTATATAACGAAGCCGGTTTAGTAAAAAGAGATATAGATAATACTCGTGAGTTTTTTGTTAAGCTGTTAAAAGGTAAACCGAAATCTACTTTTATTTTTACTGCGGGTGCGACAGAAGCAAATAATGCAGTCTTAAATTCATGTTTTAATCGTAAGGATAAGAAATATATTTTTAGTGCAGGAGAGCATAGCTCAATTTATGAAACAGCTTTGCATTATAAGGAGCAAGGTTATGATGTTAAGTTTGTTCCGCTTAATCCTAATGGTTCAGTTAATGTAGAAGAACTCATGAAACTAATTGACAAAAATGTCGCACTGGTTTCCATTATACATGTTAGTAATGAAACGGGAGCTGTAAATGATATAGAAAATATTGCAAGAAAAATTAAAAATATTGACACCAAAATTATCATACACAGTGACGGAGTTCAGGCAGTGGGGAAAATAAATATAAATCTATCAAAAATGGATGTAGATTTTTATACATTGTCAGCTCATAAAATTAATGGTCCAAAAGGTGTAGGAGCATTATTTATAGCGAATCAAAACAAGTTTAAACCATTTTTATTGGGTGGCGGACAAGAATCAAATTTGCGGTCAGGTACGGAAAATACACCTGGAATACTATCTTTTAAAACCGCAATGGCAAATATAAAGATGAATGATTATTCTGAGCATAAAAAAGCATTGCTTTCACATTTATCAGGCGATTATGTCGTTGTATCGGATGAATCGTGTGTAGATAATATAATTTCTATTTGCTTTAAAGGTGTCCGAGGAGAAACGATTGCTCATATGATGGAGTCAAAAGGCTATCTAATAGGTACTGGGTCTGCTTGTAATAGTAAGGCTCATCATAATCGTGTAATTTCGCAACTAGTAGATAGAGATTATATTGACGGGACTTTACGTATTAGCTTCTCAGATGTGAGCATTGCTGATTGCATCAGACTAGGTCAAGAACTATCTCAAACAGTGTTAGAATATAGGAGAAAAATTAACAGATGAATAAGGTTATATTAATTAGATTTAATGAGATACACTTAAAAGGTGGAAATAAGAAATATTTTACTAAATTACTATTAAATAACATTAAGCATGCTCTAAAAGGTTATGATTGTAAAATAGAGAATATTCAGAGTAGATTATTAGTAAGGGATTATATTGATGAAGATGAGATAATTTCTGCATTGAAATGTGTATTTGGTATTCATTCGTTATCTTTAGCGGTTGAATTAGAAAATAATGTCACTACTATTAATGACTATGTAAAAACGCTTGAGATAAATAAAACTTTTAAATGTGAAGTAAATAGAGCAGATAAATCTTTTCCTATTAAATCAAACGATTTTGCAGCCGATTTAGGAGAGATTATTTTAAAGAACAATAAAAATGCCAAAGTAGATATACATAACCCTGACATAATAGTTCATGTCGATATTAGAGAAAATGGAAAAACTTATATTTTTTATAATATAGTATATGCTTATTCTGGGCTTCCACTAGGTGAGAATAGAGATGGTTTATTGTTATTAAGCGGTGGAATTGATAGCCCAGTAGCTGGTTTTTGTATGGCAAAAAGAGGTTTAAGACAAGATATATTGCATTTTGATAGTTTCCCGTATACTAGTCCGCAAGCTAAACAGAAAGTGATAGACTTAGCTAAATCAATACAGAAATTTACAGGAAGTAAATATATGTATATCTGTAGTATGACTAAATTGCAGGAAGAATTCCATGTGAATTGCAGTACTGAATATGCGATTAATTTATTGCGAAGATCAATGATTAGGGTTGCGAATATCTTATGTCAGAAGTATAAATATAAGACGATAATAACAGGCGAGAGTCTAGGACAAGTGGCAAGTCAGACGATAGAAAGTTTGACTACAACTAATGTCGTAGCAAATGTACCAGTATTAAGACCACTAATTAGCTTTAATAAAGAAGAGATCATTGCTATTGCAAAAGATATTAATACCTATGAAACAAGTATCTTACCATATGAAGATTGTTGCACTGTATTTTTACCACGAAATCCAGTAATAAAGCCAGATATAAAGGTTGCCGAAAGAGAAGAATCTAAAATAGACTTAAATGATTTGATAAATGGTGTAATTAAAAACATTGAAGTTATAGTATTAGAATAATTATTAAACACTATATATATGGTGTAATATCAATATAATACACAATTATTAAATCAATTATATGAGACATTTTTAGATTTTTGTTGACTTTGTTTAGATTTTTAGTGTATAATCTAATTGTTACGATAGTATTCGTAATAAAAAGGTAGGGTAATTTATGAACATAGCAAATCTTAGTATGCTATGTGTGAGTACTCCTGTCGCATGGATTTTATCAATAGTTATGTTAGCAATAGGTATAGGAATAGGTATAGGTGCCGGTGTTGGAGTATACGCTGTTGTTATTAATAAAAAATCTAAATCAGCTGGTATAAAGGCGGATAAAATTCTCGAAGAAGCACGCATACAAGCAGAAAAAATCAAGAAAGAACAAGTCGAACAGACAAATAAAGAGATTAATCTTTTAAAATCAACATTTGAGCAAGAGAACAAAGAACGCAGAGAAGAGACGAAGCGAAATGAAGAGAGACTTTATTCTCGTGAAGAACTTTTAACGAAAAGAGAATCAGCATTAGATAAGAAATTAGAAGACTTAGAAACTGCGAGAGAAAAAGTGCGCAATCAAATCGAAGCACTTAATTCTAAAGAATCAGCATTAGATGAACTACAAGAGTCTATTGTAAAAGAGTTAGAAAAAGTCAGTGCAATGTCTAAAGAAGAGGCTAAACAGGTTATCATTGACAGATATACCGAAGAGGCAAAGATAGATGCAATAAAACTAGCTAAAGAAATAGAAGATAAAGCGAAAGAAGAAGCAGACAAAAAAGCAAAGAATATTATTACTCTCGCTATACAAAAATGTGCTGTTGATAATACTAGTGAAGTTACTACCAGTGTAGTCACTCTGCCTAGTGAAGAGATGAAAGGCAGAATTATCGGACGCGAAGGAAGAAATATCAGAGCGCTAGAGGCTGCTACTGGTATTGACTTTATAGTAGATGACACTCCAGAAGTGATAACATTGTCTGGATTTGACCCGGTAAGAAGAGAAGTTGCTCGAATCTCACTAGAAAAATTAATATTAGATGGACGTATTCACCCAGCTAGAATTGAAGAACTAGTACAGAAAGTACAAAGAGATGTCGAGGATACTATTAAAGAAGCAGGCGAGAACGCTTGTTTCGATGCAGACATTCACAACATTCATCCGGAAATTGTGAAAGTATTAGGAAGACTAAAATATAGAACTAGTTATGGACAGAATGTACTTAACCATTCACTAGAGGTTTCTTATATCGCTGGTATGTTGGCTGCTGAAGTCGGCGCAAACGAAAAAGTAGCTAGGCGAGCAGGCTTACTACATGATTTAGGTAAAGCTGTAGACCAAGAAGTAGAAGGTACACATGTTTCTATCGGTGTAGACTTAGCTAGAAAATATAAAGAGAGTGAAGCAGTCATTCATTGTATTGCATCCCATCATAACGATATTGAGCCTAAGACTCTTGAAGCTGTTTTAGTACAAGCGGCAGATGCTATTTCTAGCGCTAGACCGGGTGCAAGGCGAGAGTCTATCGAAAATTATATCAAGAGATTGCAAGAATTAGAAGCTATAGCTAATGCCTTTAAAGGTGTCGATAAAACTTATGCTATTCAAGCGGGTCGCGAGATTAGAGTTATGGTTAAGCCAGAACAAATCAGTGACGAAGAAGCACAAATTTTAGCTCATGATATCGCTAAAGATATTGAAGCTAAACTTGAATATCCTGGACACATTAAAGTAAATGTTATTCGAGAGTCTAGATTTACGGATACTGCAAAATAAAAAAGACTAGTTAGTTAGTCCATTTTGAAACTAGCAGAATAATAAAGGAAACATAGACAAAAACAGCCTATGTTTTCTTTTTGCTCTTAACTCTCTCTTAACTGCAAAAAAAGCGAATACTTCTGCCGTTGTCATAGGTTGTCATAAGAATAACAACCTTAAAAGGTATAAGACACTCGCATTGACCTTGACAACAAAGAATATTCGCTTATACTAGAAAATAGAGAGAAGAAAACAAAAAGCAAAAGAGCGGTTTGCGTTACGCTCCGCCAGCAACCGCTCTTTTGGCAACAAAATTAAGTTTATTTAGTTTGTTAGGCGTGTGCTTGTCTGCTGGAGCGAAGCGACAGCACTTGTATAAACAAGCACACGCCTAAATGCCAAAGTTAAAAACTTAATCATTAATTGTTGCTTTTATTTTTTAATATTATTATACTATTAATGTAAAGGTGGTATCTATGAAAGAAATAATTGCAGAAAGAGATAAAAGTTTTTTCTTTCTAGTAACTGGTGTAGGATTTATCAGTATGGTGGCAAGTATTATTGCTTTAATTCTTATTCAAAATTACATATGGTTTTATATTTTTGGAATATCTATGATGAGCTTAATTACACTCGTTGGGGTAATTGGTTTATTTTTCCCCAAATGGGTCATTATAAGAAAATCAAACACTATCATTATTTACAATGGATTTCGAAGTTTTAAAAAGATAACATTAAACTTAACAGATATTGTTGATGTGAAAGTTCAAGAATTACCACAAGAAAGTAAAGTTAAACATAATGGTAATATAATTTTAACAGTAAAGAGTGAGAGTTCCTCAACAAAAAACATTGTTGTTATCAATGTAAAAAGCACTTTAAATGTTGTGGAAAAACTTAACTCATTAATTCAAAAATAAAGTTGAACCTTAAAATCTATTATGATTCGATTAAGTTTTAAAGTTGGGTTGATAAAAAAACGAACTAAAATTAAGTAGTTCGTTTTTTTGCTAGTTTCAAAATTTACAGCCCTTGGCTAGTCTTTTTTTTCGTAATTATCCTAATAAATTGTTTATAAATGTCATAATTCTTGATGGCTTGCGTTTGTTTTCAATTTGTCTTTGTGCTTCTTCTTGTTCTTCTTTTGTACGATTGTAAATTAGAATTGGCTCATTAGTAATTTTGATATAGTTTTCATGTGTTTCATCTTGAAAATAATATTTTACATCAATGTGATTAATAATTAAATCTAAATACATCATTCCAGTAAATTTTTTACAAAATTTAGTTAATTGACAGCTGTCTGTTGCTTCACTGCCAAAAAGCTGGATATATGCGGATATGGCATTTGATAGATCTCTATCATCCTTTAATTCTTGATTAGGATGTACATTAGTTACCGAAATATAATAATAAGCATGTACATCATCTTCTTTTTGTAAACCTCTTGTCATAGTTCTAGTCAATAGTCCTAGCGAAACAGATTGAGAATATTCGGCACTCCTAGTCATTTTCTCAAATCTATGTATATTATTTAAAATATAATCTTTTTTAATCATATAAACCCCCTTAGTGTTTGCGTAATATATCATATTTATCTTTGATTGTCAATACTTAATTTTAAAATTTTGTTGAAAAGTTGACTATTGACAATTATCAAATCCATGATATAATATCATTATGAAATATAGTGGGAAAGTACATGTAGTATACGATGGCATGTGGGGTTCGTGTGGTAAAGGTAAGATTTGCGGTATGCTGGCGCGAGACACAAAATTAAATATTAAAGTATCTGTTAATAATAATATGCCTAACGCTGGACATACATTTTATTTTGATGATGGTAGAAAGATTGTAACACATCAGTTACCTATAGGTATAGTTAATCCTGATATTAAATATTTAGTAATTGGCGAGTCGGCAGCAATTAATGTTGATAAGCTAATAGAAGAATTAGATAAATATAAAGATTTAATTGGAATATAAAGATTTAATTGGGAACAGACCTATATATATTTGTAATACTGCATGTATAGTTACCGAAGAGCATATTAAGAGAGAAAAAGCAAGACTTAAGACGGGTAGTACTTTTACTGGCAGTGGAGAGGCGCTTATTGCTAAAATGAGAAGAGAAGGAAACATTGCAGAAAATGATGAAAGATTACAAGAATTACAAAGACAAGGTATAATTAAAATAGTAAAATCTAAAATTTTCTTTCCGAGTCTATATAATGGAGTTAATGGTTTTAATGGGGATGAAAATATATTAGTCGAATGCTCGCAAGGGAGACGCATTGAGTCTGAATGGCACTAGTTATCCTTATACAACGTCTAGAGATTGTACTCCTGCCCAAGCAATTAAAGATATACACGCTACTGATTACAGCGGAAACATTATTAAATATTGCGTTATCCGACCATATCCAATACGCATAAATAATAGACCAAAAAATGACAAAGACGACTATATGTATACGGGAGATTTTTTAGGAGCGAAAGAGATAGATTGGGAGACTATATCTGAACGCAGTGGAGTGCCACTAGATGAAATATTAGAAAATGAGCAGTCAACTACCACCCATCAGACTAGAAGAGTGGCAGAGTTTAGTGCTAGACAGTTCAGCGAGATGTTACTTGATACTAATCCCGATAAAATAATTATCAATTTCGGTCAATATAATGATGAGGCTCTTAGTGAACTTAATGAAGCAAAAGTAATTGATATAATAAACAATTATAATAACGGAGATACTTCATCATATAATCTTGAAATATTGTCTGCTGTAGAAAATTTATATGCTTATATTGGTTTATTTGAGTTGGATTTTCCAATGTCTGAAGGTAAAATTAGATTAATAGGGACAGGTAGGCTAGAGAGTGAGATAATTAATGTTTCGCATTTACCAGATTTTGAGTTGCCGTACGAATATCAAATACATTGCTTTAAGCCAAATGCTCTAGACTATGCGATATATGATGAGGCAGACATTAATATTAAATTTTAAGAATGAGAGTATCTCATTCTTATTTTATTAATAAAAAAATTAACTATAAACATCATAGTTAATTAATAGTAAAATAATGGCAGGGGAGACGCGATTCGAACACGCAACCAATGGTTTTGGAGACCACTACTCTACCATTGAGCCACTCCCCTTTAATGTCTAGTATACTCTATACGAAATATTATGTCAATAAATTTGTTGAAATAAATTGTAATAAAGGATATAATAGTTTGAATTTTATAGATTTTATGATAGTATTATCATGAGGTAGATATGATAATTCCAATAATCGAAGAGTGCGATGGGAATGAAGAATACACGTCGGCAAGGCAGTTTGCTGAACATTTCCCAGATATGTTTAAAAATGTGAATGAAGTGAAACAAAAAGGAATACATAAATGTTACATAATTTTTTATGATTATCCAGAAAATAATAAATTTTTATCTAAATTAAAAGTGGTATATAAATTTCATGGAGGATCGGGATTAAGCAATGTATTTGAATATAAGAATTCACTAATAGCTATATCTCCAGTTGGTGCACCTGTCGCAGCTGGATTGATGGAAGAATTGTCAGTTTTTGGTATTGATGAATTTATTGCACTTGGTTCGGCTGGCTGCTTGGATGAAAAAATATCTGAAAAATTTGTATTAGTCACTAAAGCTATTCGAGATGAAGGGACCTCGTATCATTATTTAAAGCCAAGTACATATGTTAACACTAGTAAAGATTTGAATCAAAAATTGATAGAATATTTAAAATCTAATAATATTGATTTCGTAAAATCGATTACATGGACTAACGATGCATTTTATCGTGAAACTAAACAAAAAATTGCTATGGCAAAAACGCTAGGAGCGGTAGCTGTAGAAATGGAATGTGCTGCGTGGTGTGCTGTAGCGAAATATCGTAAACTAAAATTTTCGCAAATTTTATATTTCAGTGATGTGGTAAAACAAGAAGCATGGCAAAGATTGACTTGGAAAAAAGACATGTCGGAAGATATAAAAGATAAAATTATACTAATAGTAAAAGATATGATAGATAATAGGGTGTAATTATGAAAAAAGTGACAATATACACTGATGGTGCATGTAGCGGTAATCCTGGAGCAGGGGGCTGGGGAGCGGTACTTTTTTATAAAGATAGTATGAAAGAAATTAGTGGTTTTGAACCAAATACAACAAACAATCAAATGGAATTAACGGCTGCAATTAAAGCTATAGATAAATTAAAAGAACCTTGCGAGATAGATTTATATAGCGATAGTGCATATCTTATCAATGCTTTTAATCAGGACTGGATTACAAAATGGCAGATGAATGGTTTTAGAACAGCAAATAAAAAGCCAATTCAAAATATTGAATTATGGAATACATTAATAGAATTTAATAATATGCACAAGATTAATTGGATAAAAGTGAAAGGGCATGCCGACAATAAATTTAACAATCGTTGTGATGAGTTAGCAACGGGCGAGATAGCAAAAAATGCTAAGTAAATTAGCATTTTTTTACTATAAATTTATATTTTATAATTCTTTTTTCTTGAATATTTGAGTTGATATTACATTCAAAACTAAAACAATTAAAACTATTATGCAAACCGTTAAAACGATATTTGTTCCTGCGAATACTTTTGCTCCTAATATCACATTAAAGAAATCGTTGGCTGGAGCATAAATTGAGCTTCCGAACAAAGCATATAACGAGATGTGTGAGAAAGGATAGAATGAAAGCCAACTATTAATTCCGCCTGCAAACATTGGTAATAATGTATTAACGAGATATATCACTAATACTATAGTAACTGCAAATAGGTCTGATTTTAATAATGTCGCTAACAACATTGCAATGGAAACATAGACCAAAATTTCAAGTAATAAACTTAAAATATATATTAAAATCATACCGATAGGGTGTATAACTATCGCTATAGAACTATTGAAGATGGTCAAAATATTCAGTGAAGATACTCCATAGAAAGCAGCACCAACACATAATGATATAATGCCTGCGAATAATGTCATTATGGTAGACATGAACATTATGGCAAATAATTTACCCATGAAAACATTATTTCTAGATACTGGGCGAATAGCAAAATATCTCATTGAGCCTTCTTTGATTTCTCCAGCGATAGAATGACATGAGGTCATCACTGCATAAGCAATAATTATGAAAGAGAATAATCGAAGAATAAAGTAAGTATAGTCATATGTGTTAATAGAGTGATTAGATGTGATTCCTATTGTTAGTGGATTAGCATAATCAGCAGTAGTTTTGTCATTGTCAAATAAATAAGAATATAATATTAATTTAGTATTAGAATTATATTCAGATTCATTCTTTAGTCCTAATAAGTTTAATTGTTCTTTAGTATTGACGAAAGAGAAAGCATTGCTCAATAATTCTAGATGTATTAGTGTAGAGTATGCATCACAGATATCTACATATTCTTGGCATAAATTAGCCATTTTTGAGATGTTTTCAGATTTAATAGAATGGTCAGCTTCTTTACAGAAATTATAAAATTTATCTATTTCTTCCATTTTCTTATTAAGTCTAGATGTTAGGGTAGAGTATTTTGTTTTTTCTTCTTTTGTTGTATAGGTTCTTATTAGATTATCTGCTAATTTAGTATAAATTAAATTATCTATAGCATTAAAAAGAGGTTCTTTATATTTTTTATTAAATTCATCACATATATTAGCGATTTCATTTGTGTCTGTCTTGAGAAGGGTAAGTGCTGATAAATATACTGAATCTAATGTTTTTTGGTTATCAGTCGAAGTCAATATTGGGTATGCACCATTTTTGATGAGTTCTAAGCCGTGGTTGATTGTATCATACAAACTGGTTAGAGCGGTGGTAACGGCATTTCGTCTATTGACTTTTGTGGTTTCATTTTTATCGGATTCAGCCATGTACGCATAGGCTAAATAATTCTTAAACGCATCATCAAATGCTGATACTTGAATGTTAATATATTCTTTATATGATTTATCATTGATTTCGTAATTATCTATATTTCGTATGGCTAGTGTTATAGAATCATCAGCTTTGGTCTTAATACCACCCATAAAATATGTATAATTATCTAATGCAGATTTATTAGCAAAATCAATTTGATTAGTAGCGGGGGTAACTGATGGTTTATATATAAATACGCCTAAAACCAATATGACTGCCAGTAAAATAGCCAGTACATAAATACCTGGTTTAGAGACCATCTTTTTAATTTCTGCTTTAAAAACTTTGTACATATATTTACTCCGAAAATTAAATTATACTTGACGAGGGTCGGTCGCCATTTAACATCTCAAAATATAATTCTTCAAGTGATTTTTGAATTTTCTTAATATTATAAATTTTCACTTTCTTATAAGTGAGATAAGATATAATTGTAGCGATATTGCTTTCACGAAGTGGAAGAATAATAGAAGTGCCTATTACTTTACTATTGATTTTGTATTTTTTTCTCAGTAGTTGAGCTGCGTAGTTAGGGTAGTTGCAGTGGAATTGCACTCGTTGTTGTTCGGCCAAAGTGTTAGATATCTGCTTCATTGTTTTATGTTCTATAATTCGACCATTACTTATTAATCCTATCACATCACATAGTTGTTCTAATTCTGCTAGATTATGGCTTGAGATAATAATTGCCATCTTTTCTTTTTCGGCTAGAATTCGTAATATATTTCTTATTTCAACGATACCATTTGGGTCTAATCCATTTGTTGGTTCGTCTAGAATTAATAGTTTGGGTTTGTTTAAAAGAGCTTGAGCTATACCTAATCTTTGTTTCATGCCGAGCGAGTAGGTAGACACTTTGTCTTTAATGCGGTTTTCCATACCTACTAATTTGACAATTTTATTGATTCTGGCGCTTGCTTTTTTGCCATAAAAATCTGCAAAAAGTTTTAAGTTATTCAACCCTGATAGATAAGGGTAGAGCTGCGGCATCTCAATTACAGCACCTACATTTGCAATAGCATATCTAAAATTTCTTTCTATATTGTATCCGCATATCCTTATTTCTCCACTTGTAATTGGAGTAAGGCCTGTAACCATTCTAATAGTTGTGGATTTTCCTGCTCCGTTTGGGCCTACGAATCCAAAAATTTGTCCTTCGAAAACGGAAAAAGTGACATTGTTTACCACTTTTTTATTACCATAAACTTTAGTTAAATTCTTAATATTTAGAATGGGTAACATATTGCTCCTTATATTCTATTTTTTATTTTTATTAAAAATAAATATGTAAATAATAAATCTACTAACAGTGAAACGCTTAGTAATACAACTGCATACAAATTGGCGTAATTATTAACAGCAAACATAGATGAAATGGTATTTTTACCTATGCAAATATTTATAATGAATAAAACTAATAAAATTATTATTTCAGAACAAGCGACAATAATACTGCGTTTTTTTAAGTTGATTTTGTGTGGCAACTTAACTAATTTAAGTCTAATTTTTTGATAATAAAAAGCGTAAATAGAAGGGTAGAATATCATTACAATAAGACCTAGGGTTAAAGATATATAATATAGTGTAGTCTTTCCTGTGAAATTAGTTACTATTCCATTGATTATCAGCATTAATAAAATGTATGCACTTGTTGACAAAATCTTAAATAAAATATTTTTAGCGGTAATTTTGGCTTGAATATAATTTTGGTCTATTCGTAAGTCTTTATAATCTACATGTTTTATTGAATCGTATTCTAGAGAAGAAGGCTGTAGATTATGATTCTTTTTTAGCTTTGTTTCATTTGAATCGTAAATTGCTTTTAATTGGTCTTTATACTCGCTAGATAAAATGTTATTTGAATGTTCTGTAAATTTAGCTACATTTTCATTGCAGGCAAAAGTTTCATCTGTTTTGGTTTTCTCATCTTTTAATAATTCGGTATTAGTTTTGTTTATTTCTACTTCAGTTATAGTATCTATAGATTTGTTTGCAAAGACTTCATTACTAGGCAAAACGCTTTCTTTTTGAGCAATTGTTGAGTCGTCTTTTTCTTGTGATAACATATCAAAAATAGAATAGTTATCATTTTCGATTGATTTTTTGCTTTGTTTAGGCTGCATCATTGTTTCCACATGTGCACTAATATTGTTTGTATCGTTTGACATCATGTCAGTATTATCATTCATTATATTTTGTATTAGAGTCTCAAAAGAAGGGAGTGTAGCTACTTGCTGTCTTCCGTTTGAGGTTAATTTATAATAATGGCGTTTGCCTCCAATCTCGCTATCTTGCCAATAAGATGTGATAAAACGAGATTTTTCTAATTTTTTCAATATAGTATATAGGGTAGGCTGTTTAATTATAATTTTACCTTTAGAACGGCTTTCTAACGACTTGATTAAGTCTAGTCCGTATTTGTCTTCTGAGCTTAATTCTAGTAGAATTAGTGGAATTAAATCTACAGTTTTCATATGTCCCCTTTAAATAAATATATAATAAATTATATATTAAAATTGTTTATTAGTCAAATAAAAAAAGACAATTTTCATATTGTCTTGATATTTATTAGAATTTATTTCTTATTAAGCCTACAACTTTGCCTAAAATCTCTAAATGGTCTGTAATAATTGGTCGCATATATGAGTTTTCTGGCTGTAATCTAAAATAGCCATTTTCTTTATAAAATCGTTTAACGGTGGCTTCATTATCTATTAAACAAGCCACAATTTCTCCATTATTGGCTATAGATTGCTTTGATATTATTACATAATCATCGTTGTATATGCCGATGTTAATCATACTATCACCTTTTACCTTTAAGATAAACATGTTAGTACCGGAAAATAAATTGTCAGAAACCATAATTTTGTCAGAAATATTTTCTTCGGCGAGTATAGGAGTACCGGCTGCGATGGTGCCAACAATTGGAAGCGATATGTTATTGGCATATGATTTATCAGATAATTCTATCGCTCGATTTTTAAATTCGTTTCTATTAATTTTTCCTAATTTTTCTAGTTTCTTTAGATGATATGCTACGGTGGAGGTCGATGCGATGTTTAGTTTGTCGCAGAGTTCTCGCACAGTAGGGGGGTAGCCCTTATTTTCGATATTAGAAACTATCATATCATAAGTTTCTTGTGTCTTGTCCATATAATTCTCCTAAATCAAATATAGCACATTTAAAAGAACTTGTCAAACATTTGTTCGATAAATTGTTATTTCATTAAAAACTAATTAATAAACTACATATTGGGTGTTATATGTGAATAATACACTATATTTTATCAATTTTTACTTTGCCGGCAACAGATTTTCTAATATCATCACTAATAGCAGCATAATGTTTTTTAGTAGTGTTAACATCTTTATGTCCTAGAACTTCTGCGACTATATATATATCATTTGTGGCGTTATAAAGATTTGTACCATATGTTGAGCGTAATTTATGTGGAGTAATATGTTTCAATGGAGTGGCTATTTTAGCATATTTTTTCACTAAATATTGTATAGTTCTGACCATCATACGTTTACCTTGACTCGATATAAACAAAGCTCGCTCTTCTTTTGGTAAATTCAAAGTATCTCGATATCTTAAGTAGTCTTTAAGTGTATCTGCCGTCTCTTCGCCGAAATATAATATTACCTGATTGCCACCTTTCCTAGTTACTCTAAATGAATTAAGATTAAAATTAATATCATCAATATTTAATCCGACGCATTCACTTACACGTATACCAGTTGTTAAAAATAATGACAATATCGCATTATCACGAACTTTAAATTTTTCATTATATTTTTTTTGATGTTCGCCAAACCCGGACAATGTATTGCAAGAATACATGAGTTCAGTGGTCTCTTGTGGTTCTAGTCTGATTATTGGTTTTTCGTGTAATTTGGGACTAGCTACTTTACTTGCCACATTGGCTCTCAACATATCTTTATTAAAAAAGTATTTAAAGAAAGCACGAAGAGTAGATAGTTTTCTTAATTTGCCACGCTCACCATTACTGAATATCTCTCCTGAGTCCTTATCATAATAAGAAAGATATGACATGAATCGCTCAATCAGTCTGGAATCAATCTTATCAATATCGCTAAGACTGATGGTTTTTAATTCTCTTCCCATAAAAATTTCTTCATACGTTATTAGATAATTAAAAAATGTTTTAAGGTCAATAGCGTAATTAAGTCGTGTAAGAGGAGTAGTAGTGTCCTGAATGCCGATGAAAAATATACTACAAAATGCCGGTAATTCGCCGAGTATTTCATTTAATTTCTTCATGTTATTACGATTTCTATCTAAATAGTAATTATTACTCATACAAATATTATACTATATCTTTGCGTAAAACACAAATATTTTTACTATAAACGAAAAAATATTACATGTTACTTGACAAAATCTTTTTTTCATTAGTAATTATAATAGAGGTGAAAAATATGGTACAAGATTTAGGAAAGTGGGCATTTAACGATATAACTGACGAAGATTGGTACTCAATAGCTGAAGTTTTAGAGAATGAATATGTAACATGAACGGAGTTAAGAAGTGCGTATGAAAAGTAACTGAGAAAGAGAATACCTATGTGATATATGGAGAGCAAGTTAAAGGCGTTAAGAATGCAAGCGATGAGGGATATGGTTTACTTGCTATTGTTAAAGTTATAAACAATTATGATTTTTCAGTGAGTACAAATCCAGATAAAGAAGAGCTTTTTATAGACACTTTACTTAAATATTTAATTAAAAATTGTAAACTAGTTGATTACGATGAAGAATTTACTAGTTATCAATATGATAAGATTAATACTAAAGCGAAGAAAGCTGCAGAGGAATCAGTTAAAAAATTACGTATAATTGAAAATGAAAAATCTAACAAAGTAAAAGAATCTTTATTAAGGAAAACATACGAATTTTGACCGAAGAGTATAAAAAACTAAATGAAAAAGTTTACAAATTATATGAAGAGGTTCATTCTGAAGAAAATAATACTCTTTAATTCATGTATATTTAAAACAATATGAATTAATAGATGCTGTAGTTAGAAATTATATCAAAAATTTGTTGACAAAAAATATGTTATTTTATATAATAAAAATAGTTTAATATATCGTTGATTTGGACTAGTACATTTCTAAAGTATCAGAGAGTTTGCGGTTGGTGAAAGCAAATTATGGAAGTTATGTACGTCTACCCAAGGAGATACCTGTGAAAATAGGGCTGATTGCATAGCAAAATTTGCAATTAATGAGTGGAATGATTTAATTCATTCAAAATAGAGTGGCACAGTGGTAAATATCACCTCTATATTAGTTTTTGTAACTATATATGAGGTGTTTTTTATTTTAGATACCTTGTATATAGTAAATATATTATAAGGAGACAATATGATAGATATTAGTTTTTTAAGAAATAATCCAGAGATAGTCAAGGAAAATATTAAAAAGAAATTCCAAGACCATAAGCTTCATTTAGTAGACGAAGTTATTGTTATGGATGTAAAAGTGCGAGCCTTAAAACAAGAAGGCGATGATTTGCGTGCTAAGCGTAATACTTTGTCTGGACAAATCGGAATATTAATGAAGAACAAACAAATAGATGAAGCAAATAAAATTAAAGCCGAAGTAGTTAAGAATAATGAACGTATTACGGCAATAGAAGCCGATGTAGCTGAGTTAGATTCAAAAATTAAGCAGGCTATGATGGCTATACCTAATATAATAGCTGACAATGTTCCTATTGGCGAAGATGATAGTAAGAATGTTCAAAGACTTACTGTGGGACAAGCGAAAAAATCAGATTTTGACATACCATATCATGCTGATATATTAGAATCATTAATGGGATTAGATTTAGATAGTGCTAGACGAACTAGTGGTAATGGTTTTTATTATCTAACTGGGGATGTAGCAAGATTACATTCTGCGATTTTATCATATTCACGCGATTTCATGATAGATAGAGGGTTTACTTATTGTATACCACCATTTATGATACATGGAGATGTTGTTAATGGTGTCATGAGCTTTGAAGAGATGGATAATATGATGTATAAAATTGAAGGCGAGGACTTATATCTTATAGGTACAAGTGAACATTCTATGATTGGACGATTTAAAGGTACAATTTTGAAAGAATCAGACCTTCCATTATGTTTGACTTCATATTCGCCATGCTTTAGAAAAGAAGTTGGTGCTCATGGACTCGAGGAAAGAGGTATCTATAGAGTGCATCAGTTCGAAAAGCAAGAGATGATAGTCATCTGTAAACCAGAAGATTCTATGAAATGGTATGATAAAATGTGGCAGATATCTTCAGATTTCTTTAAATCATTAGATATACCACACGAAGTAATGGAATGCTGTAGCGGAGATTTGGCAGACCTTAAGGTAAAATCTTGTGATATTAATGCTTGGAGTCCTAGACAAAATAAATATTTTGGAGAGCTGGGTTCTTGCTCAAATTTAACAGACGCGCAGGCTCGTAGATTAGGTATTAGATATAAGACTGAGAAGGGTACAGTACTAGCGCATACATTGAATAATACTGTAGTGGCACCTCCTAGAATGCTGATTGCATTTCTTGAAAATAATTTGAATGAAGATGGTAGCGTAAATATTCCTATTGCTTTAAGGCCATATATGGGCGGAAAAGAGAAAATAGAGAAGAAAAAGGTGTAATCATCTTTTTCTTTTTATATTGACAAAGTGGGCTTCATATGCTGTATTACCAATGATATTAGGAGAAATTTATGACTAAAGAACAACATAAGCTTTTGTATAAAACTGACATTAATAATATTACTGCAAAAGATGTAAAAAATTTTATGCCGTATATTAAAAAGAGAATACTTAAAATTAAAACTCATAAAAAATTTTCGACGATAACATTAGTATAATTTAAAGTTTAAAATCTGTGACAAATCCTGACAGATTTTTTTGATTGCAATGTTGGTTTTTTACGCAAAGATATAGAATCGTGATAATTAGTTAAAATTTTCTTAAAAGTGACATGTAATGCTGTCTTTTAATTTTTAATGCTGTAATATATCAGTAAAAGGGCATTCTAAAATGCTCCTAGACGCATTGGACAAAAAATAAATGAGTAATTGTTCATCTAAAATAATATAAATTTATCACAGACTAAAACATATTTTGTATTTTTTAAGCTGTGGATTAAAATATGCGACTTATGTCTAATTTTAGTCAAACATGCGTTATTAGAAAGTTTCTGTGGATAAAATACGGCATTTCCACAGGATTTTTATCAACTTTTTAATTATCTTTGCGTAAAAGTGTTGTTTTACGCAAAGATAAATTTATAGCTTTGCACTCTGCCCTAGAGTTATACACATCTGCAAAAATAAAAAATCACACTAATTATAGTGCGATTTTATAAAACATACTCTACTCTATTATGCTTAATACTGCATTGATTAAACCTATTTTTCCATGTTGATAGGTTAAGCAACCTTGTAGGTATCCGGCATAAGGTTCTCGCATAGGGCCATCACAACTTAGTTCTATACTGCTACCTTGATTGAAACTACCGCTGGCCATGATGATTAAATCTTCATAACCATCCATCTCCCCCGCTTCAAGTGTTGAGTCGCTATCTATAGCACTAGAAGCTTGTATAGCTCGAGTAAATTTGATAAGTTTCTCTTTATCATTGAATTTGATACATAGTACAATATCAGATATCGGCTCATTAATATTTGGGACTGTATCATACCCTACTTTATTCAAAACTACGCGTGATAAAGCAACTAATTTTTTTGCTTGAGCGACCACATGAGGTGATATAAATAAACCTTCAAAAAACGACTTATAACCCAGTTCATATGACCCAGTATCTACACCTAGTGCAGGACTAGTCATTTTATATGAAATTAATTCAACCAATTCTTTTTTTCCGGCTATATATCCTCCTGTCGGAGCTATACCTCCTCCCATATTCTTTAGTAGCGAACCGATAACTAAATCAGCTCCCACATCTGTAGGTTCTCGAGTTTCTGTAAACTCTCCATAACAATTATCGACTACAATGTATGAATGTTTATTATAACTGCGTATATCTTTTATGATTGAAGCAATTTCATCAATAGTCAATGAATTGCGCAATGAGTATCCTCTCGAACGTTGAATATATATAATCTTCGGATTATGCATTAAAATATTATCTTTGATTTTTTTATTATCAAATCTACCATTAATTAAATCTACTTCGTAATATTTTATATTGTAATCTTTTAACGAACCAACATCCCTATTCTCTACCCCATATATAACTTGCTTAAGAGTATCATATGGTGTACCAGAGATACAAAGCATATTGTCATTTGGCCTTAATATGCCTAGTAAAGATTGGCTGATAGCTTCTGTACCACAACTTATTAATGGGCTTACAAAAGCAGATTCGGTATTAAAAATACTAGAAAATAATTCACATATCTTATCTTTGCCAATATCGTTATGCCCATATCCACTACTGCCAATAAAATGGCGTGACTGAACATGATTTTCGTTAAAAGCGTTCAGTACTTTTAATTGGTTCTCAAATTCAATAGTTTCAATCTCGTGAAAAATATCAGAACATTCTAATTCTGATTCATTAACTAATTCTACTATTTTTCTTTTTAGTTCTATCATTTATTCTCCATCATTATTTAGAAAAGATTCTATATACTTTTTGGCTGAATTTAGAGTGCATAGATTAATATTATTTATCGTTTTTAAAAATGTGAGTTGGCGTTTACAATAATTTCTAGTATGTTGTTTGATTAATGCAACAGTCTCTTCTCTAGTTGCTTTGCCATCTAGATAATCAAACCATTCTTTATAACCAATAGAGTTCATTGATTGATTTTCTCTACTCGCCCCACATTTTATTAAATGTCTAACTTCTGTCTCTAATCCATTTGACAACATTTCATCTACTCTACCATTTATTCTAGCATATATTTGCTCGCGTTCATCAATTATGCCGACGCAACAAATATTGTAGTTATCTAATATGGATAATTTATTTTCCTTTTGCTCTTTTGAATTTTCTTCAATTTCTAGATATCTGATTACTCTTTTTAAGTTATTGAAATGAACAGTTTTGGCTTTATCTGGATTGATTTCATTTAAGACAGCCCATACATATTCATTTCCATGTATTTTAGCCAAATTCTGATATTTGTCTCGCAAATCATTATCTTTTTCGGCGTTCCCAAAAGTATATCCATCTAACAATGCTTTAATATAAAGACCTGTCCCACCTACTATAATGGGTAATTTGCCTTTTGAGATAATATTAGTAATTGCGATTTCGCAATCATGCAGAAATTCACCGACGCTATAGGTTTCATTAAATTCTTTTATATTGATTAAATGATGTTTGATTTTAGCCATAATTTTGTATGACTCTTTAGCACTACCGATATCTAAACCTTTATATATTTGTACACTATCGGCAGATATTATTTCTCCATTGTTTTTTTTAGCTATATCAATAGCTAAGCTACTCTTTCCACTACAGGTTAGTCCCGTAATAATTACTAATTTTTTCATACTATTCTCTTGAACCATTTTTCTATCTGTGATTTAGCAATTATAGAGATCACAGGTCTACCATGCGGACATAGTAAAACATTATTATTTTTCTCTAAATTGTTTAGTAATTCTTTGATTTCCAAATCAGACAGTGTCATTCCAGCCTTTACACTACTTTTGCAAGCTTTTTGCATTAAATAATGTTGGATTTCATTATTAGTTTTTGGTCTCAAATTTTTCATATCGTGCAACAAGTCGTCAGTAAATGTTTTCAAATTAATATCTTTAAGCTGCATAGGTACCGCATTTATTATAATACTATTATCTCCGAATGAGTCAATATCAAAACCTAAATTATGAAGTTCGGTTTGTAAATTCAATATATATTGAACTTCTTGTTGAGTAATCTCTCTAACATAAGGCACTAATAAATTTTGAATAACGATATCTCGCTTCTCTACCATTTTAGTAAATTTATCATAATTTAATCTCTCATGTCCTGCGTGGAAATCAATTAAAAGTAAATTATCTTTTCGTTCAATTAAAAGAAATTCGTTGAATAATTGTCCTATAATTTTAAAATCATTAAATTCATTAATATCAAGATAATTAACATTTTTAGAGCTTATATTTGATTCGCTTTTAGAAGCTATTATTTCATTAGATAACGAATTGCTCGATTGTTTATCTTCTTCTTTCTTTAAATCAAAGATTGTAATTGGAGAAAATGTGTCTTGTCTCAGTTTTACTTTGCTATTTGGAAATTCTGAAAGATTTGGTTCTAAAGATATTTCTTTCAAAGAGTCAATATTCGTATTAATTAATACTTCCTTATTGTCATGATTAGGAATATCAAACTCGTTCGTTTGCTCTTGAATAGGATTGAGATGTTTATATATTGTTTCGCGTATAGCAGTATACACTAAGTCATATATTTTATTTGGATTAGAGAATTTTACATTTAGTTTGTTGGGATGCACATTAACATCAACATCTATATTGGGCATTGTCAAATTCAAAATAAAAACCGGGAACTGACGAGTCATCAAATATTCTTCATAAGCCATGTATGACGCTTTTGAAACTATTTCATCAACCACATATCTCGAGTTAATCATCAGGGTTTGATATGTTGTATTGGGCTTGCTAAATCCTACCTTTGATATATAGCCACTTAAGATATAGTTCCCGACTTGTTTTTCAAGATACATGACATTCTGTGTAAATTCCGCTCCATATACACTATATATTGCGTCAAATAAAGTATTGCCATTGGTTTGATAGATGGTTTTACCATCTGAGATATATTTAAAGTTAATATTAGGATGAGCAAGAATATATCTAGATACAATGTTCGTGATTTGACTTTCTTCTTGTTTTGGCTTTTTTAAAAATTTTCTTCTAGCAGGAGTATTGTAAAATAAGTTATTGATTTCGATTTTTGTACCTAGTTCGCAAGAAGTAGGCATAATTTCACTGAAATTTCCACCATTGACATCAATGGTATAAGCACATTCTGCTGTTTTTGTCATTGTAGTCAATGTAGTTTGGCTAACATTAGATATACTAGCTAGAGCTTCTCCCCTAAAACCCAAAGTTTGAATAGCGTCTAAATCTTCTAATGAAGAAATTTTGCTTGTCGCATGTGGCAGAAATGCCTTTTTTATATCATCATAGTTAATTCCTGTACCATTATCTTTGACCTGTATATAATCTATTCCACCATTTTTAATCTCAATCGTTATCTTAGTAGCGCCGGCATCTAGTGAATTATCAATTAATTCTTTTACAATTGAAAAAGGGCTCTCTACCACTTCTCCAGCAGAGATTCTATTGATTATCATGCTATCTAAGATATTAATTGACATACTTCTCCTAATTAATTATTTCACTATATCTATTAAATGATTGAGAGTATCAAAGGCGACTAGTGGCGATAATGTATTTATATCTATATTTTTTAATATATCTACTATTTCGCTTTCTTTTTGAGTTGTATTGTTAATCTTCTCGGACTCAAAATCTTTAATTAATTCTTTAGCTCTCTCAATTATGATATTTGGTAATCCTGCTAAACTAGCAACTTCAATACCATAACTTCGTGTAGCACTCCCTCTCATGATTTTTCGTAAGAAAACTAATTTACCAGCGATTTCTTTAATGGAAATACAATAATTCTTTACACCTTCATATAGTCCTTCAAGCTGCATCAATTCGTGATAGTGTGTTGCAAATAAAGTTTTGGCATTCAGTTTTTTAGATAAATACTCTACTACCGACCATGCAATTGAAAGTCCATCAAAAGTGGAAGTTCCTCTACCGACTTCGTCTAAAATAATCAAACTATTGTTAGTGGCGAAGTTCAAAATATTAGCGACCTCTATCATTTCTACCATAAATGTAGACTGCCCCACCGCCAAATCATCGCTAGCTCCGATTCGCGTGAAGATTCTATCCACTATACATATGTCAGCTTTATCCGCAGGGACAAAACTACCTATGTGTGCTAGATATGTAATAAGTGCTACTTGACGCATATATGTTGACTTTCCGGCCATATTTGGACCAGTCAAAATCATGGTTCGTTGGTCAGTATTATTGAGTAAACAATCATTAGGAATAAAATCATTCGATTGCAACATTTTTTCAACTGTTGGATGTCTACCTGCAACAATATTAATATTAGGTGAGTCTATTAAGTTCGGTTTAACGTAGTTGTTTTTAACAGCTACTGTAGCAAGAGAACAAATCGAATCTGCCGTAGAAATAATTTTAGCGATTTGTTGCATTATTGAAGTGTTGCGCAATAATTGTGCTTTTAGTTCAATAAATATTTTTTCTTCTAGTTTTAATGCTTCCTCATGCGAAGTTATCACTTCTTCTTCGAATTTTTTTAGTTCTTCAGTGATATATCTTTCGTTGTTTGATATTGTTTGTTTTCTTATATAACTAAATGGTACCAAATTATTGAATTGTTTATTCACTTCAATATAATATCCAAACACTCTATTGTAGCCTATTTTCAGATTCTTAATGCCTGTAGATTCTCTTTCTCTTGCTTGTATTGACAAGATATAATCTTGTGCATTCTTTTTCATATCTCGTAATTTATCAAGATTTGAATTAAATCCTACTCTAATATAACCTCCATCTTTCATTAATGCGGGTGGTTCTGGAGCGATGGTTTGAGTGATAAGATTAACGATCTCATTAACATCTACCATATTATGAGCTAATTCGATTAGATTAGGATTATTTGAAGCAAGCAAAATTGATTTTACTTTTGGAGTTAAAGAAAGGGATTGAGAGAGAGCTAGACATTCTTTAGGATTAATGTTGCCATAAGATATTTTTCCTGCTAATCTTTCTATATCTTGTATATTGTCTAGAGCATTATAGAGTTCAGTTCTAAGCAAAGCATTATGATATAAACTTTCTACCATAGATAATCTGCTATTTATGGTATTTTTATCTTGCAAAGGTTGTCTAACCCAACTACGCAACATACGAGCGCCACCACTAGTACAGGTATTGTCTAATACCCAAAGTAGACTGCCATATTTAGAGCCATCTCTCATAGTTTGTTCGATTTCTAAATTTCTTCTAGTGTTTGTGTCAACATACATATATTGATCATCTTTTAATAGATTAGGCATTTTTAAGTGTTTTAGCTCGCGCTTCTGAGTTTCATTATAGTATTCTAGCAATGCACCAATTACCGATATTCTATTTTTAGAGTCAAAATCATATCCCTTAGTTGATTTTATATCATATTGTTTTAATAATTTTTTTTCAGCATTTGAATAATTGAAAGCCCAATCATAATATTGATTAAATTTAAATTTGTCACCATTTGATTGTACACATGGCAAATTTTTATAAATCAAAAACATTTCATTATTGCATAATATTTCGCTAGGCATAACTCTGACAATTTGGTCATTAATGTAGGAAATAAGGTTATCTCCTGAGAATTCTGCCACATTAAATTCTCCTGTAGACAAATCACTATAAGCGTAAGATATAGTATTTTTGTTCTTATAAATACACATTATATATGTATTACAAGTTTCCGTTAACATAGAACTATCTACCACTGTGCCTGGAGTAATTATTCGTACCACTTCACGCTGTACAATTTTATTGACAATATTATCAGTCTGTTCGCAAATGGCTACTTTATACCCTTTCTCGATTAGTTTTTGAGCATAAGATTCGTATGCGTGATGCGGAACTCCGCACATTGGTGCACGCTCGTCTAGACCACAATCCTTACCTGTGAGTGTTAAATCTAATTCTTTGCTAGCTATTTTGGCATCATCAAAAAACATTTCATAAAAGTCACCTAAGCGATAAAAAAGTATACAATCTTGATATTGTTCTTTAGTTGCAAGATATTGTTTTATCATCGGTGATAATTTTTCTTCATTAATTATATTCGTCATTCAACAATTGCTCCAGATAGTTTATGATTTCTAACACTGTCTATCTTAATTTTAGCGAAATAATTTTGATTATCATATTTATAGTTGGGAATATATATTTCTTTTCCGCCGTCAGTTACTCCTACGGCAACTCCATTAATTTGGCGTATCAGACAGTCATATGTTTTATTGAAATATCTTTTTATTTGGTCTTTTTGAATGATTTTTTGTAACCTTAATAACTTATTAACTCTAATGTTTTTAATCTCTTCATCTATTTGGTCATCAAACTCTGCTGCTGGAGTTCCAGTTCTTTTTGAATACATGAAAGCAAAAACTTGGTCGTATTTTACTTTGTTTAGCAATTTCATTGTTTGATTAAAATCTTTTTCACTTTCGCCCGGAAAACCTACTATAATATCTGTAGATAGTGATATGTTAGGAATAGAACGTTTTATTTTCTTAATTATACTATTGTAATGTTTGATATCATAATGTCTATTCATTTTGTTTAATATTTTGCTACTACCTGATTGAACGGGTAGGTGTAAAAATTTAGCTACCTTGTTTTCAGTCTTCATTACTTTAATTATTTCATCATTAAAATCCATTGGATGTGAGGTCATGAATTTAATTTTGAAATCTCCTTCAATCTTACATAAATTTGTAAGTAATTGTGCAAAGGTCGTTTTTTCTTTCAAGTCTTTACCATAAGAATTCACATTTTGACCTAGTAGTGTTATATATTTGTAGCCTTTGTTTTGAACTAAATCTTTTACTTCTGTATAGATTTCTTTGATAGGTCTACTCTTTTCTCGTCCACGTACATATGGTACTATGCAATATGTACAAAATTTATCGCATCCATAGATTATATTGACGTAGGCATTGATTTTATCATCTCTAATACTTTTAACATTATCTAGCGGAGAATCTGTACTTTCTATAATCTCGTATATTCTTTCATGCTTAGTATCAAACTCCAATAAGTATTTTTTCAACGCGTTGATATTATGTGTACCTAAAATAATATCGACAAATGGCAATTTCGTCTTGAGATTGTATTTACCTTTTTTTTGTTGTGGCATACAACCACACACTACAATGACTTTTGACGAATCTTCAGATTTAAGTTTTTTCAGAGCAATTATATTATTATAAGCCCTATCTTCTGCTCCTTCTCTGATACAACAAGTGTTAAAAACTATTACCTTGGCTTGATTAATATCATCTGTTTCAAGCATACCAAGCGTTGACAAAACTCCACGAATTTTTTCAGATTCGTGAACATTCATTTGGCAACCATAAGTAATGACATGGTATAATCTTCCTTCATAACTATTCATAATAGTAATTATAATATATTAATTATATATTTTCAACTAAAATATTGCAAATTTAGTTATTAAAACCAATATTTTGCAAATAATATCGTGATGAACAATGTAAAAAAGAAAGTTAATTTCAAAAAGATATTATTGATAATTAGTATTTTTATCATTCTCATTTTTGTAAGTATTGGTGGTATCATTGCATATTTATACAATAAATATGACTTAGATGTAGACAAATTAACGAAAGTAAATAATGGAATAAGAGTATACTCTTCTACAGGTACAGACAGCACTTTATACAATACTAATCGCTCCATAGTAGAATTAAATGAATTACCAGATTATGTGAAGCAAGCATTCATAGATACAGAAGATAAACGATTCTATAGCCATAATGGTTATGATGTTAAGCGAATGTTAAAAGCAGGATTAGTAAATCTATCTACTAATAGCAAATCACAAGGAGCATCAACGATTAGTCAGCAATTAGTAAAAAATGCACTACTAACTAACGATAAGACATATTCAAGAAAAATACAAGAAGTAATCTTATCTAGCAAAATGGAGAAACAATTCAGTAAAGATGAAATCCTAGAGATGTATTTGAATACAATATATTTTGGGTCAAATGCGTATGGGATTGAGAACGCCAGTAAGACATATTTTAATAAATCAGCTAAAGATTTGACTATAAATGAAGCTTGCTGTTTGGCGGGATTAATAAAATCTCCTAATAAATATTCGCCTAGATTACATTATGAAGATTCCATAGAAAGACGAAATGTAGTGGCAAGATTAATGTTAACTGCTAATGATATTACGAAAGATATTTACGAAGATATAATCTCATCCCCCATCATACTTTCTGAAGGTCAAGAGACAAATAATAGTTACGAAACAGAAGCAATATATGAAGCATGTAGATTATTAAATCTAACTGAGAGAGAATTAATCAACTCTGATTATGAATTGATAACTTTTAAAAACGATGATATTCAGGAGAAATTAAAATCTATTAATAACTCTATCCTATCAAAAAAAGAAAATCCGCTGGACAGTGTATCAATTATATCTGATAATAATGGTAAAATATTGGCATATTACAGCAATAGTCAGTATAATACACATAAAATGAGAAGGCAAGCTGCGTCTACATTAAAACCATTAGCAGTGTATCTGCCATGTATTATACACAATAAATTGAGTCCAGCAAGTCAAATTTTGGATGAAGAAATTGACTTTTCTGGATATTCTCCTAAAAATGTAGATGACAAATATCATGGTTATGTTTCAGTTAGAGAAAGCATTTCACATTCATATAATATCCCAGCTGTGAAAGCATTAGATTGTGTAGGACTTAAAAACTCAAAAGATTTATTGATTAGTTTAGGATTTGATATTGATAATTCTGACATGAATCTCTCTTTAGCCCTAGGTGCTACTAAAAAAGGTGTTACCCTAATGCAATTAGTCAATGCATATGCTTGTTTAGCGAATTTAGGTGAATATAGAGAAATGTGCTTTGTTGATAAAATAATAGATAAACAAGGGAAGATAATCTACGAACATGAAGATTTTGTCCAGAAGTTATTTAAAGATGAAGATTGCTATCTAATCAATAATATGCTGCAAGATACAGCTAAAACCGGTACAGCAAAGAGAATGGCGAGTTTAAATCTACCTATAGCTAGCAAAACTGGTACAGCTTCTGTGGGTAATGAAAGTACAGACTTATATAATATTGCATATACTAGTGAGCATACGTTGTTAACATGGGTCGGCGATATTAAAAATAATTATTTACCTAAAGGAGTATATAGTGCGGTAGAGCCAACAGAGATAAATAAAAAGATGTTAGACTATATTTATAGTGAATATACCCCAATAGATTTTGCACAACCCGAAACTATAATCAACGCTCCTTATGATATCTGTGAATTAAACGAAAATCATAGATTAACTAAACCTAATCATAATATAGATAGATATATTGCATATGATTTATTCAAGGTAGACAATCAACCTATTGAAATAATTGAAAATGATGACTCTAATCTAAGTGTAAACATTAATAAAACAGGTTCTACAGTCCAATTTGATAGCAAGAAATATAAAAATTACAGACTGTATAAAGAAATAGATAATAAAAAGCAACTTCTATCTGAAATATCGGATAGAAGCGGTATGATAGAAATTTTGGATAATGATATTTTTCAATATCATGAAATAAAATATTATTTAATGGATGATAGTAACAATAAATCAAAAGAAATCAAAATAAGACCAAAAGATTATTTAATAAATTTATTGAATAGTGAGATACAATCTAGCAAGAAGCGTTGGTCAGTTTAATTTATTCTACCGTGACACTTTTAGCTAGATTTCTCGGCATATCCGGGTTAATACCCTTCTCTATCGCTAGATAGTAACTAAGTAATTGGAATGGTATAATACTATATATTGCTAAATATTCTTTAGGAATTTTCAAGTTTTTAATAAATCTAGACATGTCAATTATTTTTCCTTTTCTAGAAGATATTTCATTAATGACAGTTTTAAACCTATCATCATCTAAAGATGAATTCAATACAATACTTACGCATTCTTCATTGACTAGAGACAGAGTCCCATGTTTCAACTCTCCAGAATACATTGGCAAGGTAAACATATAGTCTATTTCTCTAATCTTTAAACTGGCTTCTAATAATATTAGATAATCAATATCTCTACCTATTAATAATAATTTGTCTAACGATTTTAATTGAGAAGAAATCTCTTTTATATCAATAGACTTTAAGTATGTATTTAAATCATTCGTAAATTCATCAATGTTCATTTGAAAATTTTTATCTTTTAGTTTGTTCAATATATAAGAAAAGGCAAATACTTGACAACAGTAAGTCTTTGTGCTGGCGACTGCTAGTTCTTTATTTGCTTTGGTAAATAGTTGATAATCAGACAATTTTGACAGTGTACTATTCTCTTGATTGGTAATGACGAGTATTTTTCCGCCATGTGTTTTTATGTCGTTGGCCACTCTAATACAATCGGCTGTTTCTCCGCTTTGGCTTACAATTATATGAAGGTGTTGTTTCTTTATTTTGTCTTTGATGTCATAATTGCTGGCAAGACATGTCTCTAAATTATATTTATTCAATCTTTCTAATAAATTTTGTCCTATTAAACAGGAATGGTATGCTGTGCCACATCCGATAAATGTAATATGATTGATACGGTCAAATATTGGTAAAAAATTTTGATATTTTAAATAATTATATGTATCTTTTATACTCCTAGGAATTTCGTATATTTCTTTTATCATAAAATGATTGTATTTTCCTAGATTATTAATTTCAATATCATTATTAAAAGTAGTAAAACTTAATTCTTGATTTTTTAGATTTATAATGGTATTGTTGGATATCTTTATCGCGTCTCCATCTTGCAATGAGTATAATTGTCCATCTTGCATGCTATCTACATCACTTGAAATGAAGATATTACTATCAGATATTACAAGATGCAAAGGACTGAATCGTTTGAGTAAATACATGTCGCCATTTTGACATCCTATTATTAACGAAAAGCTTCCTTTAAGAATGTCATATAATTTAAGTATTCTTTGCTCGACTTCTCCTTCAAGATTGGACAAAATATTGCATATTACTTCGGTATCTGTATCAGATAAGAATGGTATTCCTTTATTTTTTAATTCTAACTTCAATTCATCTGCGTTGGTTATAATCCCATTATGAACAATTGTAAATTGGTTATCAAATGAGACATGAGGATGAGTATTGACTAAATTAACTTCGCCATTGGTTGCCCATCTAGTATGCCCGAACGCCATATTAGGAATGAAATCTATATCTTCTAGATTATCTAAAGTACCTATAGCTTTGTTTACAATAAATCTATTATCTTTATAATAAGCTATACCGCACGAATCATAACCACGATATTGTAGTAAAAACAAACCATTCAACACTTCATTATAAGCATGTTTTTTCCCTATGTAACCATATATACCACACATATATTACTCCTCTAACAATCTTAAAATCTTATTTTCATATTCAATACTTGCTTTAGATAAAATAATTTTTATATTTAAATTTTTAATTTTAGGTATGTATTGAATTTTATTCATAATTGAATCACTATTTAGTTCAATATTTGTATTGGGGCAAAAATTTTTTATTACATTTTTTATAAGTTCATAATGAGTACACCCAAGTATTAAGTTCTTTTCATCTTGTATATGATGTATTGCTACATGTCTTTTAACTATTGTTTCAATTTTTCTTTTATTGTATATATTTTTTTCTATTAATTCGGCTAAATTTTTATCAGCAATAGTTTTGTTATTTTTTATATTCTTTTTTGTTAAATTAGTAGTGAAGTAAGTTCCTGTTTTATCAAAATCTAGCGTAATTATATTTGAGTTGCTGTTTTTGCTTAATATGCTAGACGCTGTATTACATGCGATGATTATTTTAGATACATTATATTGATTGATGAGAATATTTATAATATTTTCTAGTCTATCTTTTAAAAATTTTTTACTCTTATTGCCGTACGGCATATAGAGATTATCAGCATAATATATATAGTTCCCATATTCAAATTTATCGATTAAGCGTTTTAATACGCTAATCCCTCCTATTCCACTATCTATAACTGCGATAGTTGAATCTACGATAGATAACATAGAAATATGTATGATTTGAATTTAAAACATGAAACTAAAAAGAAAAAATTTAATTATTGATTGTAAAATATTGTCAAACCTCTTGCTTTTTTTACAAAAGTCTGATATACTAGTAATTGAAATGGAGGTTTGTATGGCTAATATTAAATCAGCTAAGAAACGCATTGAAGTTATCGACAGACAAACTTTAGAAAATAAATCTTATAAAAGTAAGATTGCTACTTTTGTCAAAAAGTACAAATTTGCTGTAGATAATGGAGATGAAAGTGCTACTAAGTTATTAAGTGAGACATTTTCATTAATTGATTCAGCTGTATCTAAAGGTATCTTACAAAAAGCTACCGCTAATAGAAAAAAAGCTAGATTAAGTTCTTATAAAAAATAAACTCTCAATTGAGAGTTTTTTTAATATATTATATAAGGGAAATTTTTATAAAGATGAAACAGTTATTAAGTGCAACAAACAATATTTAATTCATTATTACATTTTGACATTCATCGATATTAAATTAAGTTCATAATGCTTCGATTTTGTTTTAACCAATTTTCGCAAGTTTTATATTCGGGCATAAATTGTCTAACTTTTCTCCAAAAAGTTTTGCTATGATTCTTAAATATAGTGTGTGTTAACTCATGAATGATGATATAATCAATGACGCTTTTATTACACAGCATTAGACGAAATGAAAAGTTTAATTTATTGTTATAACTACAAGAGCCCCATCTAGTTTTAGCGCTAGTTATAGTAATACTTTTATACGACATACCATATATGTGGGATAGTTTATCTGTGCGTGCTGATAAATATTCTTTTGCTAATTTGATTAGATATTCTCGCAAATACTTAATTGAATTATTATTAGGTATGAATATGTAATTGTTATTAATTTTTATGTGCTTATCATCAAATAATTTAATCTCGTAGTTATTGCCTAAAATAGATAGAAACTCTCCATCAATGCATTTAATAGGAGTTAATTTCGATTGATTAATTTCATCGATTTTCCTTTTTACCCATGCTTGTTTATCATAAATAAATTTATTGACTTTGTCAATACTTACTGACGATGGTGCTCGCACAATAAAATCTCCACTATTATTGATGATGAGGGCTATACTCTTTCTTTTGGTATATATTATTTTACTTGGATTTATAATTTGATTCATAATTTGATTATATCATAAACCATGTATAAAATGGTACATAATTTAAAATATTAATTCATATAGAGCATTGAAGGCTGTAATCTCTCCAGATTTGATTTTAAAATCTAAATCAACATATTTTTGATATAGATTAATATAGTACTTTACTCCATTTTTTATAATTTTCTGTCTTGCTATTTTTATAGCATAAGTTTTAATATTTAAAATCTTAGATAATTCATCATCACTTTTATTTAGAGATATATATTGCATGCGCTTAAAATATCGTCCTAAATATGAAAATATTTCGCTAATAGATTGTGATTTGGACATCTCGTTAAGTATTGTCTGAAATTTAGTATAATCACGATTATCTATCGCTTCTGTTAACATATAGATGACATATTCATTAGAATCTGATATAAGATTTGTCACAATATCCATATCTATTTTGTCTAGTCCATTTGAGTAAACGATTAATTTTTCGAGCTCATTGCTAATTTTGGACATATCAGAATTAGTCGCATCAATCAGGTAATCCAATGCTCTCTCTTCTATAGATAAATTATATTTTGATAACATATTTAAAATGTATTTAGTAATATCGCTTCGTTCTAGACTGGTGCAGTCTATAATCTCTCCCACTGACAACTTATCTGTATTTATACACACAAGGATAGTTGAAGAATCTGTAAAATCATATTTGTTAATGAATTTAATCAGGTCATTGCTGGGATTATCTAATATGATTAGTCGATGTTGACAAGCTATTGGAAGCGTTAATATTGCATTGTCTAGCTCTATGGATTTTAATTTCTCACCTTCTAGACATACATAATTAAATTCTTCTAAATCTGTGATTATATTTGACTTCAATATATGAATGGCTTGTCTAACTAGAAAAATATCACCACCAATAATATTATATACTGGCGATAATTGTTGTTTAATTTTCTTGTTTAGTTCCATAAACTTCATATTCATATTATAGCAAACAAACTATCAATAATGCAAGCAATGGTAGGGTCAAAATAACTTTCTCTTTATGTCCTGCCACACAGATTCTACTTAAAACTAGTAAAATGATAAAATATACGATTATGCCTATATATTTGAAATCAATAGTAGACAAATTTGATATTGGCATATTACCTAGAATTGCTGCTAATAGATTAATGAAATCAAATATGGGATTGATTACAAATAGTAAGTGAGTTATAAGCGGAAATATTAATGAGAGTATTGATAGAACAAAGACAATACTAAATGAAACTGAGAATAAAGGTATTAATAAAATATTCGCTATTATAGATATTAAATTTAGTGTGTTAAAGAAATAAGCCATTACCATCATCAATGATATCATAGTTGCTATACTAATTGCCAAACTATCTATTAATGATTTTGGCATTTTAGAGTGCGATAGCATTTTAGCTAAGGGTCTAAACAATAGTATTATCCCAAATACACATGAAAAACTCATTAGAGTACTTATATCAAACACACACATCGGATTTATAAAGAAAACTATGATGCCCGCCAGTGCTGTGGCAGACAGAGCATCGTATTGACGAAATACTAATGGTGCGATTAGTAAAGTTAATGTCATGATAGTCGCTCGTACGACCGATACAGAGAATCCACAAATATACATGTATAGCAAAAGTATTAGTGCGACAATTAATACTCTACCCCATCTTTTAACTTTTAACAAGTCTAAAATTTTATACAAAATACCTGCAATAATTCCAACATGTAATCCAGATACTGCCAATAAGTGTGCTACTCCAGAAAGCTTATAGGCTGAATATTGACTATCAGATAAACTAGCCTTATCTCCAAAAAGGGCTGAGTATGCTATCTCTACATTTTCGTTAGATAATCCATCAGATAAATTCGATTTAATATACTCCTTTATCTTTTCTGCGAAAGTCAAATCTTGGCGTATTATATTGATAGTATTATAATTGGTATTTGAATAATACTTAATATTCTTATTAACATAGTAGCAATTAGGTATATCACGATTATTATAGAGTGAAAGGTGCTCAAATTTGTCTGGAATAAAAGATATGACTGAACCTAAATCTAGATTAGTAAAAAGATTATCCTTATCATAAATTTGTATTACCATTCTATCATTGTTTTTATCATTGTCGAATATACAATTATCTACTAGAACTTCTATATACCCATCATGTGATTTATCAAAGTTATATATTCGAGCAGTGATTTTATTAGGGCTATAGTTTATACCTTGATTATAATTATATTCAACTATATAAAAAGCAGATAAGCCTAAGACAAAACTAAATAGTGGTACCAGTATGTATTTTATTTTTCGTTTTAATATTGATATAACTAGAGAAATTGTTAAAATTATAATAGATATTATGATAGTAACTATGACATTTCTAGTAATATAATATGCAAATAGACTTCCTATTACAAGGAATGCAAGAATAATACATAATGGTCGATAGTTAAACCATCTTTTGTTATTTATAGGCGATATTTTATCTTTAGTTTTATTCATAAATGAGAAAAATATATAAATTTATAAAATTATATCATAAATTTTGCAAGAAATTAACTAAATATACTTGAAAAATATAAAATATTATGTTATGATATCAAAGTATGGCGCTATAGTCTAGAGGTTAGGACGCGACCCTCTCACGGTTGAGACCGGGGTTCGATTCCCCGTAGCGCTACCACTCGAAAGCACAGCCTTTTGGCAGGTGCTTTTTTATTAGAAATATTTATCATTTTTTATTAGTTTTCAATTTGTTCCACAATGTATGAGTTTTTATCTTTCATAATGAAGTGACTTACTCATTAATTTGTAGAAATAAATAAAAATGTGTACAATTTTCAAATATAAAAAGTAGATGAAACTCATCTACTTTTTTGATTTTAAACTAGACTATTTAGATTTAACCGTTGCGAAGAAAGCTACCACTGCACTGATAATTGATAAGAATGCAACACCATAAACACCAAGGTTAGCTACATACTTAGTCACATCTGTACTCATAGCTGCGCATCCTACTAATGTAGAGATGAAGAAAACTAATGCGGATACTATTGTTAGTATACTTAGAACTTTAACGCCCAAATCTAGAAATTTGTTTTTCATAAATAGACGAACTAGCATAGCAACAGCAAGCAATCCAACTAATACTAATGTAATAATCATAAAGATTTTTCCAACATTCCAACCTGTGATTGCGTCTGCCTTTTGGAAAGTTTCAATTTTATCCATCCAACCTGAAAGATTAGCTTCTTTAGTCGTGGTTATACCCAATACAGTATTATTAATAGATAAGAAATTAAATGCTAGTGATACAAATGATAAAACTGTTACTACTATAGATATAATACCTAGAATAAAACCCAATCCACCATTACTCTTACTTTTTTTCTTTGCCATATTAACCTCCTTTTATTATCTATGACATAATATTAACTAAAGTTAGTGATAACTAACTTAATCTAGAAGCATTCTACACTTAATATTTGTTTAAGTCAAATAAATTAAATTAATTTTTCAACTTGCAATTTTTCATATTGTGATATTACTAGGTTATATAATTAATTTTCATTTTTAATATTGCTTGCCAAAATATATTCTATACTTACTCTTTTTACCACAGTAAATACACTTATGAGACTCATCAAACGAATGAATGACACGAGTTTTAATAGTGGTATCTTCTTTAATCTTATCTTCGCAAGCATTCTCTCCGCAATGATATGCCAGTACTACTTTTTGTTGGTTAACTTCATCTACTAGAGTATTAAAAGCATCACACTCTATGATTGAATTGTTTAAATTATCTTCTGCTTGTTTCAGCATATTATTTTGAATACTTTTCAATGTAGAGATTACTTCTTCAACTATGTTATTTAAATGCAAAGTAAATTTTTCGTGAGTATCTCTACGAACAGCAGTTGCTACACCATTCTCTATATCTCTAGGTCCAATCTCCAATCTCAATGGCACACCTTTAAGCTCATACTCATTGAATTTCCAACCGGGTGTGTTATTTGAGTCATCTAGTTTTACCCTGCAATTAGCTTGTATTTTAAGAAGATTTTCGATTTCCTTACATTTATCTAATACGCCTTCTTTGTGGCTGGCAATAGGAATTATTACTACTTGAATTGGGGCAATTTGTGGAGGCAAACGGAGTCCACGCTCATCTCCGTGTGTCATTACTAAAGCGCCTATTAATCTAGTAGATACGCCCCAGCTAGATGAATATCCATATTCCAATTCTTCATTTTGGTTAAGGAATTTGATATTACTAGCTTTAGCGAAATTCTGTCCTAGATAGTGAGTAGTACCAGCCTGTAAACATTTACCATCTTTCATTATTGCTTCTAGTCCATATGTCCTAACAGCACCTGCGAACTTTTCTTTTTCACTTTTTTGACCAGTTAATGTAGGTATAGCTAAACTATTGTGTAAAAAATCTTTATATACAGCTAGCATCTGTTTTGCATCATTATCTGCTCCTTCAGACGTTGAGTACACAGTGTGCCCTTCTTGCCATAGAAACTCACTAGTTCTTAAGAATGGACGAGTCGTTTTCTCCCATCTAAGAACATTACACCACTGATTCATCTTCATTGGTAAATCACGATATGATTTAATCCACTTTGAATACATGTCACATATAATAGTTTCACTAGTTGGTCGAATAATTAGAGGTTCTGCTAATTTTTCTCCACCAGCATGAGTAACCACGGCAACTTCGGGTGCAAAGCCCTCTACGTGTTCCGCTTCTCTCTTTAAATATCTCTCTGGTATGAGCATTGGAAAGTATGCGTTCTGTACATCTAAATTTTTAAACTTACCATTCAAGATTGCTTGTATATTCTCCCAGATTGCATAGCCATATGGTTTAATGACCATTGTTCCTTTTACTGGGCCATAATCTACCATATTGGATTTTAGTACGACATCGGTGTACCACTGGGCGAAATTTGTCTTAATATCCGCAATCTCATTAACAAATTGTTTATTCTTCTCCATTTTGTTCATCCTTTGATTGAAATTCATTCTTTACCATTATAATCTTTCCTTTAGCTTTTTCCAACTCTTTTAAGCAAAGTTTTGCTAATTTACAGCCCTCTTCATATAATTTGAGACTATCATCTAGGTTAGCCCCTTTTTCAAGTATATTAGAAATTTCTTCTAATCTTTTAATATTTTTTTCTATCATAAGATCTCCTTTGATTTAACCTCTGCTGTGAGTTTCATGTCTGTTGTTGTGATGTTTATTTCATCTCCAATATTAATATTATCTTTAGTAGCACTTTGATTATTGCTATCAATAATCGCATAACCACTACTTAATATTCTAGCTGGGTTTAATTTATCTAGTGTATTTAATAGTATATTTACCTTATATGTGGTATTGTTAATATAATTGTCAGTCAAATATTCTATTCGATTGATTAAGTCTACTACTCTAATAGATTCATCATTTATAGTTGAATTTATATTATGGTCTATTGCATTAGTGATTAATTCTAACTGGATAGATTTTGATTGAATTAAATCATCTATTTTATAATTCATATTAAAAATAATATCTTGAATATATTTAATTAAATCAGAATTGTTAAACGTTACCAATTCAGCAGCCGCACTTGGCGTGGGGGCTCTAAGGTCAGCAACAAAGTCTAAAATACTAAAATCAGTCTCATGCCCTACTGCACTAATTATTGGTTTGTTACATATAAATGCAATTCTTGCTAGTTCTTCGTCATTAAAAGGTGCAAGATCCTCTATACTACCGCCACCTCGTGCGACAATTATTACATCTACATCTGTCATATTATCAAAATAGGTTATACCTTCTATTATCTGTTTAACAGCATATTTACCCTGAACTTGTGAATCATAAACATAAATATCAAGATTTGGATTTCTTCTATAAGTGATATTTTTAATATCTTGTAATACTGCTCCTGTTTTACTTGTAACGACACCAATTGAAGAGATATATTTAGGTATTGGACTTTTATTTTTTGCGTCAAATATACCTTCTTTTTCTAGCCTATTTTTTAGTTCTAAAAATTGCTTATATAATTCTCCTTGACCACATAGTTGAATAGAAAGAGCCTGAAAAGATAGTTTACCACCTTTAGGATAATATTTGATATTACCTCTACACTCTACTAAATCTCCTATTTTAAATTCACTGTGTACACCGAATTGAACACATGAAAGAATATTATCATTTTCTTTTAAAGTGAAATATGCTATATTTCGTGTAATAGAAAAACTAGACAATTCCCCAGTAACAACGATATCTTCTAATAATACTTCATTGTCTATTAAATCTTTTATAATTCGGTTAATTTGGCTAACTGAAAATACTTTCATTAAATTAAATATCCTTAACGATATCTGCGAGTACTCCATTTATGAATTTAGGACTCTTGTCAGTTGAAAATTTCTTTGCGAGTTCGACAGATTCATTTATGACTACTTCTTTCGGAGTTTTGATATATATCAGCTCAATGATAGCTAGTATTAAAATGGCTAAATCAATTTTATATAATCTATCTATAGTATAGCCTTTAAGATTCTTTGAAATAATATCATTTATCTCAGAATAATTTTTTGCGAAATTAGAAAGAATCTGACTAGTAAATTCAAGTCCATCTTTGTCTGCACCTTTTAATACATCCTCATCGCTTGGATTGAAAAATTTAGAATAAATCGTTTTAAATGCCAATTCACGCATATCTGTTCGTTTCATCTTTTCCTCCTATGACAAAAACTCTCTCTAGTTAGAGAGAATTCTTTTCTGCATCCATAATATGCACATTAATTGTTTTAATTTTAATAGGTAGCAGTGAAGTTATGCTGTTTTTTACATTTTGCTGTATGCGATATACGACATCATTAACTTCACAATCTGTCTCAACAGTAATATACAAATCAATAATAACGCCTATATTTGTATATTTAATACGTACTCCTTTACCTACATTTTTATTAAAAGGTCGTCTTATCGTAAGTCTAGTAGGTTGGAATACGTCCACTACACCCTTGATTTCTTTAGTAGCTAAGCTTACAATAGATACAAGCATATTCTTATTAATATAGGTATCTGTTTCACCATTTATGTTTTTTATTTGTGCCATAAATAAACCACCTTCTATTTAATTATAACACATAAAATCAATTTTAGCAAATTATTCAGACGGTATTATAATAATTTTATCATCTTCAATACCAAATTGTTCATGTACTACATTAGCAATTTGTGCTACTTCAGCACTAGTTAATTCTTTTGATTGAACAAATACATTGATATTCGAACTAGATGGAGTGACAACAGCGTCTGGGAAACCTTTACCTCTTATTATTCCTTCGGTAACTAATTCTTTCTCCATTTGAGCAATAATGGCTAATTTATTCTGCTCTGCTTCTTTCTTTGATTCTGCACTTGCTGTAGTGCTGGCGATAATAGAATCATAGAATTGAATTTCTTGTGTTCTGGTTGCTTCTCTTTTATTTCTATATGTGGTATAGAAATTGGCAGACACATTTGTACTTACATTTGTAGAATTGTTGCCTGATAGAGTACTATTTAAAGCAACATTCACATACCCTGTAACTAATAATAAAGCTATCATAACTGATAAAATAATAATTTTTTTCTTCTTTGATAATGTTTTCATAAATCCTCCTTAATCACTTGATAAAATTTCTACATTTCCATTTGTAATATCAATCACTGCTTCTAATGCTTTAAGAACTTTTAACTTGTTCGCCGTATCTCCTACTCCCTTGGCTGTCACGATAACACCTTTGATAGGCGGAAATGTCGTAATGTTGATTGATGATTCATCCACTTTCACATTACTCATATCTAATGTTATCATTACTTTAACATTTGATACACCTCCGATATTAGATAAAATCTCTTCTAGATTATTTTCTAAGTTGTCGACATAAGCTGTGATTGTTAATTCATTTGTAGTAGTGTTTTTCTTATTTGTTCCACTAGTTTTAGTACTTGATAGATATATTAGCAATAAAATCACAACGAATAATACAGCAATATAAATCTCAATATGTTTTATCTTTTTCAGTTTTTCGAACCATTTAAAACCCGATTTATTTTCTTTATCACTCATCGAATATTATCACCTCATCTGTCAGATTTGTGTAAGTAGACACGACTTCAATAATGAATTCATATTTATTTATATGCGGCTTGTCCGATGTAATTACTAAATTTTTTAAATTTACCGTGCAAGAATATAATTCTAATTTGTTATCATTTACCGAATAGGATATTTTTATGTCGATATTTTTATATCCTGACTTTTCTAGGTCTTTTAATATTGATTTTTCCATTGAGGAAATTTTTTGTTTCGTGATATAATTATGTAGTGTTTGCTCTATTTCATAATCTTCATATTTTAATTGAAAGCCTTGATTTTCATGGAAAAATGTAATCACAGGACTTAATATTACCGCCACCACAAAGATAGAGAAAATACTCTTGATATATTTGTTAATCTGTCCACTTGGGATAATAATGTCTATAATAATACCAGCTACTACCACCCCAAGTATACTTAATACATAACCATTCATCATATCACCACATTAGAAGTCGTCATAACTAAACCTATCGACACAAGGTACATAAAACCTATCGCTAATATACAACTAGATAGCATTGTAATAGATTTTGATGTTGACATTAAGAAATTAGATGTTTTATTGTTCCCCATTGGTTGTAATATTGCAGAAATTAATTTGAGTAATAGACTGAATATAATAATCTCTAGTAATGGAGAAAGAATAGTTGTAATAATCATTAATACTCCGACTAAACCTATCGAGTTTTTAATTAATAAAGTACTAGCCATTATTAAATCCATTCCTTCTGACAAATACATTCCCATGATTGGTATGTAGCTTTTGATAGTATATTTGGTAGTACGTATACTTAGACTATCAAAAGTACCTGCGGTTATTCCTTGAATAGTGAAAACAGCGAAGAAAATAGTAAACACTAAGCCAACGCACCATTTAAAAAGACTAGATATAAATGAATTGAATTTGTCCAATTTTATAGTGTCTGATAAGTTAGTAATAAGTCCGAATACGAAACTGAACATAAACATAGGTAAAATTAAATACGAGAAGAAATCTGCTACATATGTTGACATAATAGCGACGATTGGTTGGAATACTCCTACACTAGCAGTAGCACCTAAACCTATCATTAATGTCAGTAATATAGGGAATAATGCATTCATTTGTGACACCATACTATTTATTGATTCGTTAGTAATATTTGTTAGTGATGATATCATGCCTATAATCAAAATTGATATTGTTAGAAAACATACCAAATGAATTAAATTTCCAGTTGATTTTTCATTAAATTTACTTTTAATTCCACCAAGAAGATTACTAATGATACCTATAGCTACTATTAAAGATAGCATCGGCAGATATCTAACAATTACATCTAGAAGCATTCCAAATACGCTGGCAATGAAGCTCGAATAAGAAATAGCATTCTCTCCGCTTATGATGGAATAGACTTTATTCTTAATATTGTCAATTGAGAATATGTTTACCCCACTATTCTCAAATTCTATTACTATAGCATTTAAGCCAGAGAAGTCTATCTCAGTTAGTTCCTCTAGTACGGAATTATTTAACTCTTGTCCTAATCTATCTACATCTGGTGTACTAGAAAATGCAGATAATGGAGATATTATGCTAAATAATCCTATTAGAAGTATCAATGCAATGATAGTTTTTTTATTAATACCTTTTTTATAATGAGATAAATGCTTCATAATAATGACACCACCATATCAATAACAGTAGTAATAATCGGTAATGCAATCAGCAAAATTACTAATTTACCGATAAATAAAATTTTATCAGCGATGCTGGATGCTCCCGAATCTGCACAGATATTAGCTCCAAATTCGGTGATATATCCGATAGCTATAATTTTAAATAACGGACTTAAGAGTGCAGAATCCACTCCGGTAGTTTTAAATATTGAATAGAAAGAAGATATCACACTGCTAAGAGTGTCTACAGCCATAATAATTATTAAGATACTACCAGCAATAGAAATAAATAATGCTATCTCTGGCTTAGTTTGTTTCACTAAAATATGAGCAAATACAGTGATTAAAGCTACTCCAATTATCTTCACTAATTCAACCATATATTACCTAAAAAATAAAGAGAGATTTTACTGTGGTAAACAAATCTTGAACTAAATCTACCACAACTAATAAACTGATAATCAATCCTGCCAAAGTAGTAATCGAAGCTATTTCTTCTTTTCCACAATATTTTAATATCTGATTGACTATAGAAGTAATTAGACCTATACCTGCTAGTTTAAATATAATTTCCATTCCCACCTCTTAAATTAGTAAAATAGCTAGTCCTATAGCAAATAACAATGATAGTTTAAGAATCATAGGACATAGTTTATTTTTATCTTCTAGAGCTTTCGATAATTTGATATCTATTCCCAATAAGAATGTATCTATCTGCCCCACTTCATTTTTGGCATCTAAACTGCCCATGTTATGTACTATAGTGTTAAGCTCTACTTTTTCTTCTGCTTCTAGTATTTTTATATTATCAAGATTAAGAGTATCAGTACGCAAATAATTTTGATATGCCTCTATGAATAACTTAAACTGGCGTTTTGGAGCCAATGAAGATAAAAACTCATTAATTTTTTCTTGTTTAAAAGATACATTAATTTTATATTGATTTAAGAAATTTTTTAGATTATTATAAAAGTCGTATTTGTCTTTATATTGTTCGCTAAGTGCATAAGCAATCATCATGATGACAGCTATTAGAATGACAATCAAAATCCATTTCATAATATCACCTACAATATATACAATTCAGTCTTTCGTCATATATCTTAGTTAAAGTTCCCGGACCTTCATCACATGACAAAACGATGAATCTAGAGAAATAACGTTGATCTATAATTTTGTCAAAGTTATTTTTTTTCTTTAGTTGATTGATATCCAGAGCATGTATAGTAGCAATAATGTTAACACCAGAATTAATGGCGTCAATAATTGATTCTAAATCCGCTTCCAAATCTATCTCATCTGTAACTATTACATCTGGTCGCATACTTCTAATTCCATTTTTAAATGCAAACTTTTTGCTACAATTTGAATATATATCACAAAATCCACCTAGTCTTACTCCCGGCTCGCCGTTAATAACAGAACATATTTCGCTTCTCTCATCAGCTATCAATATGTTTTTTGGAACATTATGCTCAGCGAGTTGAAATACTAAATCTCGGATAAATGTGGTTTTTCCCGCTCCGGGCGGAGAAATGATAAGTGTATTTTTGACATCATCATCTACTAAATATTCGTAAGCTGGCAGACTACAGTTTTTAATGAAGTGAGGTATTCTAATATTGATAGCCTGAAAATCTTTTATAGTTAAAATCTTATCTCCATCTGTGACGATATCTCCACATAGGCCTACTCTAATGCCATTTTTTAATGTCATATATCCATTTATAATATTGTCATTAAAAGCATAGATTGAATTTTCACTAGCTTTTTTTATGAAATTTTCAATAGTCTTTGTATTAACTTGAACATATTCGCCTTGCTCATCTTTTAAATAAAATTTTTTATTTTTAATACTAATGATGAGATTTTCATTGGCGCGCATACGAATTTCAGTGATGTCATTAAAACTGAAATTTTTGATGATTAAGTTGTATATTTCTCTATCGAGATAGTCTTTTAGCATATATAAAATTATTTCTTTTGAGTTGATGTAATGACAAAAAAAAATCAATACTGCAATAGTACTGATTTTTCGACTAAATATAAAATTATTCTTATAATCTTTCCATATATTCGCCAGTACGAGTGTCAACACGCACTCTATCTCCTTCATTGACGAATAAAGGAACTTGGATGACATATCCAGTCTCAAGAGTGGCTGGCTTACCACCCGTCTTCACAGTGTCTCCCCTAACACCAGGCTCTGTCTTAGTGATAGTTAATTCAACGAAAATAGGTGGCTCAACATTGATAGGTTGACCATTATAGAATTGAATGTTGCAGTTAGTATTCTCAACTACGAAATTCAGTGCGTCTTTTACAGCCTCATAGTTGAATGGAACTTGGTCATAAGTCTCATTATCCATGAAATAATACAATCCACCTTCGTTGTATAGATACATCATCTCTTTTCTTTCTATCGATACATCGTTTAGTTTCTCACTTGGATTGTGTGTGTCCTCCAAAACTTTGCCAGTAATAATATTTTTAGTAGTAATACGAACGAACGCCGCTCCTTTACCTGGCTTCACATGTTGGAAATCTACCACCAACTGAAGACTGGGCTTCCTAGGGTCAGTAGACTTACCATCATCGTAAATAATTCCTTTTCTAACATCTCCTGCATAAATCATAATAATCTTCTCCTAATATTTATATTGTAACATATATTTTTCATTTTGCCAATATTTTAACCTAAGAATATTGACATTTTTGCTTTATTTTCTACTACATTTATTATTGCTATAGTATCAACTTCATCATTAATTTTATATTTTCCGTCCGTTTCATTGATGTTGATACTCTGACCATTTAATAATTTTTTAATTTCTATATCACTGATTTTTAAAATCGGATAATCTAAAATATCGTCAATCCTATGAATACTTTCTAAAATATTTTCCATATTTAGACTTGTAATATCTTTGCAATTATTTATATTAAATCTACCAATATCTGTACGCACCAAGCTGGTCATTGTGGCATATGAATTCAAAATGCTGGCAATATCACGTCCTATAGCACGTATATATGTCCCACTGCCACAAACTATCTTTAAGGTCAGTATATCGTTGGTAAAATCAATGAAATTTAGTGAATGAATCATAACTCTACATGGCTTGAGAGAAAAATCAACATTTTCACGAGCAAGATCGTATGCTCTTTTCCCGTTAATAGATTTCGCACTAAATTTTGGTGGTATCTGCTCTATTGCTCCTACAAATTCGTTCAATTTTGAAATAATATCATTTCTAGATGGTATGATATCGGTAGTATCAATAATAGTGCCTGTAGAGTCTAATGTATCAGTTAATTCTCCAAACTTAAATTTGGCTATATAAGTTTTAGTTTTCTCCTGCATTAAGTCGAATAGTTTTGTAGCTTTACCGATGGTAACCATTAATACACCCGTTGCCATAGGGTCGAGAGTTCCCAAATGTCCAACTTTGGTTGTCTTTAAAATATGCTTTATTTTATTGACTACATCAAAGCTAGTCCAACCAGATGGCTTATTAATTAGAATTATACCCTTATTCATTTTCTTCATCCGACTCTGTAGAATATGTGATATCTTTCAAAATTGAATTAATTTTATCTGCATATTCTATTGATGTATCTTTGATAAATTCTAATCTAGGGGTGATGCGTAATTTTATTTTCTTAGATAATTCGCCTCTGATAAAACTTCCTGCACCTTTTAATCTAGCGACAATCTCGTCAATCGGGGTCTCTCCTATGGAGGTTATGAAAACGCGAGCATAACCCAAATCTGGTGTAATCTCTACACTACTCACACTAATCATAGCATTAATCTGCGGATCTCGTAATTTATTGTCAATAATGTAAGAAATAGCTTTTTGTAATTCGCTATTAATGCGTTCTATCCTTATATTATTCATTATTCTTCTATCCTTTTAAGAGTGAAACATTCAATTCTGTCTCCTACTGCTACACCATCAAATGTCGTCTTGATACCACATTCTCTATCTTTTCCCGCCTCTTTGACATCATCTTTAACAATCTTTAGCGATTTAATTTCGGTTGTAGCAATTAGTTCATCTCCACGATAAATTCGAGCATGTTCTCCACGAACGATTTTACCATCTCTAACGAATGAACCAGCGACAATACCCGCATTGCTGAGCTTAAATACAGCAATTATTTCTGCTTTACCTAGATATACTTCTTCATATTTAGGTTCTTTCATTCCTTTAATAACTCGTTCAATCTCATCTAATAGTTCATAGATGATCTTATAGGAATAGATTTTTATTTTCATTCGTTCTGCAGTAGTTTTAACTTTGCTATCCTGACCAACATTAAATGCTATTACCATAGCATTAGAAGCTTCTGCTAAAATCAAATCACTCTCACTAATAGCGCCCACTCCACTATGAAGTATGTTAATCTTGACTTCATCGTTTACTAGTTTCATTATAGATGCTTTTATAGCTTCTAGCGAGCCATGTACATCTGTCTTTAAAATGATATTAAGAATCTTCATGTCTTTTTCACTAGTCTTTTGAATTAAGTCTTCAAGCGTGTTGCCACCGCTACCCTTGATTAAATCTTCTTTTATCTTAACTTTTCTGTCTTCTACAATTTGTTTTGACAATTTTTCGTCTACTACAGTGAATGTTTCGCCTGCATTAGGTACTTCGTTAAAGCCTAATACAGTAACGGGCATAGAAGGTGTAGCTATTTTTATCTGGCGATTATTTTCGTCAATCATAGCTTTGACTTTACATAGGCTTATTCCAGATACTATAGTATCTCCTATATGGAGTGAACCATCTCTTACTATTAATGATGCTACAGCTCCTTTTCCTTTATCAAGACGAGCCTCAATAATAGTACCAATAGCCGGAACTTTTGGATTAGCTTTTAATTCTTGCATATCAGCGACTAATAAGATAGTCTCTAATAATTTATCAATACCCTCACCTGTGTGTGCGGAAATTTTACAAATTATTGCATCTCCGCCCCATGCTTCTGGTAATACATTATGCTCTGCTAATTGTTGCATTACTTTATCAGGGTCTGCTTGAGGTTTATCCATTTTATTAATAGCTACTATCATAGGTATATTGGCAGATTTGATATGATTAATTGCTTCCACAGTCTGTGGCATTATACCATCATCAGCAGCCACAATTAGTATTGCTATATCAGTCACAGAAGCTCCTCTAGCGCGCATTGCAGTAAATGCTTCATGCCCAGGAGTATCTATGAAAGTAATAGATTTGTCCTTAACACTGACTTTATAAGCACCGATGGCCTGTGTAATTCCACCAGCTTCTCCGAGCGAGACCTTAGTTTTACGAATATAGTCTAGCAAACTGGTTTTACCATGGTCTACATGTCCCATCACAGTGACAATAGGTGGACGGACTACAGCTTCTGTATCGTCGTATGACCTAATGGTCTTTTGTACTTCTTGTAATTTCTCTTCACTAGTCTTGTCAAGTTTTTGAATTAATTCTACACCCATATCTGACAATATTAATTCTGCTGTAGCATAATCAACTGTAGAATTGATGGTAACCATCATACCAAGGAGCATAAATTTCTTGATAATTTCACTAACTGGTCTGCCACTAACTTCTGACAGTAGTTTAATAGTAATATTATCGGTAGTGATAATAGCTGGTCCTTGTGGGCGTTCAATTTTAGTCTGAATAGCCTCTTTTTTCTTCTTTACCTTACGATTGATAATTCTATCTTCGTCAGACTGAGTATCAATCATTCCTCGCTTCAATAAATCACGTTTAGAGTATTGTCTCTTCTCTTCAAATTTTTCGCCTTCTTTTTTCTTGTTGCCAAAATTCCTAGCTGGACTAGCGGTGATAACTGGTTGTGTATAGTTGATGCTAGGTCGTTTTAAATTATCCTTATTAAATGGTGGACGTTGATTTGTATTCGGTCTATCACTATTTGGTCTGAAATTATTATTGTATGGCCGTTGACCATTATTGTTTTGTTGTCTCTGATTATATGGTCTATTTTGATAATTTCTATTGTTACCATTCTGATTATTTTGATTTCGGTTCTGATAGTTATTAAATCTATTTTGTTGATAATTATTTTGCTGATAAGGACGATTATTATTTTTATTGTTAGATGGGCTAACGGGTTTTACAGGCTCTATTGGAGTCGCAATAATTGGATTTTCAGACAAAACTACAGAAGGTGATTCTTCCTTCTTCTCTACCTTTTCAATCAACTTCTTAGATTCAAGTGATAATAGGTTATTTTCCTTTTCTTTCACAGAACGGGTGAGCATATTCATCTCGCCCTTCAAATTATAGAATTTCTCTGCTAAACTGATAATCATCTTATCTTTAACCATTGCTTGAAGTTGCTTGATAGCTTTATTAAATTCTTGATTTTTAGTAGTATTAGTCAATATTTATAATCTCCTTATTATTTATAATTGCCTTAGCTAAATTTTCATCGGTTAAAGCAATAATTTTAATATCCTTTATATGTGTTAAATCTTCTAAATCAGGTTTCGTAACGATACATTCGCAAGCATGTTTATTAGCCACATTTCTTGCTAATGATTTTAGATTTTCACTTGCATTAGACGATACTAAAATTAAATTTATTTGTTTTTTTGCAAGTTTAATTGCCGTTTGTCCTGTAATCACATGATTAGCCTTGATGGCAAATCCTATATAACTAATTATCTTTTTCATATTCCTTTATTTTCTCATAAAGAGAGGCGTCGATATTTGTTTTGAATGCACGATTGAAGAGATGTTTTTTTATAGCAAGATTGATACAATTATTATCTAAACATACGTATGCTCCGCGTCCGCCTAATTTATGCTCTGAATCTATAATGTATTCATTATTGATTCGTGATATCCGTAGCATTTCATTTTGTTGTTTAGTTTGCCTACATGCAACACATCTGCGTTCTCTTTTAATATGCATATCTCTCCTACTCGTCTATGTCACTAAAGAAGTCATCATCTAGAATAATATTAGCACTATTCGATGCAACAACATCGCTAGACTTGTTTTCTACCACATGTCCCACAACTGGTTTAACATCAATTTTATAACCAGTAAGTTTAGCAGCCAAGCGTACATTGTGACCACCTTTGCCTATTGCTAACGATAATTTATTTTCAGGAACTAATACATTGGCTACACCTGCAGCTGTATCAACTGTAATTTCGCTGACTTCAGCTGGACTTAATGCAGCTACAATATAATCTGCTGGATTTTCGCTGAAATTGACTATATCAATTTTCTCTCCATTGAGTTCGTTGATGACGCTATTAATTCTAGCACCTTTATTTCCGATACAAGCACCTACAGGGTCTAAGTTGGTAACTGTAGTGCTAACTGCAATCTTAGTGCGCATACCTGCCTCACGCACCAACCCAACTATACTAACATCTCCGTTATTTAGTTCTGGGACTTCCATTTCTAGCAACATTTGAACGAAATTAGGGTGAGTACGAGTAACTTGAACTACGGTCCCTCTAAAGTCATCTTTAATATGACGCACATATACCTTAACTCTATCGCCCGGTTTAAAATGGTCGGTCGGTAACATGTCTCGCTTAGTAAGTAAACCTTCTAGTGTCGTGCCACCAATCTCTAAATAGACATTGTCTACGTCCAATCGTTTAACATTCGCTACGATTAATTTGCCTTCTTTATCCGCTATATCTTTATAGATAGATTGTTTTTCGATCTCTTTAATTTTCTGTGTGATGACTTGTTTTGCTGTCTGGACTGCGATACGATTGAAATCTTTGGTGCTCTCTTCCTGCATTACCATGTCACCCAACTTATATGCGTGCTTGATTTGTCGAGCTTCTTCTAGAGAAATTTCTTTCTCTTCATCTTCGACTTCGGCTACTACTGTACGATAAGAATATATTTTAATGGTATTCTTCTCTGGGTTTAATTTTACTTGTGCATTTTTTGCCATTCCACTATTCTTTTTATATGCTGCAGTTAGTGCCTGTTCTAGAGCTGAAATGAAAACTTCCTCATTGATTCCGCGCTCCGTCTGTAAATCTTTTAATGCTTCAAAAAAATCTTTATTAACCATATTATACTCCTTAAAACTCTATATGCGGTGTGATATAAGCAATATCTACACTCTGAATAGTAATAATTTCATCATTTAGTTTGAATTGAACAGCTTTCTTATCATTATCATTAGATATTAATGTAGCTGTAAATTCTTTAAGACTATTTAATTTTCTATATAATTTAACATCTACTTCTTTATTCTGATATCTTTTGAATTGCCAGTCATATTTAAGAGGTTTATCTAATCCATAGCTCGACACATCTAAGACATATTTCGCATCATTAGTCGGATTAAGTTCTTCTAAGATAGGGTCAATGAGATGATTAACTTCGACACAGTCATCTATTGATACTCCGCCCTCTTTATCAATATACACTATTAAATGCATACCGTCGTTCTTCTTAGTATACTCTACTTCTACTAACTTTAACTCTCCTTTAAACAATGGGAGAATATTTTCATAAACTAAATCTGAAACTTTCATATTACTCCTATAAATTAAGTTAGGAGTGGCACCGCCACTCCTAGTAATCAATTATATTATATCATATTATTTTTTCTTTTGCAATACTTTTTACATTAATTTTATAAAAACTTTTGCAGTAGCGGTAGCATCATTGATTGCTCTATGTGCATTCTCAAGCGTTATGTTAAGTTTATCAACTATAGTACCCAATTTGTAATTTCTTAGTCCTGGTAATTTATTTTTTGCCATTTCTAAAGTATCCATAAGTGGATGGTCAAAATTATAAGATAATTTTTTAGCGGCAGTATATATAAATGATATATCGAAAGAAATGTTATGTGCTACCAAAGTTGCATTGGCACAGAATTTATAAAAATCAGGCAAAACATAATTTATACTAGGGGCATCGGCTACCATATCATCGGTTATACCTGTAATGTTGACTATTTCGTTAGAGATATGTCGATTTGGTTTAACGAAACTAGAAAAAGTCTCAGTGATTCTGCCATGCTCTACTTTACATGCACCTATCTCTATTATCTCATCTTTATTTGACTCTAATCCAGTAGTTTCTAGGTCGAATACGACATATGTACCTGCAAAATCCTTGGTTTCTTCATCAAATAAGCCGCTTTGTTCGTAATCAATATATTCTTTTGGCTTCACTGTATGATAACTATCATTTACTTGTTTATACGCTGATTTAATCTCTTCTCTTCTATATTCGCAGCGAGCTATACTATTAGCATTGAAATTTAGCTTACCATTAAATTCACGGAACGAACCGAGACATGAGACTTTCATTCCTACTTCTATAAGGTCGCCTTTCGACTCATCTGCTTGTTTTGGGAATATTGAGCAGTACAAGAATTTATTTTCATTTTTGATACTAAATGAATAATAATTTCGTTCAATATCTTTACTCTCTCCATTCTTTGTGAATTTACGAGTGTAAGTTCTACGTTGAATATTGGTCACTTCGCCACATATTACTACATTTTCTACGGGAGAAGTTATTTTAGTTAAATCTATAGCTAACGAATAATCATTTTTACCAATAATGTCAACTATATCGCTTAACTCAAATACAGTCTTATTCTCTGCTTCTTTGATTGACGACATAAGTTCCATGTTTTTTTCTATATAATTGGACTCTATATCTGAAGTTGTCTTTTTCTCAAATATTACTTTGAAGTCAGCTAAAAAACTTTCTTTCAATTTTTCTGCTACTAATTCCTCCCTATTTAGACTAGTGGCATATTCATACGAAGAAGGTGAAAGTGCTAATCTTAAATTTACATTCAAATTATTAATATCTACTGAAACATCATTAAAAGTAAAATCCTTCGATATAGCTGGAAAATTATTGATAATAGTAGTATAAGTATGATTAGCTATTGCTCGTTTATCCAGCGGACAATTAATGAATGACAATTCAAATTTAACGATATTACCTATTATCTCATTTAAAGTTTTTATGATAGTTTGTTTATTATCGTTTGTGGGTTTAAAATTCTCTGGATTATATAAAAAACATATAGTACATAAATTGTTTTTTTCAGAATACACAGCTTCTTTAAATTTGAGCCCTTCATATAAATTATCTAATATACTTAATCTATCCATATGTACATTATATCAAAAAATGTCGAGAGTGTCAATAATGCTCTCGACATGTATCTAAAACTTAGGTATAAAATGAATTACATCAATCACTACTACCAAGCCCAGTAGTACTAATAAACCTATATTATTAATAGCATTGATTACTTTTCTATTAATAGGTTTTTTCCTAACCCACTCTATAGCTACGAATATCATCTGACAGCCATCTAATGCTGGTATAGGTAATAAATTAAATACTCCTAAATTTACTGCTATAGCTGGTAACAGAACTAATAAGTAACCCGCACTAGTCTGCTCTGCCATAACTTTTATCGTAGTCACAGGTCCACCGAGTGATGGAATGATTTGAGAAGGATTGACAAATATTTGCCCTACGATTAATAAAATCTTCCATGCCCATTTGAATGTAAAAGGCACACATTCTTTTAAAGCTTCACCAAAATTGTATTTATATGCTGAGATAGCAAATTCATTCGTCTCTGCATCCTCTGTCGCAAGTAGTGACCAGCCTACATATTCGTCTGCCTCGTTGTATATTGCATTAGCATAACCATCGACTGTCGTGTATTTACCATTTCGTCTAATATTGAATTTAATTGAACATTGATTCATATAGTATCTTTCGCCATCTTTTAAATAAGAATATTGCTTTTCTTTATTACCCGTATTAACTGGATATTTGCTTTTAAGACGGATACTAATCAATGAACCTAAATTCTTATCATAGACAAAATTAATTTTATTGTCATCAACACCATATATGACATCTTCTGCTTGTAAAACTTCATAGTTGATAGAGTTTGGTTCTACTGCACGAACCTGAACTAAATCGTAACCAGTAGCCATCAGCATGATGAATGAGAAAACCACAGCACTAAGCAAATTAAAGAAAGCTCCTGCAAATAATACAATTAATCGTTTCCAAGGGGCTTGACTATTAAACGAATCTTTCGACTCATTACCCTCTTCATCTTCGCCTTCGAATGCGCAATAACCGCCAAGCGGAAATAATCTAAGTGAAAATTTTTCTCCGTTTTTCTTAGTTCTCTGAAACAGTTTTGGCCCAAAACCGATACTAAATTCATTAATTTTAAATTTTAATATTTTGCCTGCTGTGTAATGACCTAATTCGTGAATTAGTACCATAAATAATAAAACAAGAATAGCTATAACGATATAGCCAATAAACTGAAAACTAGAAGCAACACTACAAAAATTAGACATATATTATATTAATCCTTGCTCTATATAATTATAACTAAAGATACAATATAAATTACGATAATACAAAATATCATTGCATCTATTCTATCGAGAATACCACCATGTCCGGGTAAAATATTTCCGCTATCTTTCATGTTGGCATTACGCTTTAATTTACTTTCGAATAAGTCTCCACATTGACATAAAACAGAACCAACTAATCCTATAATTAAGAAATGCCACCATGTCATATTAAATGTATTCAAAACCACATTCCAATTAGGTATAAAATACATCAAGCAATAGACAATCATAGCACCAATTATTCCGCCAATTAGTCCACCAATTGCTCCACTTATTGTCTTATTTGGACTAATTTTTGGACATAATTTTGGACCTTTTATGCTACATCCGATTAAAAACGCTAAAGAATCAGTTAACCATGTGATAGCGAATACCATTACAATAAATGGAACAGAATATCCATCTACCCCGGCAAAGAAATCCATATGGTTGATAATTAAAATTAAGCCTATAATGAATGAGGGATAAATGCAAGTTAATATTGTATTGTATGCAATATTTAAATTCGTCTTAAATCCATCTTTCCTATTCATAATTGCTACGGTTATTAATATTATTACAAAATATATAAATAGACTTAGAAATTCTGCTAATAACACATATAATAAACTAATATAGCCCGTCGCTGTAATAAATAAGTTAAGTGAAATCAGTAGTACGATATAAAAGAAAATAGGATATATTAGTGACAGAAATCTATTGTTTCGCTTTTTAGTATTCTCCATTATATTCGACATCTCTATACTAGCTAATAACATGATAGTTAGTATAAATAAATCAAAGATATAATCGCCAATATGTAATGGCAAAAATTTACTTGCTACTGCAAGTAATACAGTTAACACAACTGCGCCACTAGTCAATAATCGTTGTTTCATTCTATCCTTTTATAGCACCAAATCGTCTATTTCGTCTCATATATTTTTTTAAGGCCCTTAATAGATGAGATTTATCAAAACTAGGCCACAATGTTTTGGTATAATACCATTCACTATAAGTTGTTTGCCATGGCATAAAGTTGCTCGAACGCATCTCTCCGGAAGTACGAATAATTAAATCTAATGGCAACATATCATTCGTATATAAATATTTCTCAAAATCTACTGAAGTTATACTTTTTTTACCTGAAGAGATAATATCATTTATAGCCTTCACTATCTCCTGCCTTCCACCATAATTGATACAAGGATTCAATATAAAACCAGTTTTTGACTCAGTATCTCTTATCAAGGATTTTGCTTTTTCTCTAATCTCGTCAGGTATTCGTTCGTCATCTATGTCGCCAGAAATTTTAATTCTAACGTCCTTCTCAATATATTCTACTCTAAATTTATCTAGCATTTTATTGAATAAGTCATTCATTAAATAGTTGACTTCTTCTTTAGGTCTATTCCAATTCTCTGTAGAAAAGCAATATATTGATAGATTTTTTACATTTAGCTTTTGTATAAATTTAATTTGTTTTATCAAGTTATCGAGTCCAAATTTATGACCGACACTCCTTGGTAATCCCCTACGCTTAGCCCATCTACCATTGCCATCTATGATAAGTGCAATATGTTTAGGCATACGAGGGTCATTCTTAAATTTATCAATATTCATTTTAAACTTCCATTATTTCTGCGATTTTTTTATCACATGCAGAATCACATTTCGCAGTATATGTGTCAAGTGATTTCTGCACATCTTTCTCTATAGATGAATAATCGTCTTCGCTAATCTCACTATTCTTTTTCATAGTCTTGAATGTATCTAAGCAGTCTCTTCTAGAATTTCTCATAACTATTTTAGTCTCTTCTAATAGTTTTTTAGCATCACGAGAAAATTCTCTTCTACGCTCTTCGGTAAGAACTGGAAAATTAACTCGTATAATTTTACCATCATCGCTGACTGATACTCCTAAATTGGCAGCTTCGATACCAGCACGAATAGCTCGAAGTGTTGACGCATCCCATGGAGATACAACTAACATACGCGCATCTTGTACAGTAATATTACCTGTTTGATTAATTGGAGTCTTGGTACCGTAATAATCAACTTTGATATTCTCGATTAATTTTGGATTAGCTCTACCAACTCTAATTTTCATCAATTCATCAATATAATGATTAAATTGCTTGTCTAAGCTCTCTTCGTATTCCATAAGTGTCATGTCAATATTATCATTATCCATAATTTCTCTCCTAATTTAATTATACTAACTAAAATGGTAAAAAATAGCAAGTAATTTAATGCTAAATATTAATTATTTATGAAACAAAAAGGTATCTAAATATACATATAAAAAATATATACCACACTTTATATTGTGGTATATATTTTTAATTATGAATTTTTTGATTGAGCTGCAACTTCTGCTGCAAAATCATCATTTCTCTTCTCAAGACCTTCACCCATAACCATAAGCGTAAATCTTCTAATAGTCAACTTCTCGCCAATCTTGGCAGTCAACTCAGCAAGCACATCTTTAACCTTTTTCTTACCATCTGGGTCTTTGATATAAACTTGTTCCATAAGGACAACTTCTTCATAATACTTATTGATTTTACCATCGACAATTCTATCAACCATTGCTTCAGGTTTACCCTCATTAAGTAATTGAGTGCGATATATTGCTTTCTCTGCCTCTAATTTATCAGCTGGAACTTCATCAATATTTACGCATAATGGTTTATTAGCTACTACTTGCATTGCGATGTTGTGCAAAAACTCTTTAAATTCAGGATTTTTAGCAACGAAATCTGTCTCGCAGTTACCTTCAACAAGAGCTGCCTGACTACCGCCCATATGTATATAACATTCGATCAAGCCTTCTGCCGCGATTCTACCCTGTTTCTTAGCAGCCTTAGCGATGCCTTTCTCACGAAGAATTTCAATAGCTTTGTCTACATTACCATTAGCTTCTACTAAAGCTTTTTTGCAGTCCATCATACCTGCACCGGTCATGTCTCTAAGATTACCTACATCTTTTGCTGTAATTTCCATATTATTTCCCCTTTTATTTTTCTTCTACTTTTTTCTCTCTTCTAACTGGACGTTTAGTTTCAGTTGACTTATCTTCTTCTTTCTCTTTAACGATATCGCCACTTACGACGGTCTCCATAGAGATTTCTTCATCTTTAGCGTTTAAGTCGTGTAAAATAACTCCGCCCTTTGCCTCTAAAATAGCGTCTGTCAAAGCACTTAGAATTAATTTAACACTACCGATAGCATCATCATTAGCTGGGATACATACATCAACATCGTCTGGGTCACTATTAGTATCTACAATACCTACTGTAGGGATACCAAGTCTCTTAGCTTCTTTCACTGCGATATGCTCGGTATGTGGGTCTACTAAGATAATTAAACCTGGTAGAGAGGTCATATCTTTGATACCTAATAAGTTAGTAGCTAGTTTATCACGCTCTGCTTTTAACTTAATAACTTCTTTCTTAGGAAGAAGGTCAAAGTCTCCAAGTGTCTCCATATTGTTGAGTTTATTCATTCTATCAATTCTCTTTCTGATAGTAGTGAAGTTAGTGAGTGTACCACCCAACCAACGAGAGTTGATATAGAACATACCTGAACGCTCAGCTTCCTGCTTAACAGTCTCGACTGCCTGTTTCTTAGTACCGATGAACAATACACTTGCTCCAGCGAGTACTTTCTCTTTGACGAATACATACGCTTCATCAATCTTTTTAGAAGTATCTTCTAGATTAAGAATGTGAATATCATTCCTAGCTGTGAAGATGTACTTCTTCATCTTAGGATTCCATTTCCTAGTAGGATGACCGAAATGACAACCGGCCTCCAATAATTGTTTCATTGAAATAACTGACATAAATTTTCCTCCTGTTTGTCTACTTCCCTATCATTCATCTTGCTCTATAACCATATGGCAACAGACGAGCAATCGTGATAGGTGCTTTTTCATTGAACTAGTTAATAATATCAAAAAAGAACGCAAAAGTCAACTATTATTCTTAAATTTACATTTAAAACTTCAAACTTTGCGTTCTTTAAATTTACTTCTTATCTTTATCGTCGTCTTCGGTAATGAGTTTTTGATATATCTCGAGTACTTTATCTATAATAGTCTGGTCATTCACTACATCTAGAGTAGATGCTTTTTCGTCTAGTTCGAACAAAACTCCCTCGCCCTCTTCTACTCCTTGCATAGCAGTAACGGGTATCAAAATAGCATATAGTTTATCAGTATCTTCGAGAGGGATTAGTGCAACTTGCTCAAATTCGATAGGATTATTATCCACATCAAATAGTACGACATTCTCGTCGTTCTCTTCGTCTAATATTTGTTTAATAGGGTCTTTAGCTTTCACTTTCTTTGGTTTTTTGATTTCATCTCTTAAATCTTTCATATAATACTCCTTTTAAAATTTATCAAGATAATCTTGCAGTATGATAGACGCTGCGACGGCATCTAATTTTTCTTTTCGTTTTTTCCAATCTTTTTCACGCTGTTTTAGAAAATCTTCTGCCATGACAGATGATAATCTCTCATCGACATATTTGACAGCAATTTTAGTACGAGCGGATAATTTCTCTATAAATTCGCGTGTAGTAATTGCTATCTCTTGCTCTTCGCCTTGCATATTTAGCGGAAGTCCGCATATGATTTCGTCTACTTTCTGGCTATTTATTAGATTAGTCAAATATTCTAAATCAACGCTTTCTTCCTTCCTATGATATGTCATGAAGGGAGAAGCTAAGAACTTCGTTTCATCACTTAAGGCAATGCCAATACGAGCTTTACCAAAATCTATACCCATTGCTCTCATATATATATTTTATCATATTTTAAATAAAAAACAAACCAAATAAGGCTTGTTTTTAAGATTATAACCTAGAATGTTGATATAGTTCTAAATAGGTATCAAAGCCATACTCATCTGTATTTTTATTTATAACACTATTAACAACATCTGTAGGTAAATTTAGAATTTTCGATACTTGCGCAATTTTCTCATTTCTATTACCTCTGCAAGTAAAGTATAGTCCCCAAACATAATTTTCTCTATAACTATCATGACTGATTTCGTTTTTAAAAGAAGCAAGTAAATTTCTTCTAAGTGGTTGTCGTAACTTTCGTATTGCTCCAAGCAATATTTGACGTATACGCTCTACTGATAAATTCAATATTTCTCCTACTTCTCTAAGTGTCAACTCGTCGCTATCATTAAATCCGAAATGCAACTCCACTACTCTTCTTTCCTGTTCGTTGAGCGTAAGAAACATATTATGCATAGTCTTAGATAGTTCAGATCTCTCTAAATTGTATTCCATCATATCAAAACTATCAGAAGGCTCTTCCTCGCTTAGTGAATACAAATGTACTTTCTTTAATAAAAATTCATTTTTATCGTCATTTTCTAGAGTCGCATTTCTATAATACGCTTTATTAACTAGTTTTGATTTAAATATTATGCCTTTCTCAGATGCTAACATAGAGTCTAATTTTTTAACAAATTGTTTAAATGTTAAATGTAGAGTAGAGTTGTAAGTCTCATAATTTAAGTACCATTCGCCTTTTTTAAATTTTTCATTAGTTCGTTCATATATACTCAAACATAAAGACGACATAGCATCTTCAAATGTAGTAATTGGATAATTTAGTTTAACATAAACTCTGGCTAAATGATTAAGTATAGTTAGATTTTTATTATATAAATCTTTTACAGCTTCGCTATTCTTTACTCCAAGAGATAGCTCTTCATTGATTTTCTGATGAATATTATAGTATTCTTTACTGCTTAAATGTGTCATCTGTGGATAAGATTTCTTTACAATTTTTAAAAGTTTATCTAAAGTTGTTTGCATATAGTCCTCTTGGTTTATTTTACATAATTAGTCTAAACTTGTCAATACTCATTTTTATTATTTTTTAAATATTTTCATAATTAACAATCTATAATAAAAAAAATGAAAAAACACGGTGTAATCCGTGTCTATTTTCTTAGAATAAAGACAAAAGCTTATAATACTTTGTCTTATTTACTTTTTGCTTTTTTGACATTAGTCTGGACTTCATCTTTGATATCTTCGATGATTTCTTTACCCTTCTCTACGCCTTTCTCTACTGTATCTGAGAGAGGTTTATTGGTTTTAACAACAATTGCACCAACTACAAAGCCAATACCCATACCTATTAATAATTCCTTCATATTTTGCCCTCCTAATGTATTTTCTACTAAAAATGACAAAATATGTACGAATATAAATAAACTATTTGCTAGATTTTTCCAATTTCTCTTTGTAATCAGCTACAGCCATTTTCATACAATCAATGCAGAAAGTTATATCAATGTCATTATTCTCCCCTATTACTCTTTTCACACTGACCGGGTCTATAAGTAACATAGCAGACATTTTACCAGTTACCATCTCTGTAAGAGTAGAACATACTGCTATAATATACGGGTTAGCCTGAGCACGAAACTTACATTGAGTAATAATACCACTCTCTACTCTTAGACTAAATTCAACGAAAGCTGTCTCGTCTGCATTCATATTTGTCGCTATACCATCTGGCTTTGATATTCTACCTGCATTCTTAGGATTAGCAAATATATTTAAAGTTTCCTTACTATACATTATTTATCCCCCTTTCTTTTGCGTGTTTTTGCACTATAAGTAGAAGAATACTCTCGTAAATCTTTAACAGCATCTTTTATGATAGCGATTGCTCTATCTAGTTCTTCATATGAATTATTTTTCCCTATACTAAATCTGACAGTGGTACGAGCGTCATCGTTATTAAGTCCAATGGCTTTCATTACATGAGAAATAGATAAACTATTGCTAGTGCATGCACTACCTGTAGAAACAGCTACACCATTCATGTCTAATTTAGCGAGTAGACTCTCGCCATCAACTCCAATAAAGTTGACAGAAATAATCTGCGGTAATTTCTGTCGCACATTTGCATTAATTACAATATTTTCTACTTCGGAAGTGAGCTTAGTGATAAAATATTCGCTCAATGCTCGCACTTTGTGATTATTACTACGCATATCTCGACTAGCGATTTGAGACGCTTTGGCAAAACCTACAATACCTGCTGTATTGCAAGTACCACCTCGTCTAGCTCGTTCTTGATTACCGCCAAATATAATAGGCTCAATTTTAACTTGGTTGGATAAATATAAGGCTCCCACACCTTTTGGTCCATAAATTTTATGAGCAGATATAGACATAGCATCTATTCCGATATCTTCTACATCTATTGTCATATTACCATATAATTGAACTGCATCGGTATGGAATACGATATTCTTTTCGTGCGCTGTTTGAGCGATTGCTTTTAAATTCTGAATAGTACCTAATTCATTATTAGCGGCAATAACAGAAATTAATATAGTGTTTGATTTAATAGCACCTAATAAATCAGCAAATTTGATGTAACCATTGCTATCTACATCTAGGTAGGTCACTTTAAATCCATTTCTCTCAAGGTAACGACAAGCCTCAAGGGTCGACTGGTGTTCGATTTTGCTAGTGATGATATGATTGCCACGGCTACGATTAGCATTTGCAATACCTATGATTGCCCATGAATTAGCTTCACTACCGCTAGACGTAAAATAAATCTCGTTTGATTTAGCATTAATAGATTCGGCGATAATGTCTCTACTTTCATCTATCAAATTAGAAACTTCTCTACCGAAAGAATGCACCGATGATGAATTACCAAAAGTATCTGTGAATACAGGCATCATGGCATTTAATACTTCTGCACCCAACTGTGTAGTGGACGCATTGTCTAAATAAATTCTCTCCATATATATACTCTCCATAATTATTTTAACATATATTTTATAATTTGTCAATAACTAAATAAAATGTAAATTGCAAGAAAAAAGAAGACTATCATCTTCTAAATCTATTTAACCTTTTCACATCGAGATACAAAATCAACTACTTCATCAAACGAATTCAGCCCCACTAGACTATCAATCTTCTTCCCAGAACGAAATGCAACTAATGTAGGGACACTAAATATTCTATATCTTTTAGCAATATCTTCGCTCTCATCTATATCTAGATTGACAAATTTAACAGTGTCTAATTGCTCTGCTACACGTTCTAAAATAGGCTTCAACATACGGCATGGCATACACCAACTAGCCGAAAAATCTACAATAGTCAAACAATCTCCATTGATGATTGAATCAAAATCATTACTATTAACTTGCTCCATATTCCACCTAACCTATAATTTTATTTATTATTCTGGCACACATTACCGTAGCCATATTCACTGGATAGTATACCACGCTACCGATAGTTTTGCAATCAAATTTCATTGCTTTTTGTTTAGTATAGCACACATCTAGTTTTTTTATTTTATTTTCGTTACAATATTTTCTTAAAATTTTAGCTATAGGGTCATAAGATGTTTTGCTAATATCTGAAATCTCAAAATATGGTATATCACTATATCTATTACCTGCCCCCATTGCAGACAATATATAAATATCTTCGTTACTCGCTAATTTTATCAATAATTTTTTAGCATTAATATCATCAATGCAATCTAATATAATGTCATATTTAGTAAAATCTATTGAATGTATAGATATTTCGTCTAACTTAAAATTGTGTTTTATTAAATCGAGCTCGGAGTTGATATTTTTTAGTTGCAATTCTAATTCGTCAACTTTATATTTGCCTACATTGTTCTGATATGCAATTAACTGCCTATTTATGTTAGTTTCGTCAATGGTATCAAAGTCTACTATTGCTAAATAAGTAATTCCAGACCGAACCAACATGTGAGCCAGAGCACCGCCTACACCACCCACGCCAAAAAGAATAATACGAGCAGATTTCAGTCTATTTATCTGCTCGTCACTTATCATCATAGCGAATCTATCTAAAAATTTTTTTCTACAAGACATACTTTTTAAAATCATGAGTATGAATTAAATCGTGCATGGTATTTAGGACAAAGGATTTATCTACCTTAACTTTAACTAGCGGATTATTGTCGCTGGCATTGAATGATATATCTTCTAGTAACTGCTCTAATATTGATTGTAGACGTCTAGCACCTATATTTTCATTCGTCTCATTTTCATCTGCGGCTAATTCAGCTATCGCATCAATAGCATCAGAAGTAAACTCTAACTCTACATTATCTACCTTTAGCAATTCTTGATACTGGGTGGTAATCGCGTTCTGTGGAATGGTAAGAATTTTCTTGAAATCTTCCTTAGTAAGACTATCTAATTCCACTTGTATAGGAAAACGACCTTGAAGCTCTGGTATTAAGTCACTAACACTCGCAATATGGAAAGCTCCAGCCGCGATAAATAGTATATAATCCGTATGAATTACTCCGTATTTAGTATTAACTACACTGCCTTCTACTATCGGCAGAATATCTCTTTGAACACCTTCACGAGAGACATCTTGACCATTATTTTTCTTGGCTGCTATTTTATCTATCTCGTCTATGAAGATAATGCCCTCTTGTTCGGCACGAAATATTGCTTCTTTATTAAGAGAATCAGGATCGATAAGTTTGTCACACTCTTCTTCAAGAAGCAATTCTCTAGCACGCTCTACAGTCATCTTCTTCATTTTTCTAGGAGTTTTGATTATTCCACCCATAATTTGACCGAGATTAATTTCCGCACCTACTCCGTCTAGTAGATTCATCTGTTTCGGTTGCTCTTTTACATCAATATCTATAGAATCTTTGTCATATTTACCTGACTCATATTCTGCATAAAAATTTGTTCTAAAAGTCTCTGTGTCCAATTCTTCTGGCTTATTTGCTTTCTTTAATGGATATAAAATATCTGTAATTTTCTTATCTACTAATGCGCTAGCTTTGTCTTTGATTTTATCTGAATGCTCTTTTCTAACTATTCGAACTGATGCTTCCACTAGGTCTCTAATCATGCTCTCTACATCTCGACCTACATAACCTACCTCTGTATACTTGGTAGCTTCTACTTTAACAAATGGAGCATTAACTAATTTTGCTAATCGCCTAGCAATCTCTGTCTTACCTACACCTGTAGGGCCTTTTAATATGATATTTTTAGGCGTAATCTCTTCAGATAATTCTTTAGGCAGTTTGCTTCTCCTATATCTATTTCTAAGAGCTATCGCTACTGCACGCTTAGCTTTGGCTTGACCTACTATAAAAGAATCTAGACTCTTCTCAATCTCTTTACATGTCATCATATTAAACTTCCTCCACTACAAAGTTCTTATTGGTAAATATACAAATATCAGATGCAATATCCATTGCCTTTAATGCAATATCACGAGCTGACAAGTCGGTATTCTGAATAAGTGCTTTAGCAGCAGAAAGTGCGTAATTGCCACCGCTACCAATGGCACATACACCATCGTCAGGCTCAATAACATCGCCTACTCCACTAAGGATGAAAAGATTATTTTTATCAGCAATTATCATTAATGCTTCGGCGTTGGCATGTCCACCTGTACGGATGTTCTTGACATATTCCACTGCACTGCGCATTAAACTACCGCTATATTTATTTAGCAATTTCTCGAATTCTTCACACATTGCGAATGCATCTGCTGTGCCACCTGCAAAGCCTACTATAACCTTATCATCGAATAGACGACGAACCTTTCGTGCGTGACCCTTGAATATCACTTCTTTACCCATAGTAACTTGTCCATCACCGGCAATCACTGTTTTACCATCCTTTTTGACAGCTACTATTGTAGTACCTCTAAATTGTTCCATTTTTACTCCTTTATTAATTTGATTTTTTCATTGATTTCTTTTAGTGAACGTTCTAAATAAAATTTATTTTTTAATTTTTTATCTCGCTCTTCTATTGGATTAAGTATGCCGAAATTAGCGTTAATTGGTTGAAAATTCTCGATATTAGCATTGATTAAATAATTATATAATCCACCAATAATTGTGTCGGATGAGAACGAAATTAATTCTTTGTTCTCCAAAGTGCGAACTAAATTAATCGCACAATATAATCCACTAGCAATGCTCTCTACATATCCTTCTACTCCACTTAATTGACCTGCGATGAAAATCTTTTGATTATTCTTAAGTCGTGAGTACTTGTCCAAACATTTAGGGAAATTTACAAAATTATTGGTGTGCATAACTCCATATCTCAAAAATTCCGCCCGTTCTAAACCTGGTATCATAGAGAAAACTCTTTTTTGCTCTGCGAAAGTAAGATTGGTCTGAAATCCTACCATATTATACATTGTAGCACAATTATTCTCTTTTCTCAACTGAACTACAGCATATGGTTTATCTTTTTTATGCGGATTTTGTATTCCTACAGGTTTTAATGGTCCAAATCTAATGGCATCATAGCCTCGTTTTGCCATTATCTCAATAGGCATGCAACTCTCAAACACATTTTTTTTCTCAAAATCGTGTAATTGTACTGTGTTAGCATTTATTAATTCATTATAAAATAAGTCATATTCTTCTCTATCCATAGCACAATTAAGGTAGTCAGCATCGCCTTTATTGTATCTAGATGCAAAGAAAGCTTTTGTCATATCTATAGATTCAGCAGATATTATAGGAGCAGCGGCATCATAAAAATAGAAAAAATCTTCTCCTATAATTTCCTTTAAAGCGTCACACATTTTTTTGGTAGTCAATGGTCCTGTCGCCAGGATTGTGATAGCTTCTTTATCAAAAGACGAAATCTCTTCAGTATGTAAGACAATATTTTTGTGATTTCTTAATCTATTGGTAATATCTAGTGAAAAGCTCTCTCTATCTATAGCTAAAGCTTGACCTGCAGGTACGCGATGATCATATGCTGCAGCTAATAAATTGCATCCTAATAGTGTAAGCTCGCGCTTGAATACACCAGATGCTGTACTCTCATCATCACTCTTAAATGAATTGCTACATACGATTTCGGCATAATTCTTGCTATGATGTGCAGGAGTTAACTTGTCTCCTTTAATGTCAAAAAGGTGGACAAGATAACCTTTGTCCGCTAGATACAGAGCAGCCTCACTACCAGCAAGACCTGCGCCTATGATATTAATCTTTGACATATGTGCATCCTTTATTATTGCAAACTGTAGAGACCTTGCCCTTTGCATTGAATTTCCTAAACAAATTAAATCCGCAATTAGGACATTTCTCAGTTAATGGTAAATCCCATGATATATAATCACATTTTGGATAATTGTCACAGCCGAAAAATAATTTACCACGTTTTGAATACTTAGCACTGACTACTCCGGCACATTTTGGACATACTCCTACTTCACTGACTTGGTTCGTAGGTTGATTGATATTTTTGGTATTTTTGCATTGAGGGAAATTAGAGCAAGCTAAGAATTTACCAAACTTACCATCACGATACACCATCATTGAGCCACATTTATCACATTTGATATCGCTTGGCTCTGGTGCAGATTTCGGCATAGATACGCCCATCTGCTTACTAGCATATTCTAATCGTTCATTGAATCCAACATAGAAGTGGTCTACAATGTCCTGCCATTTGACTTTGCCTAACTCTACCTCATCAAGTTGCTGCTCCATCTCGGCTGTAAATTTCAAATCCATCTCGTGTGGGAAGTATTCTTCTAGATACTCTGTTACCATAAAACCTAATTCAGTAGGTACTAAATATCTCTTCTCAGTCTTGATATATTCACGATTGAACAAGGTCATGACTGTAGAAGCATAAGTGGCTGGTCGACCGATACCTTGTATTTCCATCTCTTTAATAATCGTATCTTCCGCAAATCTGACAGGTGGTTTAGTGAATTTCTGTTCGGTATTGATTTTATTCTTCTTGACGATCTCTCCTTCTACTAAAGGTGGTATATTGATGCCATTCTTATCATCGTCTTGTACCTTGTAAACTCTAGTATAGCCATCGAATATCAATGCTCTACCACTCGAGCGGAATTTATACTCGCCGGCTAATATGTCTACAGATAGACTATCATATTGGGCATAACTCATCTGACTCGCCACAAAGCGATTAAATACAAGTGTATATAATTTGAGATACTGCTCATCAATCTTACCTTTCAAATATTCTGGTGTATATTTTAAATCAATCGGTCTAATAGCTTCGTGTGCGTCTTGAGCACTTTCTTTACTCGTAAATTCATTAAATTTGCCTGGGTGATAATCTTTACCAAATTTATCTAATATATAATCTCTAGCCATGAATTGAGCATCTGTGCTAACACGAGTCGAGTCGGTACGAATATAAGTCACTAGTGCCGTCTTGCCCTCTCCTGCTATCATTACTCCCTCGTATAGAGATTGAGCGCACTTGGTATACGAAGAAGATGTCATCTTTAGTTTTTTTATAGCGTCCTGCTGTAGCGTACTAGTAATATAAGGAGCAGGGGGCTTCGAATACGCTATCTGGCGTTTAACTTGAGATACCTTATATTCCGCATTTTCTATTATGGATAAAATTTTATCTACTTCTTCTTTATTAGAAACTTCTAATTTCTTGTCTTGAAATTGGATTAGGTCTGCTTTGAATTTCTCTTTATCTTTCATTAATTCAGCACTAACATTCCAATACTCAACTGGTACGAAATTCTGAATAGCCTTTTCTCTATCGACTATTAATTTCAGAGTAACTGATTGCACTCTACCGGCACTAAGCTTACCACGTATCTTTTTAGATAATAATGGACTTAGTTTATAACCCATGATTCTATCTAATACTCGTCTACCTTGCTGTGCATTCACTAAATCATAGTTAATCGGAGTAGGATGAGCTATACTCTCATTGACTACCTTCTTACTAATAGCATTGAAAGAAGTACGTACTAGAGCATCTTTATCTAGTCCTAGAATAGTAGCTAAATGCCATGCTATTGCCTCCCCCTCTCTATCCGGGTCACTCGCAAGATATATGGCGTCTGCTTTCTCTGCTAATTTCTTTAGTTGACTAACAATACCGCTCTTAGACGGAATAATTTCATATTCTGGTTCGTAATTGTTAGATATATCTATACCAAAGCTCTTCTCTGGCAGGTCACGAACATGACCTTTAGTAGCAAAAACCACATATTCGGGGCCTAAATATTTCTTAATTGACTCTTGCTTACCCGGTCCTTCGATAAATACTAATTTCATTAACTTCCTACCTTTTAATTTTTATCTCTTAATGAGTTCACGAATAGAGATAAATACTAATATTTAAGCCATAATATAACTATTATTAGCTAGTTTAATGACCATACCATCCATCTCTAGACTCATCAAAATAGTATTCAACTCTTGAGCTGAGAGTTCGGTATAGTCTAGAATTTGCTGGAAAGTCTTTTTTTCAGTCTGAATATAATTTAATACAAATTGTTCTTTAATGTCAAGTTGACGAGTGATATTTTTTGTACTTTTTTCTTTAACTAAATGTAAACTTTCTATAATATCATCTGGAGATAAAGTTATGCTTGCTTCCAGATTTTTAATCAAACGATTAGTGCCTTTACTTAATTCTGAATTAATTCTTCCCGGTATCGCAAATATCTCCCTATTAAAATCTCCTGCGAATTTGGCAGTATTTAATGTGCCACTCTTCTCTCCTGCCTCTGTCACTAATAATGCTCGCGATAGACCTGCTATAATTCTATTCCGTATTGGAAAATAAAATGCTAGTGGTGGTGCATCTGGAGTATTCTCACTGATGATTAAATTGTTTTCTGTTAGTGTATTTGCGAGCTTAATATTGACAGCTGGATATATATGATATAATCCGCCACCTAATACTGCAATGGTTGAAATCTCATTCTCCAATGCAGTTTTATGTGCTATCGTGTCTATGCCTACTGCCATGCCTGAGACTATAGTTACATTCGCGTCTGCTAATTCTTTCACATATTGTTTAGTCGTAAGTATTCCATATTCGCTAGGTTTTCGAGTGCCTACTATTCCTATACAATATGTATCCAGTAACTGCACATTACCCTTACAATAAAGACATAGCGGAGGTGTAGTTATCTCTCTAAGAATATGCGGATATCTCGCATTATGAATGGTAATCATCTCTATATTATCTGATATAAACTTATTTATGATATTAGTTAATTTATTATCATCCAACATTGCACTCATTTTGTCTATTTCGCTCTGAGTCAAAATGTCATGAATTTCTTTGTTCGACAAAAAAGACTTCTTGATATCTACTCCTTTTGGGAAAATATCAAGAATTTTCACTCTCTTTTGATAGGTCAGAAAATTAAATAAATCTAGCCAAATAATATTTTTATCATCTATTGTCATACTACACCGTATATTTTTTATCCAGCGATCTATATTGAATCGCCTCCATCAGATGCTGCTTCTCTATATTCTCCGAGCCTTCTAAATCCGCTATTGTACGAGCAACCTTTAGAATTCGATTATATGCTCTAGCAGATAAATTCAATTTCTTGAATGCGGTCTCTAGTAAATCGGTGGATGCTTTATCTAATTTGCAATGATTCTTAAAATCCTTTTCTCCCATTTTCGCATTAGAATAAATTTTGCTATCCTTAAAACGATTTAATTGTATCTCACGAGCTTTATTTACTCGTTCTTTGATTTTAATGCTAGGTTCTTCTAACTCGTATTGAGTTAGTTCTTCATAATTAATAGCATCAACTTCGATATGTAAGTCAATTCTATCCATGAGTGGTCCACTAATTTTAGAGAGATATTTATGAATTGAAGCTGGTGTACATTTACACTGATTGGTCGTACTGCCATAATAACCGCATGGACATGGGTTCATGCTAGCCACCATAATGAAATTGGCAGGATATTGTACGGTAAGTGCATTCCTAGCTACTGTAATATATCCATCCTCCATAGGTTGACGAAGGGTCTCTATAGTGTTCCTTGCATATTCAGGCATCTCATCTAAAAACAATACTCCATTATGTGCCAAACTAATCTCTCCCGGCTTAGCCTTAAGACCACCGCCCGTCAGTGCAATAAGTGTGGCGGTATGATGCGGACTACGGAATGGTCGTTCAATTACTATTCCCTGCTTTAGATCTAATACGCCCGCTACACTATGTATTTTAGTTACTTCGAGGCTCTCTTCAAATGACAAGTCTGGTAATATAGACGGGAAACATTTCGCAAGCATGGTCTTACCTGCTCCTGGTGGACCAATTAATATAATGTTGTGTCCGCCGGCTGCTGCTATCTCCATAGCGCGTTTGGCACTGGCTTGACCTTTGACATAAGCAAAGTCATGTTTGAAATCATGATTTTTAAGGGCGCTCTCGAAAGTACGATTATCATTCGGCTCTATCTTAATTTCACTCTTCAAAAAGCCTACAACTTGCTTCAAGCTCTCGACTGCATAAACTTCGATTTGGTCAATGAAAGATGCCTCCATTGCATTATCTTTCGGTATTATGAATTTATTATAGCCCATCTGTTTGGCACTGATAAGCATAGGCAGTATGCCATTTAGTTTTCTAATATCGCCATTGAGACTTAATTCGCCTAATACAACATAGTCTTTAAGTGACTTATTGCTAACTATGTCTTGAGCTACTAAGATGCCTAGTGCTATAGGCAAGTCGTACATACTGCCCTCTTTCTTGGTATCTGCAGGAGCAAGATTTATAATCACTTTATTGATAGGATAATTAAAAGTACTATTTTTAATAGCTGCCTTAACTCGAGATTTACTCTCTTTAATAGCAGTATCGGCAAGTCCTACAACATCATAGCCCGGCAAACCTGCATTGATGTCTAACTCAATACTGACTGGATAACCAGTGATTCCATTAAGACCGAATGATAAAATTTTCGCTAACATACTACCTTCTTTTCTTCACTTTACCATATTTTACCAAAAAATGTCAATAGATTTATCAAACATTTGTTCGATAGATTATACAAAGTAGTTAATCTAAGTTATGAAAAAATCCCTAATTTACGGGATTTATTATAATAATTCATCTATTAAATATTCTGCATAGAAAGATTCTAAGCCTTCTTTAGTAATAGTCCTTAATATGCGTGCATTATCAAAACAATTTAGCGAAGTAGCAAATCTTTTTATATTGTCATCATTTGATTTGCAAATTAATCAGTTAATCTAGATAAAATCCCTATTTGAGTTGCCTCATTCTTTTCTTTTAACTTATTTATAGCACTTATCATTTTCACCAGTATTAAAATAACCAAATATTTTTTAAATTATAATGTCAATAACTTCTTTATTTTCCATATTTCCCCCAAAAGAATACATTAAACATTATATCAGTAAATTGCATTTTGTCGTTAGCTAAATATAAATTAATCAACAGACAAACAAAAAAGACACTATCAAAAGTGTCCTTAATCAATCGAAAATTATCTAATCTCTTTTACTTTAGCAGCTTTACCTGAGAGATTACGAATGTAATAGATTTTAGCACGACGAACTTTACCTTTACGAACAACGATTACTTTGTCAATTCTAGGGCTGTGTAGTGGGAATGTTCTCTCTACGCCGATACCGAATGACACACGCCTAACAGTGAAGTTCTCACGGATGCCTGAACCTTTCTTTGCAATTACTACGCCTTCGTAAGCCTGAATACGCTCTTTATCACCCTCTTTGACTTTAGCCATAACTCGTACGGTGTCCCCAATATTGAATGGAGTGATGTCGGCTCTTAATTGCTCTTTCTCGATTTGGTCGATAATGCTCATTTTTACCTCCTAAATTCGATGTTCTTGCATTTGGGAATGTAGCGGACCATCGACAACTCTGTTATTATAGCACATGAAAAAAATATTTGCAAGAGTTTTTATTAAAATAATTGATATTTAGATAGAGATTTCGCTTCTATTTACTCTCTCTACCTCTAAAATTATCCCTTGTGCGTGATGAGACTAATAGCATTGATATTTATACAAATTCTTATTTAGCTTTTGAATTACCTATTCATCGTCTGAAATATTGCTCATCATGTGCTCATATTCTATCTGTAAATATTCATTGTAAAAATTGACGAATTCAGATTTATTTAATTCTGTAAGTCTTGCGATTATTCTATCTTTGTCAGCGTTAAAACAATCTACACCATATGCTAGAATCAATTTTGCATTGTCTGAATTTAAAATAATATCTTCCATTTCTTTAAAATTGTTAGATAGGTCTAGACACAAAAAGCCATAGCAACACTCTGCATCAGAGGATTCTACTATTCTATCTGCTATATATTGAATATCCTTGCTAGTGAAATGATTTACATACTTGGTAAGAAAAGATAAATATACCCAAATATTATTTAATTTCTTTAACTTAAGCATAAGTCTCTTAGATAAGCACTCACGCAACTCTATAGAATTAGAATCTAGAGCTAGTTTGTCGCATTCAAAATATAAATCTGACAAAGCCTTATCAGTAGCTAATTCTTCTATAATATTTAATTTCGCTAATCTATACATATTTTCTCCTTTTAAAATGCGTTCACGATATGTCTAATATCTGTATCTTCATTACTGCCCAACACTGCTATTGCATCAAATCTACACGCATTATCTAGTAAACGATTAGATTTCAAATACATAGTGGCGACTGAGCGAATTTTCATCTGTTTTCGTTCGTCTATTGCTTCTAAAGGGTCTCCAAATGCTCGTGACATTCTAGATTTAACTTCTATAAAAACGATATAATCTCTATCTCTCGCAATAATGTCTATCTCTCCTAAATTATTTTTATAATTAGTCGCAATTATTAAATAACCCTTTTTCTTTAAATAATTTAATGCTACGATTTCGCCTGCCTTGCCATATGTATTCTTCTGCACTCGTTTTCTCCTAAGATATTTTTCAAAAAACTTAATCTATGAATTGGTGTAACGCCATAAATTTTTATAGCTTCTAAATGCTTTTTTGTACCATAGCCAACATTATTCTCAAAGTCATAGTACGGATATTTTTTTGCTAAATCTGTCATCATCCTATCCCGATATACTTTCGCTACGATAGAAGCACAAGCAATGGCATAACTCGTAGCATCGCCCTTGATAATTGATTTTTCATTATCACATATATTTAATTTCACTGCGTCTATCAGTAATAGATGTGGTTTGATAATAAGTTTATCGAATGATTCACGCATACTTGCTTTAGTTGCTTGTAATATATTAATATCGTCAATTACATTCTGGTCTTTGCTATTAATTGATACAGCAATAGCTTTATTCATTATCTCATTATAGAGTCTCTCTCTATTCTTCTTAGTTACCTTTTTGCTATCAAATACTCCATCTATCATCTCGTCGTACGGCATTATGACACATGCTGTAACTACAGGGCCAGCGAGTGGACCACGACCAACTTCATCTATACCTGCTATATATTTTACTTCATCATTTAAAAATTGTCTATCAAAATCAAACAACTTACATGTATCTATCATACCCGCTCCAGACAGATTTTGCCGAGTTTTCCCGAACGGAAATCAGTTAATATAATTTTTGCCACTCGTTCTATGTCAATCTCGCCACCTTTAATAATACAGCCTCGTTTTTTGCCTATGCGCTCTACCAGCTCTATATCATGGGTATAATTAGTAATATCTACGCTGTATTTAGTAGAAATAATATTTTTATCAATAGTGAGAAATCGATTTATTAATCGTGATGATACTTCGGCTAAGTTTAATACTTCATCTTTGACCGAGCCTACGAATGCTAGATTATAAGCCTTGTCCTCATCATCAAAATTAGGTAGCAATATTCCTGGTGTGTCCATTACTTCTATCATAGGCTCAACCTTAATCCACTGCTTAGAGCGAGTGACTCCAGCACGATTTCCTGTGACAGCTCTACCCTTACCACAGAGATTATTAACGATTGTAGACTTACCAGAATTCGGAACACCTATAACCATAGCACGAGTGACAAAGTTAACGCCCTTATTTTGATTTTTCTTTAATCTATCAGCGAACACTTTTTTAATAGTTGCAATGATAATTTTAGCACTCCCACTCACTGTAGCATTAAGTGAAATACACTCGTGACCCTGAGAAGCAAAATATGACTTAAATCTATCAGTGTCAGCTTTTGTCACTAAATCTGCCTTAGACAACACAAAAATGATGGGTTTATCTCGCACAACTTTCACGAACTCTGGATTAATACTGCTCAGTGGACAACGAGCATCTACTACATAAATAAAACAATCACACAGCTTACTATCTGCCTGCATTTGCTTCAATGTCTTATTCATATGACCCGGAAACCAGTTAATCATATGATTATTATACCATAAATAGTTTATAACTCAAAATAAATTAATGTATTTTATCTCGCTAGTTAAATTTCTACATTACCTTATAAATTCTTATGATGAAATATATCTTTCTATACAAAATTAGAGTATTGACAGAGCAATAACTATATGATATTATATCTTTAGCAAAAGGAGAATTTATTATGGCAGAAGTTAAAAGTTGGCTAGAAAATATTAGCGATGAAGAAATTTATGATATGTTTACTAAGCAAAAATGGGACCCACATTGTGCATTAATCGAAGAGTATCATAGTGAATATATAGATAGTTTGAAAAGATTTACGAATTCGGACGGTTCTCAATCTATATTTATCAATGCACATCAAGATAAATTAGAAATATATGTAATAATAACTGAATATGGAGTTCTTAAGTTTACTAGTCATTATTTAGATCCGTTTAATAACGAATACTGTCCTGTGACATTTAATCATCATCAAGATATGATTAATAAAATATTATACAAGCGAGTTAATGGTATAAATGAATATAATCCGTCTGGATATGACTACTCACTACTCTTTCAAGAACGAATTGCCGAAATTAATAAGGATAATACAAAAAATGGTTTAACTTATTACGAAGACCTATATCATCACATGAAAGAATATGTAGAAAAAGTATTTAATGATAAAATAAAAAAGTACAAAAAAGAGGCAGAAGAAGTACTGCAAGATTACGAAGAATTAAAAGCAGAACATAGCATTGATGACTAAAAAATATTGACATGTTGTCAATATTTTTTCTTCTTTACATTGTTGCATTTTTGGCATCTAGAATTAACATCTCAAAAATTTATATTATTTTTTCATTAAATCAGGACGATTTTTTTTCGTGATTTTGATAGACTCAGATTTCCTATACTCTTCTATTTTCTTATGGTTACCACTTAATAATATTTTGGGTACAGCCATATCTCGATAGATCGCTGGACGAGTGTATTGATTGTATTCGAGTAGTCCATCAGAAAAACTCTCATCAAGTGTGCTTTCTTCTCTAATCACACCAGGTACAAGTCTAAGTACAGCATCTGCTACCACCATTGCTGGCAGTTCGCCACCAGTTAGAACATAGTCGCCGATAGACAATTCTTCTATATTAAAATAGTCAATCACACGCTGGTCGATACCTTCATAGTGTCCACACAGTAGGATAATATGTGAGAGTTTCGCTAGTTCACGAGCGATAGCCTGTGTGAAGGTTTTACCACGAGGGGACATATAAAATATTTTACTTTTTTCAGTTTTTACGCTCTCGATAGCCTTAAACAATGGGTCACACAACATGACCATTCCTGCCCCACCACCGAATGGCTCATCATCGCATTTATAGTGCGGTGGGAGTGCAAAATCGCGAATGTTGATGATATTTATCTCTACTACACCATTCTCAACGGCACGCTTAATAATGCTCTCCTTTAGGGGAGCAAACATGTCTGGGAAAAGTGTCAATATATCTATTCTCATATGCGATTATCCTTAAATGTCTGCTCATTGACTATAAAAGCATCTTTTGAACTATCGTACTCTATTAATTCATCTACATAAGGGAATGAATAACTAGCAAAACCACATTTGATACTTAAAATAACACTCGCACCATAATCATCATAGTCTAATAATTCGCCGAGTTTTTCTCCTTTCTCGTTAATGACAGGTTTACCTATCAAATCAGACAAGTACACTTTATCTTCAAATTCGGTATACTCTGCTCTATCTATATATATAGATTGATTGCGATATTTCTCTGCTGTATCAATATCTTTGATAATATCGACATAGACAATATACATATCATTATTGAGAGATGAGACAGATTTAATATTGGCAGATTCTTTTTTATTACCGATATAGATACGTCTAAATATAGAAAAATTCACGCCATCTAAGTAAGACATGATTTTAACTGCTCCCTTGATGCCGTGAGTACGCACAATTTTACCTATCTCTAGAAAATTTTGCATGATATTTCCTTTTATTTCGCGTCGAATTTGATAACTAAACGCTCTTTGCTATCATTAGTAGACCTAACAACAGTCCTAATAGCGTTAGCAATACATCCGCCACGACCAATGACACTACCTAGGTCTTTCTCAGCCACCGTAACTTTGAACACCTTGGTCTTGCCCTGCTGATCAAGAGTAACCTCCACTTCGTCAGGAGAAGAGACTAGATTCTTGACAATGTAATTTAACATCTCTTGCATAGTCTACTCCTTATGCTTTCTTTTTCTTATTATTAGTCTTAGGCACACTGTTACCCTTAACCTCTAATACACCTGCTCTAACGAGAAGTGTCTTAGCTGTCTCAGTAGGTTGAGCACCATTCTTTAGCCATTTCTTTGCTAGATCATTATTGATTTTAATCTCGGCTGGATTAGTAAGCGGATTGTATGTACCAATCTGCTCGATATATTTACCATCACGAGCTACTCTAGCATCAGCTACTACCACACGGTAGAATGGAGACTTCTTGTCACCTAAACGAGTTAATCTGATTTTAACTGCCATAATTACTCCTTTTTATTTTACTTTACATTACCTACATCTTAAAAGAGTTAATGAAATGCTCTTTTAATGTGCAGGAACAAACAAATCTAGGCTTGTGTTTGCTTTATTTAATAGCAAACCAGCAAAGTTACTGTTTGTAATAATGTAAAGCAATTTCACTTTACATGTTAACATATAAAAATTGATTTGTAAAGGGTTTTTAATAAAATTTTTATAATTAATTTCTGATAAGTTTGTTTTTTTGAAAATATATGCTAAACTTAGATTATGAGAATAATATTATTTAGACATGGCGAACGTGTAGGAGATAAGTTAACTAGACTGGGTAAAATTCATGTAAAGTTAGCTAGTAATCAAATTAAAGAATTTAATATAGTACATGTATACTGCTCACCTATGAATAGATGCCTTGAGACTGCAAACATATTAAAAAAATATGCCAACTTACCCGAATACGAAGTGCGTAACGAACTCACAGAACGATGGCAATTAGGTCATACACCTATTAATGAAGATGAGAAATTATGGTGGCAGAACTATATGAACTATGACTTCCCACATTCTAATGTTGGAGAGAATTGTCGTGAATATATTGAAAGAAATAGTAAAATCTTCAATGAAATCAAAAATAGATTTAATAAAAACGATGATATATTGATAGTAGCACACACTGCTACTGCCTATGCCCTGCTTAGTTTCGCTGAGAATAAGCAATCAGGTGAGATAAAGTGGGTCAAAATCGGTAATGCCAATTATCTTTCCATTGAGATTAAATAATGCTTTGTTAGTGAAAATAATGTTTTTATATTGACAAATATCTATATTTATATTATAATTAAGATAGATTTTGTTTAGGAGGATTAACTTATGACTAAGAAAACTAAAAAAGAAGTAGTAGAGAAAAAATATAAAGAGTTTAATGTCAATCAATATGTAAAGGTGAAATTGAATAATCTAGGTGGTCAGATGTTTATAGACCATTGGACACAATTTATTTCTCAAGAACAGGCTTATGATAGACTAAAGAGATATACAGACGAAAATGGATATACTGAGTTTCAAATGTATGAACTGGCAAACATATTCGGCTCTCAACTAGTAGCTGGGAAAGAACCGCCATTTGATACCGTTATATTAATAGCTGAAAACGACTTAACGGACCATATAGTAGAAAACAAAAATGTAGGGCTATAAAAATAGGGTTTATTACCCTATTTTTTAATTACATCTTTAGATTTTTACACTCCGTTTAAGTGTAAAATGGAGTCTAAAATCCTCCACCCATTAAGTTCTTCATCATTTTCATCTTTCCACCATAAGCCTTTGGATTTTTCATCATACGCATCATCTCTTTTGACTGATTGAATTGTTTGATGAGGTTATTGACATCGCTGACTTGGACTCCGGCACCTTTAGCTATACGCTGACGGCGACTACCATTAATTATGCTTGGGTCCTCTCGCTCTTTGGCGGTCATTGATTGGATGATAGCTTTATTCTTATCGAGCATTTTATCATCAATCATATCCTCTATCTGTTTCATCTTACCACTGACGCCCGGCATCATTGATAAGACTGACTTTAATCCGCCCATTTTTTTAAGTGAATTGACCTGCTCAATATAGTCATTAAGGTCAAAACTATTCTCTCTGAACTTACGCTCCATTTCTTGAGCTGTCTTTTCGTCCATCGCCTCTTGTGCTTTATCAATAAGAGACAAGACATCTCCCATACCTAGTATTCGAGATGCCATTCTGTCTGGATAGAATGGCTCTAGATCGGTCAACTTCTCGCCCACACCGACGAATTTAATAGGTTTACCGATGACTGAACGAATAGACAATGCAGCACCGCCACGAGTGTCGCCGTCAATCTTGGTAAGTACTACTCCCGTGACATCTAGTGCGTCATTGAATGCTTTTGATACCGACACTGCCTCCTGACCTATCATTGAGTCTATGACGAGTAGGATTTCGGTAGGATTGATTGCTTTCTTGATGTCCTTTAATTCGTCCATCAATTTTTCATCAATCTGAAGTCGTCCAGCGGTATCAATTATGACTGTATCAAGTGCAAACTTCTCTGCATAAGTGATAGCTTCTTTAGTAGTCTTAACTGGATTCTGTGTGCCACGCTCAAAAACATCGAGTTGAATAGATTTACCTAATACCTTTAATTGCTCTATAGCAGCAGGTCGATATATGTCACATGCTACGAGCAATGGTTTTTTGCCTTCCTTTTTTAATTTAAGTGCTAATTTACCGCAAAGAGTAGTCTTACCACTACCCTGCAATCCACACATCATGATAACTGTAGGAGGTTTCGGAGATACGAGTAATCTTTGGTTCTCTCCACCCATTAGTTTGGTCAATTCGTCGCGTACGATTTTGATAACTTGCTGAGTTGGTGTAAGACTTTTTAAAATATCTTCCCCTACTGCGAGTTCACTGACCTTAGCAATAAAATCTTTAGCCACAGCATAATTGACATCTGCCTCCAGTAGAGCCATACGAATCTCACGCATAGCTTCTTTAATCTCCAGAGCAGTCAATTTGCCATGCTTAGTCATCTTGCTAAATATATGATTAAGTCTCTCAGACAAACTAGAAAATACTGACATTAATTATCCTCCAAGATAGAAATAATCTGTAATCTGGTCACCATATCTATCTCTTTAGGTGACTTTTCCTCTATTAGTGATTTGATTCTATCATCTCTCTTTATAAAATGCAAGAGATCTTCATGTGTTTGCAGTTGCTCTATCGCGTTATCTAGAGCATCTTTCACTGCCTGACGAGAAATATTTAATTCAGTACTTACTTCTGCAAGCGAAAGATTATTATCGACATACATGACTATAACTTGTCTCTGTCTATCAGTCAATAATCTTCCATAATACTTATTAAGTATAGCGATTCTAACGCGTTCTTCTAGATTCATTATTTTCCCTTTATGTTTAATATAAAATCTTCTCTACAAAACGAACAGGGTCAAACACATCTAGGTCATCCACCCCCTCTCCGAAGCCTGTGAATATGATAGGAACATTAAGTTCATTAATGATAGGATAGACCACTCCGCCTTTTGCTGTACCATCAAGTTTAGTGAGTATTATCCCGTCAATATTTACGCTATCTTTAAAGGCTTTCACTTGAGCTATTGAATTCTGACCGATTGAAGCATCTAACACTATCAAATTAAGTTTAGTAGCTTCCGGATATTCTCGATTTGAAATATTACTAATCTTCTCTAACTCTTTCATTAGATTTGTCTTAGTGTGCAATCTACCTGCTGTATCTACTATCAAAACATCTGTATTCTTTGCCTTCATGCTAGTGATAGCATCATAAACTACTGCTGCAGAGTCTGCACCTTCGCCCTGCTTAACTATCTTTACTTTTAATTTATCTGCCCAGTTAGATAATTGTTCTGTCGCGGCTGCACGGAAAGTGTCTCCGGCCGCAAGCAAAACAGACTTTTTCTCTCGCAAGAAATATTTAGTCATCTTAGCAATAGAGGTGGTTTTACCCACTCCATTGACACCTACTATTGTAATAATGAGCGGATAATTAAAATCAATTTCTTCTACATTTAATTTCTCTATCAATAGATTCTTTAATTCTATCTGTGCTTTGTCTACTTCTTTTATTAGTTTACTCTTGCATATATCTCTTAGTTCATCCATTATCTCCATAGCAGTCTCTATGCCCATGTCCGAAGAAACAAGTATAGACTCTAATTCATCATAAAAGTCATCATCTAATTCTGTTTTCTTAAAAGTATATTTAAGTTTTTCAAAAAATTTTTTAAATATTCCCATACTAATTTCCTACTATATGTTGTGTAATTATTTACGAAGCTACCGATTTTATAGCATATTAATTTTCATTGTCGTTATCTACTACCTTCACTGCATCTGATAATTTAACTGAGACTATTTTACTAACACCTTTTTCTTCCATAGTCACACCATACAATGAATCTGCCAATTCCATAGTTGGTTTTCTGTGAGTGATGACGATGAATTGAGTATCATTACTAAATCTCTTTAGATACCTCGCATATCTCTCAATATTCGCATCATCTAGAGCCGCCTCTATCTCGTCTAAGAAACAGAACGGCATTGGCTTTAATTTCAGGATTGCGAATAGGATTGCGATAGCGGTCATTGTCTTCTCTCCACCACTTAGTAGCATAATTGATTGCAATACTTTGCCCGGTGGTTGAGCAATAATTTCGACACCTGCGGTAAGTGGGTCTTCACTAGGAAGCAACTCAAGTCTAGCATTACCACCGCCAAAGAGTTCTTTGAATACTTTGGTAAAGTTCTCTTGAATTTTTGCAAATTCGGCATTGAATTGTCCAAGCATCTCTTTAGACAGGTCTGCGATAATTTTAACAGCATCTTCTTCGGCCTTCTTTAAGTCCTCTACTTGAACGCTCATCTCTTCATATCTAGCGCCTTCGCTCTTATACTCTTCTATCGCATTTACATTAACATAGCCAAGAGAAGTAATCTGAGCTTTTGTCCTACTGATTTTAATCATCACATCTTTGATATCAAATTCATCATCTTGGTTCTTGAATGGAAGGCAGTCATTATAAGTCATCTCGTATTCTTCGTAAATTCGCTCTTGCATTGTCTCAATATCAGTATCAACTTTTTGTAACTTGGTCTCTTCTTGATATATTTTGTTATTCAATCGTGCGATTTCATTATTTAGTTCAGATTTTTTATCATCCAACTCTTTTAATTCTTTCATTAATGACTGTTTAAATACATCGAATTGAGATAATTTATTATTCAAGTCATCCAACTCCAATCTGATAGTCTCGGTCTCTCTGTCTTCAGATTTAGCACGATTTATTTGCATTGCTTCGTCATAAACGCGCTGTTGACTATTAAGTTCGTTCTGTACAGACTCTATAGATTTCTTGACATTGGCAATCTCTATTTTATAAGTCTCAATATCACGATTAAGCGAACGAATCTTCTCTTCAGTAGAAGCAATTTTAACCTTTGAACTAGTCAGAGATTCTTGATATTCGTCTCTTCTCTGCTTTAATTCTTCGTACGCCGTCTTGGTCTCATCTGTAGTCTTGCTCTTATCTCGAGAGACTGTATAGTCTAGTTCTGTCTTATCTATAGAATTAATCTTTGAATTTAATTCATTAATTATATTCTCTCCTACAGCAATCTGACTCTTTAGCGAGAAGATATCCTCTTCCATACCATCAAGATTTTGTTTGATGCTATCTAGGCGAGTATGTTTAGTATAATATTCATTATTGACTGATTGTAGTGAATTCGTCTCAGTAGATAACATTACTTTAAGTTTATTCAAAGCATCAATATATTGAGTGAGCTGTTGCTCGGCAGTCTTTAATTCAGCTGAACGCTCTTCAATATTCTTGGTTAAAGCTTTGATTTCATTTTCTTTACCTAAAAGTGAACTTTCTTTACTCTTCTTGCTACCGCCCGACATGCTACCTTGTGGAGTTAATATATCACCCTCTAGTGTCACGATTCTAAATGAATAACCACTGCGTTTGGCTAAGATTACAGCATTATTAAGATTGTCACAAACAACAGTTGAACCAAGCAAACTATCTATAATTGGTTTGAATTGAGTATCTACTTTCACTAAATCATTAGCCACACCGAAACAACCTGTAGATGAGAGTAAACTTCGCTCAGAAGAATTCAAATTCCTAATCTTAACAGCTGAGATAGGTAAGAATGTGGCTCTGCCTAAATTGGCATCCTTTAAATATTTGATTAGAACTTTGGCATCTTCTTCATCTTTTGTAATAATATTTTGAATACTACCACCGAGAGCTATCTCTATAGCAGTCTGGAATTTAGGGTCTACACTGATGACATTACCCACCACTCCTTTGATAGCTGAATTGAGTCTTGGATTGTTTTTACCTTCTTGTAATAGTCTCTTAACTGCGAATTGGTAACCCTCAAAATCTGCTTGAAGGTTAGCTAAGATATTCTTTCTATTAGTATCATTAGAAATACTGGTCTTGAGAGCATAAATTTGAGTATTAGCATTATCTATAGCCTGATTTACTGTATCTAATTTCGCATTAATCTTTGATATATTGCTCTCATGAGTCTGTATCTTTGATTGCAATGACTCAACTTCTAACTTAAGTGAATTATATTCTTTAGAGTTAGTGGATTGTTCGGTAGATAAATCTGATAACTTTTTCTTATCTGACTGAATGTTCTCAAGTAAAGTATCTCGCTTAGCAATGTATGCCGATAGATTAGCCTTGATGTCTGTGAGCTTAGATAGATTGTCTATCATGGCACGCTGATTTTCTTCTTTTTCGCCTTCACTCTTGGTCAATTCATCTATTAAATTTAAATATTTACTAGAAATCTCTTGCGATTGAAGATATAGCGTATGTAAATTGGCATTCTCTTCGTCACGCATAGCGGTGGCGGAATTCACAAGAGCAACTCTCTGATTTAAGTCTAGATTATACGCATTTAACTGATTCGTCAGTCTATCTATCTGCTCTTTTAGATATCTAGTCTGCTCATTTAATAATCTACTATCACTCTGTTTCTTCTCTAATGCAACTGTATTGACTAGGACTTTTTCGTGAAGTTCACTAGCTTTTTTGTCTAACTGATTAATTTCATTAAGTGATTTGTCATATTTCGCCTGCTCAGTCTCAAGGCTATTCGTCAAAATATTAAGGTTATCATTATAACCCTGTAATTTCACATTAATATCTTGCTTGGTCTGGGCTGCGTGGTCGTATTGATAGATATATGCGTTAATCTCGAGATTCTTCAGTATCTCACGATATTCTAAATATTTTTTCGCATCTTCGCTTTGGCGTTTCAATGGCCCAAGCCTACGCTCCACTTCGCTCATAATGTCGCCTGCACGACTCAAATTGTCACGCACACGAGCAAGTCTATTCTCTGTCTCGACTTTACGAGCCTTATATTTAGCGATACCTGCTGCCTCCTCGAATATAGCTCGTCTATCTTCTGGCTTGGACTGAATAATCTCTTCTACTCGACCTTGACCGATAATAGAATATCCGTCCTTACCTATACCGCTATCATAAAGCAAGTCACGAATATCTTTTAGTCTACAAGGCTTACGATTAATCATATAATCACTCTCGCCACTACGATATAATTTACGAGTGATGACTACTTCGTCATATTCGATATTAAACCATTTATTAGTGTTATCAAAAACAAGTGAAACTTCGCAGTAGCTGAGTTTCTTTCTCTTCTCTGTCCCAGCAAAAATGACATCCTGCATGGACTTACCACGCAATGCCTTACTAGACTGCTCTCCTAATACCCAACGAATAGCATCACTAACATTAGATTTGCCACATCCGTTTGGCCCAACGATAGCAGTAATACCACCATCAAAATTAATATGTGTATTGTCGGCAAAGGACTTAAATCCTGCCATCTCAATTTCTTTAAAAGTTATCATGTGTTCCCCATAAGTGAATAATCACTACATAATGAATATATTATAACAAAATAGTAGACAAATCTCAAAACGATTTAAGCAACAAGCAGAAAAAAAGTCCACCATTATTTGGTAGACTATTATACTATCAATTAGATACCTGAAATAATATCATTAATTTTAGAAGAGTCTTTATCTAGCTCATCTTTTTTAGCATTCCAGTATTTTTTGCATTCTTCTACATATTGTTTTCTTTTCGAAGGAGACAATTTACTTTTTATAAAATTTATATATTCTGTTATATCTATATTATGGAGTGGACATTGAGATCCCCACCATCTAATAACATATGAATTAATATCAAAATCATAAAATCTATATATGATCGTATCCATAGGAGGTGGACAAGGCTTAATGTAATAATAACAAAAATTATTGTCTTCAGATTGTCCGTATTCTGCCCCACACTCATCAAGTTCTTGCTTCTCCATAAATTCTAGTATAATGTATTCATCTATATATTTAATCATAATTGCTCCTTATGTTAGGAAGAATAGCACTCATAAATATATTTGTCAATACCATTTTAAAAATTGGTAATGAAAAATCTACCTATTTAGGTAGATTGATTTTTATAAATTAGATAATTTATCTAACAATTCTTTTTCATTCATTATCTGGATGTCGAGCTCTTTAGCTTTATCAAGTTTGCTACCCGCATCTGTGCCTACAATTACGATGTCTGTCTTTTTACTAACACTACTCGTGACATTAGCACCATGGCTGAGTAAAATTTTCGTTAGGTCTGGACGAGCATAATGCTCAAGTGTACCTGTGAGAACTATTGTTTTATCAGTGAAATACGATTTGATTTGTGCGTCTCCAGATGAATTAATAGTGACCCCCGCATCAAATAATTTTTGAATATTTAATAGATTATCTTCGTCTTTAAAATATTCTATAATACTCGTTGCTACTATGTCTCCTATGTCATCAATGGCGGTCAGTGCGTCAATATCTGCTAATTTTAGTTCATCAATAGTTTTGAATTTCCTAGACAATGTGAATGCAGTCTTTTTCCCTATATTCATGATACCTAGCGCGTAAATAAAATTCGACCAATCTATCTGTTTACTCTTCTCTATACTTGAGATAAGGTTAGATATTTTTTTGTCTTTGAAGCCTTCTAGACCAACTAACATACCAGCGGTAAGTGAATATAGTTGATACGGATAAGCTACATGAAAATTCTCAAACAAGACTTTCAGTGTTTTTTCACTAAGTCCGTCTATATTGAACGCATCTCGTGATACGAAATGTGTAAGTCTATCGATAATTTGTTCGAAACAATTATTATGATTAAGGCAGAAAAGATTAGCTCCTATCGTCTCTAGTGTATAGCCACAGCTTGGACAGACTTTAGGCGGAATTATATCTACTGCTTTCGCACTCTTCTCGGCTAGCCCCATCACTTCTGGTATGACTTCATTGCTACGGCGAACGAAAACGCGACTATTAATGCTAATATTCTTACGCTCAATATCTTGTGTATTATTAAGAGTAGCTCTACTAACAGTGGCGCCACTAAGCTCTATTGGGTCTAATATAGCTATAGGTGTAATCTTACCTGTACGTCCTACTTGCCAGACAACATCCTTTAGAACTGTACTCTGCTCGACAGGCTTAAATTTATACGCCATAGCCCATTTAGGATATTTAATAGTATAGCCTATCTCATCCCGTACTTTACAATCATTGACCTTGATAACCATGCCATCTATCATGACATCAAGTTTATCTTTAATCTTATCAATATGTTCTATTTCGTCTTTGACATCATTAATAAAAATTAGTTTTTTGAAATAATCGCCTGTCTTAAATCCCTGTTTAATAATAAACTGATTCATCTCTTCCTGAGTAGCAATATTCTCATTCTCTACTAGCAATACATCATAACAGAAGAAATCTAGCATGCGTTTCTCTGTCTCTTTTGGGTCTAAGTTTCGCACTGCCCCTGCTACACCATTTCTAGGATTTTTGAGCGGAGTTTCCGCTGTCTTATTATACTCTTCAAAGGCTTTATTAGTCATCATACACTCGCCCTGAACTAGTAATCTACCTTTATAAGGAATGGTAAGTGGTACACTCTTGATAGTACGGACTTGACGAGTGACTATCTCGCCTATCTGTCCATTACCACGAGTGGTTGCGTATCTAAAGTGACCATTCAAATATTCGAGTACGATTTTAAGTCCGTCATACTTATATTCGAGTGAAAAATCTAGGTTAGGATTAGCACTAGCCTCTCGCATATCTGTCATCCACTTATCTAGGTCATCAAAGTCTTTTACCTTATTTAAACTATATAGCGGTATTTCGTGTTTCTTCTTCTTAAAACCTGGTAAGACATAGTCTCCTACTCGTGCTGTAGGGGTATTCGGCAAAGAATAACCTAGCTCTTTCTCTAGGTCAACCAGCTCATAATACATGGCATCATACTCAGCATCCGAAATAGTTGGATTGTCATATAAGTAATAATTCTTATTATGCTTATCTACTTCGTTAGTGAGATAGACTAATCTCTCTTCCTTAGTCATCTAATCCTTAAACTCTATTGGTGCGTACTCTAATGAAAGCATCTTCTCACCTACTACATCAAATTTAATCTTTACACAATGATTACTGCTATTAGGAGTGACCTCTACAATCTCTCCCTCACCAAACTTAGGATGAACAACTTTCGCTCCTAGTTTAATCTTGGAGAAATCTACAGACTTTTTCTCCACTGCATTTTTATTAAATGTGTAATTGAATGATTGATTATTATTTGAATTAAGTGTATTCATATTTCCTCCGTAATTAAATTTATTTTGATTTATTTTAGTATTGTTATAATTATTATAGTTATTATATGAATTGTAACCATAATTTATTTGTCGCTCTTTTGCAAGGTCTAATTCATATAAAAAACGAGATTTAACGCTATATTCACGCTTGCCATACATATATCTAGATGCTGAACTAGTAAGAAACAAGTCTTTCTTTGCTCTAGTGATAGCGACATACATGAGTCTACGCTCTTCTTCCAAGTCGTCTTTGTCATCACGAGTGATTGGGAAAATCTTTTCTTCACAGCCTACCACAAATACAGTATCAAATTCCAAACCTTTCGCCCCATGGATAGTAGCTATGACTACTCCTGAACCATCATCACTATCCATTGCACTTGATAAGGTCACAGATTGAAGATAATCGACTATCGTAGCACCTTCATTGTTCTCTTCGAACTCTCTAACAGAATTAGATAGCGAGTTGATATTCAAATAGCGTTCGTATTCCTGCTCATTATCTAGGTCAAATGATTTTAGTATACCTGTTTCATCGAGTAAATATGAGAAAAAGTCATACATACCCATGCTATTCATTTTTTCTTCTAAATCTATAAGTAATTTTTTCAGTGGTAGTAATTTATCTTTCAATGCCTTTGGCAATAATTCTGTCTCGCTATTTATAATCACATTCTTTAATGATGTGTGGTATTTAATAGCTAGTTCATTTAGTTTCTCAATGCTAGTTTCTCCTATGCCACGCTTAGGGAAATTGATTATACGAGTAAAACTGACATTATCATCAGGATTGACCAGCGCAGTGAGATATGCCAAAACGCTCTTAATCTCCGCACGCTCGAAGAATTTAAAACCATTGTACATAATATGTGGAATATTATAGGCTAATAATTTCTCTTCAAATGCTCGAGAGAGCGAGTTCAATCTCATAAGTATCGCCATTTCACTATATGGGACACCCGAGTGATGCATTTCCAAAATATTACGCACCACAAAATCTGCTTCATCTGTCTCATTCATAGCTGGATAGTAATGAACTTCGTTGCCTTCATTATTCTCTGTATATAATCTTTTGTCTAAGCGATTTTTGTTATTCTTAATGATTAGATTCGCTCTATCCAAGATTTTCTTGGTACTGCGATAATTCTGCTCTAATTTAAAGACTTTCGTATTCTTGAAATCTCTAGTAAAATTAAATATATTGTCTATATTTGCACCACGCCAACCATAGATTGATTGGTCTTCGTCTCCTACTATAAGTATATTGCGTGTCTTTGAAGCTAACAGTTTAATTATGTCATATTGCAACTTATTAGTATCTTGAAATTCATCCACACTAAAATACGAATATTTATTTTGAATACTATCTAGTATCTCGCTATTGGAAGAAATCAGTCTATAAAAATTGACTAGTAAATCATCAAAATCCATAGCGTTATTTTTCTTGAGTTCTTCTTCGTAGGCATTAAAAAATTTAACAAAATCACTAATAGAATTATCGTATCTATAGATATCAGCAAATTCTTCTATCGTCATATTCTCATTTTTGATAGTAGAAATATTGTGCTTGAAGTTAGAACGAGTAGATTCATCATCTATCTTCATGGTCTTAAATAAATTTTTGTAAATTTTAGCTGTATCAGTGTCGCTGAATATTGTAAAATTCTCTTTATACCCCGGAACAAAACTAGCATATGTGCGTAGCATCCTAGCACAAAAACTATGGAAAGTGCTAACGGTCACTAAATCGCCATCTTTTGCTACTTTACATATTCTATCTTTCATCTCGCCTGCTGCTTTATTAGTAAATGTGATAGCTAAAATTTTATGCGCTGGAACACCGCATTCAGTAATCAGATATGCTATACGATATGTAAGAAGTCTCGTCTTCCCACTGCCCGCTCCCGCACTAACCATTACCGGTCCATCAGTACATACAACAGCTTCGAATTGTTCGCTATTCAGCAAATTCTTGTAATCCATATAATAATTATACCAAATAATAACTTTAGTAGCAAACGAAATTCAAGAAAAAACTGGACATTCCCAGTTTATCTTAATATCTAGATTTCTTCATAGCACGCTTACGAGCTGCTTTAGATTTCTCTTTACGACGAACGCTTGGCTTAACATATTCAGTATTTTTCTTAAGGTCGCCAATGATACCATCTTTCTGACATTTACGCTTGAAACGCTTTAATGCACTCTCTAATGATTCATTCTCTCCGCAACGAACTGTAGTCAAAATTTTCACCCACTTTTATTTATAAATTCTTTTTTATCTTACACCTAAATATTAGCATTGTCAAGAGATTTTGCTAAAATTCTCTGTAAACTATGCTTCAAAAGGCGAAACTATGCTATATGAATCAGAAATTAACTCTGAATGAATAAATTCTGGAGCTTTTGAATTAAGTCTGTAACTTAGATGTCTATTAGCATATACTAACCTAATTTTTTTCAAATCAATACCAACATGCTCGCTGATGCTAGCTGTAATCATTGCTTCATCCGCCGCTTCTGCCCCCATCAGTGAAAATAATGAGTTGATACAATTAATAATAGCTGATTTATAGTAACCATTAAATATCTCTTTATCACATGGTCTACTAAACTTAATCTTCCAGTCATATTTAGCAGTTACCACTGTATTTGCCATTAAAACTGGCCCACTGACATCATTTTTAGCCGACTGAAAGCTCGTAATTTCTTTTAATCTCTCAGGTCTAGGTGTAGTACTGCCCATTAGTACTTGAATATTTGATTTCTCTTCCATAATCTCTCCTTGATTATTTGTATAATAGCATGCATGTAGTATTTTGTTAATATTGATACAAAAAATGAAGGCTAAAACTCCTTCAATTTCTCTCCGCCGATTATGTGTATATGAATATGTCCGACCGACTGGCAAGCGTCTGCTCCTTGATTGATAAGTAGTCTATAGCCATTGGCAAGTCCTAATTTATCTTTATTAAGTGCAATCTTATGAATAATCTTACCTAATAATAATGCACCCTGCTCTGTCATCATATCAATGTATGGTGCATGTTCATGTGGTATAGCGATGAGATGAATCTTAGCCTGCGGATTAATATCCTTAATTACCATGAAATCATCATCTTCGTACAATTTAGTCGAAGGCAACTCTCCCTTTCTAATCTTACAAAATACACAATCTTCCATACCTATCTCCTAAAACACAACTGTATCAGCATTCTCTATACTAGTGTGAAGGTTAGTCATGTCCTTATGCAAAGACTCTGAATAAACATAACACTGACTAATTGACTTAATTAATTTAACATTAGATTTGACTGCTTCGCACTCTATTAATTTCCCAAACATTTTATACGCTATCGTAGCATCTCTTTTCACTGCTTCAAAGATTGCCTGTGTATTCTGTGGCAAACTATTACTCGTGCATAGTCCATATAGAATATCACTTTTTGATTTAGCAGAGATATATTTATCTCTAGCTTGCACATACGCTGTCAATAATTCTAATGGCAAATCATCTAATAATGTTTCAACAGCAGGAATAGTTAGCATTGCAGATAATTCTCCTTCTGAATACAAACCTAAAATCATTTTCTCCTCTAATTTCATAAACACCTCGCTTTTATTTTAACATATATGAATTAATAAAACAAGAGATTTAATTGTCTTTTACAATTTCGCCGAGCATACCTTGACTATGAGCTTTTATTAATTTTACTTTAACTATATTACCTATTGGTAGAAGCGTATTAATGTATGTATAAATATAATTGTCCGTATAACCGACAGAATAGCCATCAATATGCTCTTCCACTAGCATAGTATGTGTAGTATTCTCATTTTCATTATAGAATTTGGTCGTAAATTCATCTCTTAGAGCGAGCAAGCGATTTTCTCTTGCCTTCACTTTTACTTTATCTACATCTCCTGACATACGGCTTGCCACCGTACCAGAACGGACACTATATGGGAAAATGTGCATATAGCTAAAGCCAATTTCCTTTAAATTACTAAAGGTAATCTCAAATTCTTCATCTGTCTCGCCCTTAAATCCTACTATCAAGTCAGTCGAGAGACATGGATGAATAAATTTCTTTTTAATCTTCTTAGTAATCTCAATAAATTCTTCTATAGTGTAATGTCTATTCATGCGTTTAAGCGTATCGTTGCATGCTGACTGTAGACTAAGATGAAAGTGCGGGCAGAAATTCTTACAATTAATAAGTATATCTAACATCTCGTCGTCTAGAACATTGCATTCCAAAGATGATAATCTAAAGCGTTTGTTTAGCTTATCTACTTCTTTAATAAGTGTCTTAAGTGCCAGTTCTCCTTTAATTCGATAGTCCGACATATTGATACCTGTAAGGACTATTTCATTTGATTTAGTTGATTTTATTTCGCTAATAATATCTTTTAACGCTCTACTTCTACTCCTACCGCGAAGATACGGAATAAGACAATATGTACAGAAATAATCACAGCCATCTTGTATCTTGATATATTGGCGAGCTTTAGTCTCTGTAGGTTTTTTAAACGGAATATATTTTTTATGCTCTAACTCGGGTAAGACTCTATTCTCACAATTGATATAATGAATAATGTTATGTTTACCGAAATTACCCACTACTGCTATTACATTATCATCTTTCAAAAATTGTGCTGGGTTATTCTGCGATGCACAACCTGCTACCACAATCTTTGCCTTAGGATTGAGTTTCTTGATTTTAGTGAGCATTTGGCGTGATTTTCGCTCGCCAATATTTGTGACTGCACAAGTGTTAACAATATATAAATCAGCAGGCACTAAACCCTCACATATTTCATATCCCGCCAAAATCAACTGACTCATCATTGATTGGCTCTCATATTCATTTACCTTACAACCAAGAGTAATGACACTAGCTCGCATAGTTTACCGCCTTTAGCATAGCTACTCCCGCAATACACGCCACTTCTGCTCTAAGAATAGTACTACCTAGACTAATATTTTTCGCAAAGCTCGAAAAATACTCTACTTCGCCTGGCGAAAAACCACCTTCCGCACCTATTATGAGCGCAAAATCGCCATTGAAAGATTCTAACTTGCCACATGAATCTTCATACGCAAAATAGCAATTAGGGATAGATGATATATCATCCTTAATTTTTGATTTCTCTATTATACTAATGTCCATTATATCTGCGCGTTCACATTGTTTACTGGCTTGAATGGCAATGCTCTTTAATTTGTTTAATTTCTTCTCATCTAGATTAGCGACAGAATAATCCGAGCGAAATAATTTGACACGACCTACATTTAGTTCTGCCAAATGGTCTATTGCAGTAGTCAAAGCATCGTTTTTAAGCATGGCAAGATAGACTGTGATGTCTGCTTCTTGCTGTGCTCGATTGATATCACAAGACAAAATACTGCATTCTACCTTGTCTTTATCGATTTTGTCTATTCTCAAGTGATAGTCATAGCCGTCTCCATTGAAAGCAACTATTTTATCTCCTAGTCTACAACGACGGGCACGAGTGAGATGCTGTGCCTCTCCACCTTTAATAAGTACTTTGTCTCCAAACTTCTCTAAAAAATAGTATCTATTATCCATTTTTCCCTTTCAAACTCTGTATTGCTTCGTATGTGTCATTATTATATATATAATTGCCACTCACTAGAATATCTGCCCCAGCCTTGACACACATTGCTCCAGTCTTGTCATTAATGCCACCATCCACTTCTATTAAAATATCACTATTCAGTGAACGAATATATTTTATCTTTTCAAGAGCGCTCTCATTGAAAGACTGTCCGCCCTTGCCTGCTTTGACAGTCATAATTAAAATCATATCGCAATATTTTAGCAATGGTTCGGTGAGCTTAATATCAGTGTTAAGGTCTATGGCTAGTCCTGCCATTTTCTTATGATTTCGAATTTTTTTGAGTGTTTTAATAACTGCATCTGGCGTATCAAAGGATTCGTAATGTACAGTGATAATATTGGCTGTAGACTTGATATATTTATCTATCACTCTCTCTACATTATTAACCATAAGATGAGCATCAAAAAGAAGTGCAGACTTCTCTCGTAATTGCTCAAAATATGTATAGTCTAGAGTCTTAAATCTCACGAACTCTCCGTCCATAACATCTAAATGATAGATGTCTATACCATAATTGTCTACTCTATTTAAATACTCAATTTGTGCTGACATGTTTCTCCCAGCTGGTAGACTACTTGCTCCCACTACTACTTTTCGCATATATACTCCTTAAATTTATTTAGAATATTATAACATATTTTTTCGACATTTAAAAGTAAAATTATAAAATATTTTTTAGCTAAACAATTTCTTTTTTAGATTTTTCTACTTCGTTTATTCCACTAGTCATAGCTACTATTAATTCTTGACTTATGAAAGAAGCTCAAAAGAAAAATTCACTATTAAAAGTGAATCACTATTGCATTAATTTTTTTGCCCGTAGCATTCCGCACGCACCCTCTATATCGCTACCCTGACTACGACGAAGGGTCGCCGATACCCCAATGTCATTTAATTTTTTCACGAAAGATTTAGCTTCTTCTCTACTGGTCGCCTTAAGACTACCACCATTCTGATTTAAACATATCACATTAACATGGCACAGTAAACCTTTAGTGAGAATTTTTAGATTGCTAATATCTATATCTCTATCATTCACTCCTTTGATAAGGCAGTATTCGAACACCACTCGTCTAGCATTCTCATTGACATATGATTTTAGAGCATTGATAATCTCATTGATCGAATATCTATTAGCTATAGGCATGATTCTTTTTCTAGTCTCATCGTCAGTCGCATGAAGAGAGACACATAGTGTGACATTATACTTTAGTTTTGAAAATTCGTAAATTTTATCTACTAAACCGCATGTGGATATGGAGATATTTCGTTCGCTAAGTTTAAATCCACTTTTATCTGTTATTAGTTCTAACCATTTAACTACATTCTCATAGTTATCAAATGGCTCTCCACTGCCCATAAGTACAATATTAGTAAAATTTCTATCAGTACATTTGCCATTATCTGCATTCACTACTGATATCATACTAATCATCTCTCCGGCTGATAGGTCCCTCACTCTCCCACCAATAGTGGAAGCACAGAATTTGCAACCCATTCTACAACCAACTTGAGTAGACATACATATCGTGTTGCCATAGTCTTGGTGTAAAAATACACATTCAACAATATTGTCATCATGTAGTTTCAAAAGATATTTTTTAGTGCCATCTTTGCTAGTTAAAACTTCAGATATTGAGACCGGTTTTAGTATATAATTTCTTTTTAAATTGTCTATTAGATTTTTAGGTAATGTGGTGTTATCATAATCTTTAGCTTGCATGATGGCATCAAAAACTTGCTTGGCACGAAATTTAGGAAATCCTGCCAAAACAATCTCTAACTCGTTTAAACTATAGTCACTAAGTATTTGCAATAATGTCCCCTAATTTGAATTTATTTGAATTCATGTATGATAGAGCCAGCATTTTTTGCTTACCTTCTGGCTGAATATATATTATCTCTACAGCACTATCATTAGTTGCTATGATGAGTCCATGCTTTCCATCACATGAAAGAATCTCGCCAGGAATGCCCTCTCTATCACTGATAGATGCAAATGCGACTTTGTATCTCTGATTATTGTAAATAAAATAGCAGCTCTCTAAAGCACGAATTTTATTACACAAATACTCAGACTTAGCATTAAAATCCAGAAGATAATCTTCTTTTTTCAGCATTGGGAAATAGGTCGCTTCTTCTTCATTTTGCTTAATAGGTCGTTCTGTATAGTATTTGAAATTATTTAAAAATTCAAATAAACATTCTACACCTAGTGTTGCAAGCTTTGAAAATACACTTGTCATAGTATCTATTGCATCTATATTAATCTCTCGCTGAAGATATATATCTCCTGTGTCTAATCCTAACTCAGTACGCATTATCGTGATACCTGTAGTCTTCTCGCCATTCATTATAGCCCATTGAATTGGAGATGAGCCACGATATTTTGGTAGCAAACTAGCATGCACATTAAAAGTGCCAAACTTAGGTATATCTAATATGTTTTGTTTAATAATCTGCCCGAAACTCGCTGTAATAAATATATCTGGAGATAAGTTTTTTAAATCATTCTCTCCTTCTATGTTTAATTTATTATATTGATAGATAGGAATATTTTTCTTGATACAATAGGTTTTAATAGGAGATGGTATGATTTTATTATTCCGAGCATTTACCTTATCTGGCTGTGAAACAACTGCAACGACATTATATCCGTTGCCAACTAAACCATCTAATATTGTAGTACTAAACTCTCCTGTGCCGAAAAACACTATTCTCATATTAATCTTCTAACTCTACGCCTTTAGGTGGAATACATATCTTATCAATATATAATACGCCGTCTAAATGGTCACTCTCATGTGAAACGCATACTGCTGTCCAATCTTCACAAGTAAGAGTGAACGCATTGCCATATCTATCGTATGCTTTAATAGTCACAGTTTTTGGTCGTTTGACATAATTGAATGGTTGTGTCACACTGAGACAACCTTCTTTCTTATACTGCTCTCCGCTCCTGCTGATAATGGTAGGATTAACAAACTCAATTTTCATATTATTAATATTGATAATAAATACTCTTTTTAGTACACCTACTTGCACAGCACTTAATCCGGCACCCATTTTATCTTCTAGTGTCTCCCACATATCATCTAATAGTTCCCATAATTTTTCATCAAATATCTTTATGGGTTTACTCTTCTTTCTAATGAAACTATCTGTATGTGGAACTATCTCTCGTATTGCCATATTTACCTCAAATTATTTGGATTTGTCTCAACAAATATTGAGACATCTTTCTCTATTATATCACTAATCGCATAGAAATCACAAGTTATTTCATCACTTGGAATAAATCTAGTCAAAATTTGATAGCGATATTTCGTCTGTATTCGCTTGATTGGCGAAGGCATGGCCTGTAAAAATATAATTTGTCTGCCATACTTTTCTTTTAATTGAACTGCTTGGTCATAAATTTTTTTCGTCACTTCTTTGGCTCTCGTGTCGCTCACACTACTCACTAGGATTCTTAAAATTGTACTAAACGGCGGAAAATGCGTCGTCTCTCGAACATTGATTTCTTTTGAATAAAAGTCAAGATAATCATACGCTGACGCATATCTATAGACATAATGCTTGGGTGCATAAGTTTGTAGTATAACACTGCCATCTCCATTCTTTCTACCCGCTCTACCTGCTACCTGTGTCACCAATTGGAAAGTACGCTCGTTGGATTTATAGTCGCTATTATATAGACTGATATCTGCATCTAATATTCCTACGAAAGCCACATTAGGATAGTCATGACCCTTGGCTATCATCTGTGTGCCCACTAAAATGCTAGGCGCAGTATTAGAAAATTCTTCTAAAATATACTTGTGTGCATTTTTACCACGAGTGGTGTCATTATCCATTCTAAATATTGGAACATTAAACATTTTCTTTAAATCATCACATACGCGTTCTGTACCTAACGCTCCGTACTTGATATTGGTGCTCTTACAATTTGGACAATTAGTTAATGCTCTATATCTCCTACCACAGAAATGGCACTTTAATTCATTGTCTTCCTTATGATACACCAGACTAATTTCACAATCATCACACTTAGCTCTATAGCCACATTCCCTGCACATCATGAATGACGCAAATCCGCGACGATTAATAAAAAGGATGGCTTGTTTTTCGTTCTTAATACATTCTTCTAGACCTGATAATAGTCGCTTACTATACGGAGTCATATTACCTTCTAATATTTCTTGTAACATATCAACTATCTCTATCTTCGGCATCGGAATTCCATTGATTCGTTCGGTCAATTCTACCAGCGTATATACACCCTCGTTTGCTTTTTTAAAACTCTCTATACTAGGAGTCGCGCTACCCAGAATTAACGGACAATGGTTGTATCTGGCACGATATTCTGCGACATCGTGCGTATTAAATCTAGGGTTAGTCTCGCTAATATATGAAGAGTCGTGTTCTTCATCTATTATTATCGCACCTATATTCTCTACCGGCGCGAATATTGCAGACCTTGCACCCAAGACTACTCTAGCCTGTCCTAGAAAGATTCTATCCCATTCATCATATCTCTCGCCTTCACTAAGCCCACTATGAAGAACTGCAACCAACCCCGGAAAACGCGAATTAAATCTATTCATCATCTGTGGTGTGAGAGAAATCTCTGGTACTAACATGATGGCTGTTTTTCCTTCTGATAGTGCTTTCTCTATCACACTCATATAAACTTCAGTCTTGCCACTGCCTGTCACGCCTTTTAGTAAAAATGTTTTGTCTTGATTATTTATCGCGTTGACTACATTCGACTGCTGAAGAGTTAAAACATTTTTTTCATTCTTTCCATTACTAATCTCTGGAATACGCATACGCCGAATGGCAGTCTTAGCTATGATACCTTTCTCAATCAGTGCGTTAACACTAGCTCTACCAAATAATTCTACCATATGATTAAACTCGCTCTCGCCTTGCTCATTTAAGTAAGCTACTGCACTTAGTTGATTTTTTGCTCGTTTCCCAATAATATTTATAGCAGTGTCTATATCCAATATTAAGTTTAATCTATAATTGTATTGTTCCTTCTCATTATCTAATCGAACGCAAGATGGTAAGACTAATTTAATACTATCGCATAAACGCAAAAAAAAGTGTCTCGACATATAAAAACACAAATCTAATATCTCGGGTTTAATTTTTGGGACACTTTCTAGATTTTTAATAATAGGCTTAATCTTGCTCTCATCAAAACTAGCGCTCTCACTAAGTTTGGTGACATAACCCAATACCGTGCGCCCCGCAAACGGAACTTTAACCCGCATGCCGACTTTTGTATTAGGCAGTGCTATATACTCAAAGACTCTATCTACCGCATCATTGGAAATATCTACTGAGACTAATGCAAACATTTATTATTTAGATTGAACTCCTATAACTTCACCTTTCATTAGTTCAGTAGCTGCATGGTCGATGGCTAGATTGTCACTGCCATTTAATAAAGTCTGTATTTTATTGATTAAATCTTTTGCTCTAGCACCCACAATCACAGCTGCAGCATATCTACAACCTGCAATTCTCGCTAATACATCAATAGGTGGCTCAAATAACATATATTCTCCTTTTGTCTAGTGAATTTTATCACTTAAAAATACTTTTGTCAAACTTTTTTGACCTATGTTTATCAATTACAATTTTAATTTTTCTAGTGCTAGTTTTGCAGCATTCTGCTCAGCTTCGCGCTTGGTTGAGCCTTGACCAAATGAGACAAACTCATTATTAATATATATATTCGCTCTGAAATTAGTTTGTCCGCCTTTCGTCTCATAGGACTCGCATTTATATTTCAAGTTGACATGTTGTTCTTGAATAGTCTCTTGCAATTCACTTTTATAATCGGTCGCTCGCATGCCTTTTTTTAATCTCTCTTTCACTTTAAGTGCATCTAATACAGCAGTAGATATTGAATGTAGTCCAAATGACAAATACATAACTCCAATCATACTTTCGACAGTGTCAGCGAGCATAGCATCTGATACAACTTTACCTTTAAAACTCTTGCCAAGCAAAATCCGTGATTCTATATTTAAACTCTTAGCAAGTTCACTTAGACTCTCAGTGCATACAAAATTCGACCTAATCTTAGTCATCTTGCCTTCGTCTTGATGATAATGTTTATATAGATAATCACTAACTATTACAGATAAAACAGAGTCGCCTAAAAATTCTATACGCTCGTTACTCTCCGTCTTCTTATCATGCGCAAAAGAAGAATGAGTGAACGCTAGCGTCTTCAACTCTTCACTACATTTTTCAAATAACTCCAAAAAATTATTCTTCATTCTTTGCTACTGCCTTAGATACTTTCTCTATCAGATGATTACTTGCTAATTTATAAGCCTGTAAAATAGTGGTAGACACGCTGTCTGACTTACTATTGCCATGGCATTTCAATACTATCTTCTTAACGCCTAAAAGTGGAGCCCCGCCGAAATTGCGATAATCGTATTTCTTCTTCATTCCATAAAGGTTTTTCTTGAGCATTAATGCACCTAGTTTCGCCCTAAAAGATGATTTAGTGATATCCTTAATCTCTCCAAATAGTATTTCAGCCGTACCTTCAATTGTTTTAAGGCAGACATTGCCAGCAAATCCGTCACATACTACGACATCTACTAGTCCACGCAATACATCACGAGCTTCAATGTTACCTACAAAATTGAGACCAGATTTCTTTAGTAGTTGATGCGCAGTCTTAACCATCTCACTACCCTTCTCTTCTTCTGTGCCGATATTGAGTAAACCGATTTTAGGTTTCTTCACTCCCATAGCCTTCATATATTCAGCACCCATGATACCGAAATCAAGTAAGTTCTCCGGCTTACAATCAGCATTCGCTCCACAGTCGAGCAACATTACACCTTTGTCATTTACGGTAGGCAAAATCGGCGCAAGAGCAGGCCTTGAAATATTCTGAATACGACCGAGTTTTAATACGGCACCTGTAAGAGTGGCACCTGTACTACCCGCACTAACTAAAGCAACCGCGTCATCATTCTGTCTAAGATAGTCATAAGCCACTACTATACTAGATGTTTTTTTTGTCCTGATAGCGAGAGTAGGCACTTCATCCATACCTATGACATCTGGAGCATGAATTATCTCCAATCTATCGGAAACAAAAACCAGACTCTGTAAAATCTCTGTAATTTTATCTTTGTCCCCTACTAGTACTACATTCAAATCTTGATTGACTTGCAAAGCCTTAACCGCACCTGACACAATCTCTAGAGGTGCATAGTCTCCACCAAAAGCATCTACTACAATTTTCATATTCACTCCTAATAATTTATCTAATTATAGCCCTAAAAGAATAAAAAGTAAAATGTTTTTAACTGAATTGAATTAGCTAAAATTTAAAGAAATTTCAAAATTGGTATTGAAATCTAAATTTTAGTATGCTATAATGCACCAAACACGGAGGGAAAAATGAATTATTACGATATAATTAATGACCTACGAACTATATATCAAGTGGCATATCCAAATATGTTGCCTTTCTCAAACGCTAAAAGAGATTCCAGAGAGTTCGTGTATGCAACATTGTTATTCTCTGCTGTAAATGCATTGAATATTGATCATGTAGAAGACATTGACATGATTTCACTCTATCTATATCTGATGGACAAAGCTAATGTGTCATTGAGCGATATATACACCTGCTTAGGTAAAGATAAGATGATTACCGAAACAGATATTGACCCATTTTTATACGAAGAATATAGCGATGATAGATTATTTGATGATATTAATCAAATTAGAGATACTAGACCTGATTTATTCTTTGAGTTAGTAGGTTTGGAGCAATATAATAAAAATAAATTTAATTTTATTGATTTTTTCTTCTATAATATGGATGAATATATTCTAACTCATATTCCTAAAAAGAATGAAAAATTTAACTATGCTAAAATAAAAGAAACTAAAAAATATCTCGATGATTTATTTAATGTATCAGTCTACAATATTACTGCTGATAGCGACAGACAAGCATATTCTGAATATGTCCTTGATTATATAAAGGCTCATAAAATCAAACTGAAGGATTTTAAAGCAAGTATCAATAAAATGCTCACTGAATACGACTATAAAGTAGATAAAGTGAAAGAAGTCATCAATCAAAATCTTCCTAAGCAAGCAACTAAATTAATTACCAAGAAAATGGAATTAAAGGCAAAAACAGACATGCAAGAAAGAATAGACATTTACTCTAGACTACGTACACTACCTAGTCAAATAGTCGGACAAAAAGAAGCTACTGAAAGGGTCGTAGATGCTCTACTTGGTGCTTTAGTAGGCTTTAGGTCTGACGATGAACCAATGGCATCATTCTTGCTGACAGGTCCTACTGGTGTCGGTAAGACCGAAACCGCTAAAGCCGTAGCCAATCTATGCTGTAATGGTCACATGTTCACTGTAGATATGTCATCATACAAAAATAAAGAAGATGTATCTAGACTAGTCGGTGCATCCCCTAACTTCGCTGGATATGGAGATAAAAATCTTTTCTGTGAATTCTTGAAAAATCATCCTAATGGTGTAATTCTATTCGATGAGTTAGACAAAGCGCATTTTGATTGCTTCGATGTATTCATGCATGCATTAGATGAAGGAGTATTCATAGACTCTGTGGGTAGGACTTATTCATTGAAAGATAATATATTATTCTTCACCACTAATTTAACCAATTATATCCCACAGAAAGTCGGATTTGGTACTCTACAAAAATCTAGAACCGAAGAAACTCTTACTTCACAGAGTGCTGGACTTAGAAAAGAATTCATAGCTAGAATTCCAAATGTGATTGAATATAAAGCATTAAGTATCGAGTCATGCAAATTGATAGCTAAAAACTTCATCAACGAGCAGATTAAAAATTATCAGTATAAAAATCCTGAATCAAAACTCAAATTTTCGTATACTGAAGAATTGATAGAAAAAATAGTCAACAGTGCAAATACTAAACTACTCGGTGCTAGAGATTTAAAGCAATTCGTTAAAAAATTCTTCGTAAAGCCTATAACTAACTATATTGTCACAAATAATCCAAATGATGGAGAAATAATTGTTGATGTGGACGATATTATCTACAAACAAAAACGCCAGCGAACCTATAATAATATTAAAGTAGAGACAAAAAATGCGAGTATAAATTAACTCGCTTTTTTGTGACTTTTTAAGTTTAAGTCTTACTTTTTCTCTTTCTTGTCTACAGAAACAACCTCTGCTCCGTCATAGTAACCACAATTCTTACATACTTTATGAGCCACTTTCTTCTCGTGGCAATGTGGACATTCTACTAATGTAGGAGTGGATGCTTTCCAGTTCGCGCGACGTTTATCACGTCTAGCCTTAGACACTTTTCCCTTAGGAACTGCCATAACTCTATACCTCCATATATATTCGTACGCAATACGCATACTCGACAAAATATGAAGACATTTTAGCACATTACATTCTGAATGTCAACTGCTTTTTGAAATTTAATAGAATTTTGTGCTCAACGTTCTTAAGTTACCTATTGACAACTCTAATATTTATGATAAAATAATAACATTAAGGAGAAATAATATGGATGATTGTGAAAATTTATTAAGATCTTTATTAATAATGCATACCACTAAACAGATATGCGACCTAAGAAGTAAAATTCTAACATTAACAGATGAAATACTCACAGCCTTCTATAACTGTAAAAACGAAGCAGAATGTAAGCGTGTAATAAAAATTTATAATATAAAGATAGACATTATAAAAGCAAATTACGATGGAATAATTGATTCTATCCATTTACTCGATTCAAAAATCGTAAGTGCCATTGGTCTCTATGTATTAGAAAACGAAATTGATGAGTGTAAAAAATTATTTGATAAATTAAAAGAAAAAACAGAGGAAGCGCTAAAAGAATATTTTAATGACTTAGTGAGTGACTCTAGCGCCGAAAAAGACACACAATGGAAGGTCGACTCGTTCATTAGACATTATAATAACTAAAAAAGAGCGATAAGCTCTTTTTTGTTTATACCTCTCCGACAACTACACTTAGTTTCGTTGCCACCACTCCTTGCAAGGAGAGGCAAGACCTATAGATTATTTATTATGTAAAGTGAAGAAAATGCCTTGAAACTTTCCTTGACCGAAACGGAGTTGTGATACTACGAGCGCTATTTAACAAGTTCCGCGGTATCCATTGCTATCATAAATTCTTCGTTAGTTGGAATACGATAGACTTTCACTTTGCTCTTCTTCGCACTTACTTCGATGATATTATCGAATGGTTTATGCAGTTTCTTATTTTTCTCTGCGTCAAAGTATAGACCTAGATACTCCATATCTTTACACACTGCTTCACGAACGACCTCGTCTTTCTCTCCTATTCCAGCTGTAAAGACGATAGCGTCCACACCATTCATAGCTGCTGCATATGCACCGATGTATTTCTTGATAGAATATACCATCATATCGAAAGCAAGTTTGGTCTTTCTATCACTGATATTGCTCTCTATGTCACGCATATCGCTATAGCCACAGATACCGAGCAGTCCGCTTTTCTTATTAAGTAGATTTAGTGTTTCATCTACAGAGAGTTTCTTGGCATTCATAACATCTTTGAATACACTTGGGTCCACATCTCCCGAGCGAGTACCCATCACTACTCCAGCTAGTGGAGTGTAACCCATAGAAGTATCGATTGAGATACCATCCTTAATAGCACATATACTGCTACCACCACCTAAGTGACATGAGATAATTCTCTTACCTTTAAGAGTTCCAAATAATTTCTCACACTGCAACGCAATATAACGATGAGATGTACCATGCGCACCATAGCGACGAATCTTATTTTTTTCATATAATTCGTATGGTAGAGCGTACATATACGCCATATCTGGCATAGTAGAATGGAACGCGGTATCGAATACTGCGACATTCTTTACCTTAGGCATCAGCTCTAAACAAACCTCCATACCCAATATCGCAGGTGGGTTATGTAATGGAGCGAAACTGATATATTTCTTCAAATCCTCTAGTACTCTTTTATTCACTATACAAGATTTATTATACTTCTCACCGAAATTGACGCATCTATGACCGATAGCGCCTATCTCTTTTAATGATTTGATTACGCCAATATTAGAATCTGTGAATGTATTTAAAATGAGCTGAAATGCTTCTTTATGTGTAGGCATGTCCTGCTCTATCACTCTCTTCTCACTCGTCTTATAGGTCATGAAACTCTTACTTATGCCGATACGCTCGCAATATGCATTGCAAAAAATTTCTCCACTCTCAGTGTCCATTAACTGAGCCTTTAGGCTACTACTGCCTGAATTAACTACTAAAACTTTCATATTTTCTCCTTAATTTAAAATTTAGTTATGTATTTATATAATACTTCTATCCACTCGTTTCGTGGATGCATAAGACCTTGGTCTGCTAGAGTTTTTACTTCAAAAATCGTCGTCCATTTGATATCTTCTACTTCATCTTTCTGTAATTCAAGGGAATCAATATCTAAATCACCTACATTATACACGAAGAAATCGTAGAATTGATTTTCGATAAATGTATCTGATAGTGAGATTTGATTTCTGAAACTGAACATAAAGCGGAAGTCCACCAATTTGACTTTTTTAGGGAGCATTGTGCCGACCTCTTCCATGACTTCTGCTGCTGCACACGATACGCTATCCTGTCCGGTAGGTAAATGTCCCGCTACGGACAAATCCCATAGACCCGGAAATTTCTCTTTTGTCTTAGCACGCTGTTGAATGAGTACTTTATTCTCATCGTTTATAAGTGCGACTATTATTGCCCTATGCCACAATCCCTTCCTATGTACTTCTCCCCTAGTCTCTACTCTACCTGTGAATATTCCATTCTCGTTAAGCACATCAAGGAGTTCATTCTTTTGATTTTTCGTCTTATTCTGCTCTTCTGCCATATATTCTCCTACTTCTACTTTTCATTATATCATATATTTGAATATTTCACAAATAAATTAAACCAAAAGTTTTGCTATGCAGACTGCATTGATTATCTCATCTACAGTACATCCTCGGCTAAGGTCATTGACCGGTTTATTGAAATTGAGCATAATTGGCCCGGTTGCGACATATTTACCTAAACGAGATACTAGTTTATAGCCTATATTTCCCGCATTTAAGTCAGGGAAGATAAGTACATTCGCCTGTCCACCCACACTGCTATTTATACCTTTTTTCTTCGCGACACACTCGTCTAGTGCTGAATCTACCTGCATTTCGCCATCTATTAAGTAGTGAGATTTTTTATTCGCTATCTCTGTTGCGAGACGAACTTTATCTACCATGTCATTCTTTGCACTTCCTTTGGTCGAATAACTAAGCATCGCAACTTTAGGCTCAATACATAATACTCGCTCGGTAAATTCAGCTGTAGATATGGCTATCTCGGCAAGTTCTTCACTCGTCGGATTCTCGATTAGAGAGACATCTGCGAATACTAACGGCTCGCACTTCTCTCTATACATTATCATTGCACCTGTCACTAAGGATTTATCTGGTTTGGCCTTGATAATCTGCAATGCAGGTCTTAGAGTATTCGCAGTCGACCAGACAGCACCTGCAACTATGCCATCGGCAAGTCCTAATTTCACTAACATGACAGCAAAATAGCTAGGATCTAAAATCAGTTTCTTCGCAACTTCTAGAGTCATTCCCTTATCTTTCCGAATTTCATATAGTGATTTGGCTAGATTATCAATGTCTGGATAACTTGCTATATCAATAATTTGGCATCTGTCGCATCTGAATATATCTGAAAATTCGTCTGGTCTGCCGAATACTATTAGTTTAGCAAGATTTTTCTTTACCATCTTTTTAGCGGCTTTATAAACTCTCTCATCTAGGTTTGCTTCGGGCAAAACTATAGTTGCATTAATGCCCTTCGCTCTATTCTCTATTTGTTTTATGAGTTTCATTTATTTCTCCTTTGAGTAACTTTTTGATACTATTAATCTGTGCATTAGTTGCATTTTCGCCATTCTTAATAGCTGTATAAGTAGTTTTATTCGAATAATCAAGCTGTCCTATCTCTTGCTGAGTGATGACTAGGCGTAAATCAGCTAAAACTGGTTTTCGTCTGACCATCTCCTGCGTCATTAGCGCAATCGAATTGATAGCGGTCTCTATGGTCTTCATCTTATGCTCGCCCAACTGTTTAGCATAATCGCCAATAACGTCTACAGAGACTATCACAGCATCTGGCATGACCTCACGTGCAACATCTTCTGGTAAATTATTGACAAGTCCGCCGTCTACATAATAATTGTCTCCCAACTTCACTCTCGGGAACACCACAGGTACAGAAATACTGGCTAGAATAGCGTCTCGCAGTAACCCTTCGCTGAAATGTACTTCCTTACCTGTATTCAGCTCGGTCGCTACGGATATAAATTTGATTGGACAATTCTCTTGCTTGGTATCGCCCAATATATCTTTTAAAATTCGTTTGATTTTATTAATATTCAGTAAACTATCTTTAAACATAGTAGAATATAGATCAAACGAGCCAAGTTTATTGATACTAAGTGCTAATTTCTCTATCTCTTCTATGGGTTGACCAGAAGCATACACTCCACCTATCAACGCACCCATGGAAGTACCAACTATCAAATCAGGCTTGATACCGTTCGCCTCAAGCACTTTGATGACACCAATATGTGCAAAACCCTTAGACGAGCCTCCGCTCAAAACTAAGGCTAATTTTTTTTTAGCAGTAAAATTTTTCATAAACCCCTCTATTTTTCTGTATATATTATATATGAATGTAAAATTAAAATCAAATAAACGAAAGACCATATCAAGACAATTAATTATTTTGCTATTATTGGCAATGTGTGTAATTTTTATAACTAATCCCAGTCTATATTCCAAGTCTTGTCTTAACGCTATTTCTATATGGGCTATCAATGTGCTACCTTTTTTATTTCCATTCTTTATATTCACTAGATTGATTGTTAATTTATCCAGTCTTAAAGTGAGTTTTGCGGACAAGTTCTTTAATAAATTGTATAACACAAATTCTCCTAGTTTTATGACATTTTTCTTATCTGTATTATCAGGATATCCTATGGGTGCAAAACTCATTTGTTCGCTATATGAATCAAATCGAATAGATAAAAATGAAGCTAATAAACTACTCTCCTTTACATCTATCAGTGGACCTATGTTTATAATTGGCACTGTGGGTATTGCTTTTCTAAAATCATTTAATGCAGGAGTAATAATATTAATCGCAAATATCATCGCAAGTCTTATCAACGGAATGATTTATCGCGGTAAACGGATTGAAAGAAAAAATTTTGAATACGTATCACAAGAAAAAAGCAATGTTCTATCTGATAGCGTATACGACTCTCTCATCTCTATATTAATGGTGGGAGCCTACATTGTTCTGAGCTTTCTAATCATTGATGTACTAAAAAATATCGGTTTCATCAATCTAGCAAGCACTGCTATATGTGGTGTATTTAATTTTAAAATAAACCAAAATATAGTCGAGTCAGTACTCATAGGGTCTATAGAGATGACACGAGGAATACTAATATTAGGTAATATCAACTGTACTCTCGCGCTTAAGACTATCATCTCTAGTGGACTGATTGGTTTCGGTGGAATGAGTATATTAATGCAGTCAATATCTTTCTTAACTAAGCTAAATATTCCAATTAAAAATATGCTAATTCAAAAATGTACTCAAGCCATTCTTTGTATAATTGTCACAATAGTGCTTGTTCTAATTTTTAAAATATAACTACATAAATTTATTTGACAATACTATCTATATTTTATAAAATATAGGTAGAGGTTAAAATGAGAGCAAAAAAATTTGAATATCATCATAAAGATATACCCGTGCTAAAAAGAGATATAGCTATGCGTATCACATTCACGATTATATTCTTCGCTATATTTATTTGGCAGTTTATTTCATTGTTGGTGACATATACTTACGATACTCTTACTACCCCTATGATTTTAGCTAGTGCGATAGTCATGGTCAGTATGCTCACTATGTGTGCTATATCGTTCTCATACGCTTTCAAAAGTGTGAATATTATTTCTGATGTCAAGAGGCGTGGTCGTGCTGTGCGTTCAGTTTCTCTCATGTTCGGCATTAAGAAAAATAGTTTCGTTAAGATCTACTCTATACTCACTCAATTAATTGCTCTAGTCATGGTAGTGCTTATGACTTCAGCTATCACTTACTCTATTCTACAATACATCTACTACTCTACTATGTCTTATTATATTCCTATATTGGTAGCGATATCTATATGCGGATTCAATAGCGTATATCATATATCTTTTGAAATAGAGCGAATTAAGACTGTCGAATTATTCAATGCGATATATTAAACATAATACTTTAAATTTATTATATAAAAATAACTCTATCAATAATAGAGTTTATTTTTTTATTATTTTCTTAAAAAAATTCTTTATCTATTTAAATCAATTTATAGTAAATACTTTTGAGTTTAACTCACTTTTTTATTTAATATATATTATTTAATATATCTTCAAGCTTTTCAATATACTCATAAGTATATAGGTCATACTCAAAAAGGCTTCTATTTCTTCACACTCTGGGTCTTAGGCAAGTGTACAAAATGTTTCAAGAGGCGTAGAATAATTTTCAATAAATGATTTAGAATACATCATATCATTAATTATCAATAATCTTGCTATATACATATTCGTACACATTGGCAGCAAGTTCACGCCAGCGTTTGCATGCTACTGTAGCATTGTGTCTCGTGTCTGTCTTGAGTGTCAAGGTAAAAATTGATTCCGTAGTTAATGGCTCTAAAATCTTTAAGTCTACGGTGTAACTACCGTCTTCATTTTTATAGGATTTTGCAATGTACTCTTGGTTGCGTTTAAACTGCATTTTATTAGCTTGCGCAAATTCAGCTATCTTGTCTCTTAGACTTGCCGGAATACGAGTATAGAACTGAGATAGACATTCGCGCCCTGCCACTGTAATATTATAGCGATTCTCATTATTGTCAGTATTAGGCTTGTAGATGAATTTCGATGTTATGAGCTGAGACAACAAATCTTTACAATCCATCCAATTAACCCAATTATTTTGACTCGAACATATCTCTAAGATAGAATTTTCAGTTAAAGGTATCTCCATCTTATCTAGAACATATAGTAAAATCAATTTATTGACTGTATTATCCGGTACAAAATCCATATTACCACCCTTTTCTACACTATTATACATAATTATAAATAAAAAAACAACTTTTTAAATTAGTATTCAATTTCTTGCATTGATTTTTTTATCGTGCTATAATGAGAAAAAGGAGTGAACAATGTCCCAAATATCAGAATTATTACCATTCAATACCGCTTGTGATGAATTTGTCGCAGGGAGATACATATTAGCTGACTTAAAAATTTCATCTATACTTAAAATAATCGCAGGAGATGAAAAATTAAAAGATATCATCTCGTCATGTTTGGAGTCATACGACTTTAAAGTTAAATTTTCACAAGCTGTAATGGAGGACGATAATAAATATACGCTTACTGCGCCTAAAGAAGATAGAGAGATTATCGCTTTCGTTTTCAGTCTACTCTATCGCTTTGATAATAAACAGATGGATTTCTATGAATTTTTAGCTAGGTACTATAAAAATCCTACTGAAGTAGCCGGCAAAGAATTTTATAATTTTGCTAATGCACTAATTATCCCATTCAAAAACGCTATCAATACTATCTACTCTAAGCGCCATGTAATAGTAGAAGCCGATGATTATCAAAAAAATTATTATAATAGAATAATGACTACCGTTCGCCTAATAGCCAAGAATGCAGACAACTATAAACTAAAAATAAGTGAAAAAGAAGAATTCACGATGTTACTCAATTCTCTCTACCTATCCAGCGAAAAGAATGATAAAAAACTCGTCTACTCGCTAATGATAGCACTCGACTACTTCACTCGTGTAAACAAAAAGGCACGAAATGCTTATTTGACTTTAGAAGAATGTTTTGAATAAAAAAATGGACTAGATTTCTAGTCCATTTTTTATCAATTCATTAGCATTAAATACTTTAATTTTATTATAATCTTCATCCAATATTTGTGATAAATCATCGGCTCGTTTAGATTTATGCGTAATCAATCTATCCTCTTCTTTCAGCATCTTACATATATATATTTGTTCTATAATGGCATTTATATTCTCACGATTTAATATGCTGTTCTCTAAATTTATCATTTTATCAATAATTACCTTTAATGGTATGATGTGATCATCATGAAAAACATCATTATAAGTAAATGTACTCCCTACTTTTATACTTAGTGACTCTAATTCTGGAGTTTTCCTATTACCAATATAATGTGGTAAATTTTCTTCACTTTTGCATTTTACTCTGTCACGATAATTTTTTTCTAAAATATTATCATCTGTGATTTTATTCCATAGATTTAAAGCTCGCTCTGACACAAAAATATGACTTACTGGCAATTTTAATTGCCTCAGCATTTGATTAAGTATATATTTATGACCACCCATCCAATAATCTTCATTTTGATTATATTCTTGAGATAAACTTTCTTTATAATCTTTTAATAAAAATATAATATAATTTGAGACTTCCTCACTTATCATATAAAGCTCCTTTGTCTTATTGAACTTAAAACATAATTATAAAATTATTGACACTTGATATAATAAAAATCGAGCAGTATTGCTCGGTTTTGGTGCCGGTGGTCGGGGTCGAACCGACACGTCCTCAACGGACCCAGGATTTTAAGTCCTGTGCGTCTGCCATTTCGCCACACCGGCATGGAGGCACCAACCAGATTTGAACTGGTGATGAAGGTGTTGCAGACCTTTGCCTTACCACTTGGCGATGGTGCCTTACTTTTCCACTAATGCCAAATTACTATTGCAATATCAGTCAGCATTTATATTATATATGATAAAAATAAAAAATGCAACATATTTATTAAAAAATATTTATAAAACATTCTAAAATTAATAATGTCAATAAAACTAAATTACTTTATCTTACAATATTATGTACAATAAAATAAAAATAGGGTCAATACCCTATCTCTATTTAATAGTTTTAGTTGATTTTGTGCTAGTAGATTTACTAGTGCATGCTTTGGTATTTGATTGACACTTGCAACCTTTCGAACTTGATTTGCCTGCGCAACCTTTAGTATGGCAATCAGAAACACCATTAGTTCTGGAATTATTAGAACAAGACTTAACATTACTGCAATCAGTTACATGTGCTTGCTCTTGATGAGAATCTGTCGTATTCTGAACATTAGTCGTGTTATTCTCCTTCCTTCTTTTAAAACCAAACATATTTAATCTCCTTTTTGTAGATTTACTACAATGATAGTTTGTGTCGAATTTTGTATTTAATACCTAATAATGAAGATAATTTAATTTTCATATTGACAAATCAATAAGTTTAATATATAATAAATTCACACTAAAAAAGGAGACTGATATGAATAAAATTAAGATAAGGGCTGATGAATTTTTAACTTTATATGAAGGCGTATTGTTTACCGATAGAATGGAAGATGTATATAAAGCTATCGAAAAAGTGTTTAATACCAACGAAGTATTTACGCATCAAATCCCAAGATATATTGACATATTTAGAGAAGAGATAAAGAACAAAAGACCTGAATTAATAGATGTCCTTAACAAAATAGGAAAATTCGCACCAAGACTGGATAATGAACCTGATAAGGTAGAAGAAGCTAAAGAACACGTCAAAATATATGAAATAGCTTTAGGCTCAGACACTATTGAAATAGATGAAATTCATGCTGATATTAACTTATTTAATAGAGTTGTAAATAATTATATTAATTAACAAAATAAATTATATTAAAAATAATAATACCAAATATTCGGTATTATTATTTTTAATTACACAATATATGGTTTATTCAACAGATACAATATAGTAATAGACTGGTTGTCCGCCATACACCATAGATATATCTACATCAGTGAATTTCTCTTCTAATTTTGCTAGAAGATTAGTAGAATCTTCTTCTGTCACACCTTCACCATAGAATAGTGTGACATTGCTTGACTCAGGAGTTAAAATCTTTTCGATAAGAGCAGTAGTAGTCTCTCCCACATCTTTACCTGTAGTGAGGACAGAATGTTGGTCTAGACCCATAATGTCTCCAACTTTCACATCTATACCATCTACATTCGTAGTCCTAACGGCATATGTCACTGAGCCAGTCTTCACATTATTAGCCATCTCTATCATTGTATTTTTATTCTCTTCTAGGCTTGCAGAAGCATCAAATGCTAGCACTGCGCTGATACCCTCTGGCACACTCTTAGTAGGAATGACGATAAGATTCTTATTTGTAATATCATTAGCCTGTTCTGCCGACATGATAATATTTTTATTATTTGGGAATACAAATATATTCTTAGCGTTGACTTTGTCTGCTGCTGTAGCAATATCATTAGCACTAGGATTCATGGTCTGTCCACCACTGATGATATAGTCCACTTCAATATCCTTAAACACGCTATTGAGCCCATCTCCCGCAGCTACCGCTATCATGCCAAACTCTTTCTCTGGCTCTTTTTCATTCTGCTTACGAAGTTGTCGATTCTGCTCTAGCATATTCTCAATCTTCACGCCATTCAATTCGCCTAGCTGAAGTGCATAGCCTAACGCTCTATTTGGTTCATTAGTATGTACATGTACTTTAACTAACTGCAAATCGCCTATACAAAGCACACAATCGCCTATCTCCATCAAACGAGAACGCAAAGAATTGATATCTGCATCTGTGGTCTTCTCGTAAATATTGATGATAAAGAATTCGGTACAATATGCATACTTAATATCAGCTAGCGAGTCATAATTGACATGTAAATCTTCGCTAGTAATATCTTTTTCTACCTTATTGACGAACTCTACGCCAGTCATTTCGCCAGTAAGTGCCTTATAGAAACCGCTAAAAATGAATACCAAACCACGACCACCAGCGTCTACAACGCCTGCTTTCTTCAAAACTGGTAACATGTCTGGTGTCTGTTGTAGTACCGTTTCGCCATGAGTGATGACTTCGTTCAAAAAATCTTCAAAGGTCTTGGCTGATTTGCATGCCTGCTTGCTTCTCTCCGCCATTGCTTTGATTACTGTAAGGATTGTACCCTCTTTTGGAACTGTGACTGCCTTATATGCCATGTCAGCACCTGTCTGAATGGCTTTAGCAAACTCTTTAATACCTATCTCATTCTGACAAGGCATTAAAGTCGCACATATACCTTTGATAATCTGTGACGTAATAACACCGCTATTACCTCTAGCTCCCTTTAAAGCTCCACGATTGAACGCTACACATATAGCTTCAACCGTATTAGACTCACAATTATTCATCTCTGTAGCCGCACTCTTGAGTGTTAGGCTCATGTTTGTACCTGTGTCTCCATCTGGCACTGGGAACACATTTAATGCATCAATTTCTTTTTTATTATCTTCAACTAATGAGAATGCACTAGAAAACATCTTTCGCAGTGCAGCACCGTTAATTGTCTTACCCATAAATATTAAACTCCTATATTCTAACATCTACGATATGAACAACAACATTCTTCACTATCATACCAGCGAAACGCTCGACAGAATATTTGACACTCTGACGGATAGACTCGGCTACCGCTGAAGCAGAAACACCGCAATGTCGCATTATAACATAGACATCTATCTTCATATTATCATTTTCGAGGATAGTGACAACTACGCCCTTATGAGCTGTAGTCAGCGCATTACCTTTGAAAAAACTACGCTGTGATACCAATCCAACCACACCGACACACTCCAACACAGAAACAGCAGCAACCTTGCTGATTGCACGCTTACTGATACTAATCTTGCCGAATGAGTTAAAAGTGGTAAGTTTCATTTCACTCTCCTCAAATATTATATAATAATATTATATATTAAGCAAACGATTTTTATTAATTTTATTAAATTTGTGTCATGTAGTACTAAATAAGTACAATATTATGCCGAAATTTTTACAAAAACACTTGCAATTATATTAAAACTATGTTAATATTAACTAGTATTGAACAAATTTAACGGAGGTATTATATGAAGGTCTGCGAAATATGTGGTAAGGGTCGCACTTCTGGTAACAATGTTAGCCATAGTATGCGTCACACTAAGAGAACTTTTGGTGCTAATATACAAAAAGTAGATGTAGAGTTAGATGGTAAAAAGGGAAAGAAAAATATCTGTGCTAACTGCTTAAAGACTATGAAAAAAGAGGCTAAATAATAATGGGGCTTTTGCCCTATTTTTTTATTTTAAAAAAGGCTACTATAAATTAGTCTTTTTAAATCTTAATAACATTAATTAGATATTATAATTAATATCGCTGATGCATAGATTGCAAGTATTGCAATTATTAGAGATATCCAACCTATTGGTTTTTTATTTATACGCATCTGTGCGATTGAGAATATCAACGGATTGATAAGTAATGTCAAATACATAATAGGAACAGCTACTGCTAACATTATGACAATTATATTACCAATAATTGCTAAATTTGTGCTAATACCTAGATTGAACAAGTATAGACAAAATCTAATCAAGAAATATGCAACAATAGTGAGTAAAACGCTAATAATTATGCTCCATATTCCGAATGCAACATGCTTCTCTGCTCTCTCAGGCTTGGATTTAATCTTATCCACTCTATAAGATACACTAAATATACTTTTAAAAAATCTACTAAATAATCCACCAGCCAAATCTCACATTTCTACATCCGCATAATAATAAATACCACATATTAAACAAACGATTTCAAGTTGCTTTAATTAATTATATATGTGTTGCACGCTTTTTTACTCTTATTCATATCATATTATATGAAAATATATTGTTGGAAAGCACCAAAAATACTTGCTCCTATACTTAAACTATTGTTTAAGAAGAATATTTACTATATAGGAAAGTAGTTGTTGGTAAAGAATTTAAGATATTAATTATCTAAAATCTTTACATAATTTTTATATCTCTTCAATAAAAAAATTATGACGGATTTGTGTTTTGTTGTATTACACAATAAAAAGGACTAAATATTAGTCCTTAATTTTCCATTTTCTTTTTATAATTATTTGTTTTTGGATAGGCTTTGTCTGGAATTGCGGACTGCAATTCTTTGATAAGTTTCATAGTATTGCGGTCTACATCTTTTGGCATCTCGCCCTTTAAGGTCACTATCAAATCGCCACTGCCCATACCCTTTAAATATTTAATACCTTTACCTTTATATGTGTATTTGGTGTTCGACTGAGTGAGCGGTGCGACATCAATATTAATGATACCTTTTAGAGTCGGAACTGCCACTTTACCACCTGTTAGTAAGGTCGTGATAGGCGCATAAACATCAATGTACAAGTCAAAACCTTTTCTAACTAATAGCGGATGATTCTCGACGCTGATTGATATACGCAAATCTCCCGGTATTCCATTAGCTGACGCTGTTTGATTGCCTTCTTCTGGTACTCTAATAGTCTGATCATTGTCTATACCTGCGGGAATGTCGACTGATATTTTTGCATTAACGGTTTTAAGACCCGTACCACGACAGTTAGGACATTTATTCTTGACAACTTTACCTTTACCGCCACAATTACGGCAAGTTCCCACAGTACGCGTCATGCCAAACAATGTCTGTTGGGTGTATGTCACTCTACCCGTGCCATTACACTCGCTACACGTCACATAGTCGCTATCTGATTTAGCTCCTGTGCCGTGACACTCAGAGCAACGCTCTTTACGAGTGATAGGTATCTCTTTTTTACAGCCAAAAGCTGCCTCTTGGAAAGTAAGTTTCACTTCTGTAATAATATCATCTGCCTCTTCTTTAGCCTGCGCTGTCGCTCCACGACCGCCGAAATTAGAGAAGATATTAAATATATCTTCAAATCCGCCGAAACCTTCTGCTCCGCCAAATCCGCCTGAAAAACCACCCCCACCGAAACCTTGTGGGCCGTCTGCACTGCCGTATTGGTCGTAGTTGGCGCGTTTCTGCTTGTCGCTCAAAACAGAATATGCCTCGTTAATCTCTTTAAACTTTTCTGCCGCCTCTGGAGTCTTATTTAAGTCAGGATGATATTTTTTCGCCATCTGCCTATATGCAGACTTAATCTCATCATCGCTCGCCCCCTTATTCACTCCAAGGGTCGAATAATAATCGTTATTTGCCATACAAATCCTCTAAATTTTGTAGCACGAATTCGTGCGGTGGATTTCACACTTTAATGATGAAATTATTCAAATCATTAAATAGTGTGAAATACACATTAATGAGCGAAGCGAATAACAAAATTTGCTGTTTGTCACGCTCCGCTCTTTATATGCTAAGCGAGTTTACGAGTAGCATATAATCGTTATTTGCCATATTTACCTTTTATTTTTATTCTTTTTTAACTTTTCAATTATAATATTGATTTCTGGATTATCCTTGATGATTTTTCTCATTTCTTTTATTTGCCTGTCGTGGTTATTTATCTGATTGTCATAACAGGCTTGTAAAGACTTATTTTGAGTTGATTTCCTTAGTCCTTTCAATATGTCTTGAGCAAAGGTATCGGGTAAAAATTCGCTAGCAGATAATTTGGTAACCGCCCTAGATAGATTCCTAACCAACATATCAAATTCAATATGAATGTCGTCATCTAACTCAGATAAAAATTTATTATATTTAGTACTTGATTTACTTTTCTTAATTTCGCCCAACTCAAAAAGATATGCATAATAGTGCATCCACTCGTGCGAGGTGAGTTTAATAATTCTACCTATGTCACCACAAGTTGGTACATCTTCTCTAAAATAAATCGTTCTTTCTGAAGATTTAAAAAATGCTGGGTATGTTTTATGTCCTGTTTTCTCATCGAATGGAACTATCTTAATATCACAATTGGGCACACCATATTTAGAAGCATAAAATTCGGTCAGTTCGGTTACAAAAGCCAACATATCTGCATTTTTCTTAGAATATTTTTTAACTAACTTTTCAATTTCATCAGTTTGCATATTAACTCCTAGACAGATTGTTTTAATTCGAGTGTGCTTTCTAGATATTTTATTGCTTTGGGGAGAATCGTTCGATTCATACGCCTGATTTTAGCTGGATTGGTCTTGAGTATCTCTAAGTATTCTTTTTCTAACCCATTTTCAAATATATATCTCCCTATCGCATAAAACATATCATAACCATTATACTCTTTGGTCACAACTTTACCATTATTTTTATCAAATAAGCCGAGATTGAAATTTGGCGAGATAGCTTTCAGATTAGTAAGAATGTATCTAATCTGTTCATCACTCATATTGAGATGCTGACCATCCAGAAATTTTGCGTAGCTCTCATCTAACCATAGAATACGATTAATTTTATTTTGATTATATATCGTATTATTAAAATATAAGTGTACCATCTCGTGCAGCAATGTATGTTTATGAAATTCTATGCTTGATTTTTTATTAATATCAATCAGAATTTGTATACCACCACCATAGAAACAGCCAGATGCCCAGTCAGGTAAATTAGAGTCGTTAAAGGTAGTTTTGATATAATCTACGAACGATTTTCTATCAATAAATAACGATACTTTTAATTGCCCAATAGATTTCTCCACGCCAAACAAAGAATTGATATAGTCTATTTTTTCGTTTACTATACTAATCGCATCCTTTAGAAACTGCTCTAGTTCGTCAGGATAATCTATAATAAAATGTGCATCAGAATATTTTTCCATTTTAATTATCCTTAAATATTTTTATTTTGCAAAGTATATCACACTCTCAAAGAATCGTTCTTGAAATTCTGTTAAAGCACGAATCTGCTCTTCACTATAATCTTTATCTGCTGGCATAACTACTAATTTATCATCATCGTCATTCGTGCGATGAATAATTGCTTTCACTACACCTGTATAAGTTTTTAGCGGCTTGAATTCTCCCAAAACATACGCGTCAAGTTCTTCTCCATCTCCAGAAACAGTATTGGGGATATAACCATAATTCACTGGATATATAAAACCATGCTTGGGATGTGCAGTACCCATAGGTCTATCCATAATCACATTTACCACTTTGCCTAAATATTCTTTTGAATCCATATTTACTCCTATTTAATAATATCTTGTTGAAATCTAAGTAGGTATCCGTCTAAATCTTTTACTAAAAACTCAAGTACATGATATGTGATATTATTCTCCCTATATTTGCTATGTAGCAAGTCTATAAATATCGGATAATCATGTTCTTTAAGTCTATCGTATATTTTCATGATATTAGGAAGAATGATTTGTAGATTAATACCCCGTCCTAATGGATATTGCATATCATCGCTAACATTCCAGCTCCCTCACGAGAAGGAAGTGTCAGCTGTTGCAACATAATCTGACACTTATCTAATGTAACCATCGCGAAATCTTCTCTTTGATATGCTATATCAAAACCTAGTACTTCGGTATAAAATTTCTTTGATTTTTCTAAATCAAATACTCTTAATTCTGGTATTAAACAATTAAATTCCATAATTCTCACTTATTTTGGTCAACTTTTTTAGTTCGACATAGAGTGAGAGATATATAGCCTCACTCTACCTTACTTTGTTTTATTTGCTGCTATTACTTATCTTCTACGATAACGTTAGGATCTCCGTCATCTTTTGGCTTATCGCCATTAGGGTTGCCATTGTTATCGCCCTGTGGAGCTTGCTGAGCCATATTCTGATACATCTTGCTAAACACTATATTTGCAACATTCATTAGGTCTTCGTTGGCTTTCTTGAGTTCGTCTAGGCTCTCACTAGTTAGATGCTTTTTGGCCTCTTCACATGCGTCAGTTAGAGACTTTTTATCTTCTTCACTGAGTTTATCGGCATTGTCTTTCACTGTCTTCTCAATGTTTAGAATAGCAGCGTCTAAGTTATTGCGAGTGTCGATAACTTCACGCTTTTTCTTATCTTCCTCTGCGAACTGCTCTGCCTCTTTCACTGCCTTATTGATTTCGTCCTCGCTGAGATTTGTACTAGCAGTGATAGTAATCTTCTGCTCTTTATTAGTACCTAAGTCCTTTGCACTAACATTTACGATACCATTAGCGTCAATATCGAAAGTAACTTCAATCTGTGGAACACCACGTGGTGCTGGTGGGATACCAGTAAGTTGGAATCTACCGAGTGATTTATTCTGAGCGGCAAATTCACGCTCGCCTTGAAGCACATTGATTTCTACTCCCGGTTGATTGTCCTGAGCGGTAGAGAATATCTGAGATTTTTTAGTAGGAATAGTGGTATTACGAGCTATTAATTTAGTGCATACTCCACCGAGAGTCTCAATACCTAGTGACAATGGTGTAACATCTAGTAATAATACATCCTTAACCTCGCCACCTAATACACCTGCCTGAATAGACGCACCGATTGCTACACATTCATCTGGATTGATACCTTTGAATGGTGTTACTGGGATTTCTTTTGAAAGTGCTTCAACTACGCATGGCACACGAGTAGAACCACCTACCAACACTACATTAGAGATATCTGTCTTACTTAATCCTGCATCTTTAAGTGCATTACGAGTACATACAAGTGTCTGCTCTACTAGATCTTCTATCATACTCTCAAATTTAGCGCGAGTGAGTGTGTACTCTAAGTGTTTAGGTCCAGTAGCATCAGCCGTGATGAATGGTAGGCTGACTGTAGTCTGAGTAAGAGTTGATAACTCAATCTTTGCCTTCTCTGCAGCTTCTTTAAGTCTCTGTTTAGCAAGTTTGTCATTAGATAGGTCAATACCTGTCTCTTTCTTAAACTCACTAATCAACAAATCCATAATGCGATTATCGAAATCATCTCCACCGAGTCTAGTATTACCATTAGTAGACAATACCTCGAATACGCCGTCTCCAATCTCTAGTATAGATACATCAAATGTACCGCCACCAAGGTCAAATACTAATATTTTCTGATTCTTTCTATCTTGCTTGTCAAGTCCATATGCAAGTGCTGCTGCGGTAGGCTCGTTGATGATACGTAGAACTTCTAGTCCTGCAATCTTACCTGCATTCTTAGTAGCTTGACGCTGACTATCATTGAAGTATGCTGGCACTGTGATAACTGCCTGTGTTACCGGCTGACCAAGATATGCCTCTGCATCCTGTTTCAACTTAGTAAGAATCATAGCACTAATCTCTTCTGGACTGTATGCCTTGCCATCAATATTTACTTTGTAATCAGTACCCATCTCACGTTTGATAGAGATAACTGTCTTATCTGGATTAGCGACAGCCTGACGCTTAGCCACCTGTCCTACTAATCTATCGTTGTCCTTAAATCCTACTACTGAAGGCGTAGTTCTGCCACCCTCACTATTTGGTATGACGGTAGGTTGACCGCCCTCCATTACTGATACGCAACTATTAGTCGTACCTAAATCAATTCCAATTATTTTTCCCATAAATATTTATCTCCTTATTTTATTTATTTTTTTAATTCATTGTTAAGAATGTTTAACCATTTATTTATATTTTTGATTTGTTCTTTTTTATCGCTTATTCTACCATGACCTGCGTATAATTTATCATATTTTAACGAATCAAGTAATTTCAAGCTTGTCATCAAATCGTTGACATTAGATGTCGGTAAGTCGTATCTCCCTACAGCCACTGAGAAGATTGTGTCTCCTGAGAATAACGCTTCTTCATCTACTAAATAACTCATACTATCAATGCAATGTCCCGGTGTATGTAGGCATCGTATTTCATGTCCATCTATCTCAATAAGTTCATTGCCGTTCACTAAAGTAATGTTGTCTGTACTAAATGATTTTGGTTGATTGAATATTACACTGACATTATTCATTATATCTGGCATAACATCTAATGTCTCCAAATGTGCATATATAGGTATTTGTAAACTTTTATATTCTTCTATAAACGCTATATGGTCGAAATGCCCATGTGTCACGAATACCGCTTCTAATGGTTTATCGCATAGTGATTTTATGCTAGTTACTGGGCATCCTGCATCTATTAGAATACACGAATGTTCAAATTCTACTAGATATGAATTCTGTTTTAATTCGTTCTCTGCCCATGTTTGTTTGATGGTGTGTACAATCATTTTAGCTACCTATTTTTTCACTATTACTTGGGCGTAGCGAATAACTTTGCCTTTATAGGTGTAGCCTTTGCTCGCTACATTCACTATATCTCCACTTTCTCCAACTGCATTCTCGTCTAAGAATATTGCTTGATGATAGTCGGGATTGAATTTGCCACTTGTGTCTATCTCGTCCACTCCGATTTTTGATAAGGTGTCAAGTATACCTTTCTCAATAAATTTGATACCCGTGAGTGTATTCTGGTCTGTAATCATATCGGTCGCCATCTTGAAACTATCGAGTGCTGGCAAGAAACCGTCTATAGCCTCAATAAAACCATCTTTTCTCGCATCGCCCAGTGCTGTCTGCATTCGTTTACGATAATTGTCAAACTCTGCCTGAAGTCTTAATAAGTCGTTTAAATAATTCTTATTCTCTATTTCGACCTTAGATTTTGTGCAATTACAATCGTCTTCGCATTTTTCATCTTCGTTACAATTACAATCATCACACTCACATTCGTGCTCATCTTGACAACCGCAATGATTCTCTTCTGTGCAATGACATTCATCTTCACAATGACAATTACACTGTTTACCATTATTGCATTCACACTCGTCCTGCCCCTCGTGGCAATGGCAGTCATCTCCACACGAGCATGGATTGCATGTACAATCAGGATTGTTACACTCGGCGGAATTATTCATATCTTCATCTATTTTTTTCTTATTTTTCACTGCTGTCTCCTTTTATATTATCTATCTGGCTGGTTATAAATTTAAGTGCTGCTGCGACATTGGCATAATCTATTCGTTTTGGTCCTACAAGAGCTAGACTTGCTATCGGCACACCATTAATAACTATCGGAGCACTCATCATCATACCGCCCTTTAATTTGCTCTCTTCTCCTGCTTCGCCTATAGTGAAATTAAGGTCATTAGAATCGGATTTAACTACATCTATCACGCTCTCAGTGTCCTCTAAGAATTCAAACACATTCTTTGCGTCATCTATGTCGACTCTGTCTAGTCCGTCGAGTAGCTTAGTAGGATTTTCATTATTAACATCGCATTTCGTCTTGATAACATCTATCAAAGCAGACGCTACACTATCAATCAAATCTCTAAATTGCAATATCTGACTACCAGCATTTAGACATACCGAATTGATATTATCTATCATATATTCTATAGTCTTGCCTTTGAAATGCTTAGTAAGATAATCGCTCGCTTCAATACAAGCCGACCTATCAATATTACTATCTAATGCCATATTGTCATCAATAATACCTGCATCCGTCTCTACAAGTAACAAGGCGTCTTTCTGAATTAGTGGTATAATCTGAATATTGGCAACTGTCAGTTTCTGCAAGCCATGCTGAACCAGTACGGTAGGACAATTCGTCGCTCTACTTAGTCGTTTGGCTAATGTTGATAATGTACTGATTAGGCTGACAGATTTATTTTCGTACGAAGAAATAACTTTCTTAATCGAAGCATAGTCTAGTCTATCGTCCTCCAAGAGCGAATTGACATATTCTTTATACGCTAGAGCTGTAGGTACTCGTCCTCCAGAAGTGTGCAGTTGCTTTAGATACCCCATACTCTCCAGTGCATTTAGTTCGTTACGAATGGTGGCTGAACTGATGTCCTTGAAATGCTGATTGAGTCCGCCGCTCGTGATTGGTTGTGCCGTCCTGATGAATTCGTCTACAGCATATAGCACTATGTCACGCTTTCGCTTATTTTTATCATCTATTATCACTTGCTCGTTCGTCATCTCCTTTTATGCTTTAGCACTCTTTATTATAGACTGCTAACTATATTTTATGCACATTGCTAATAAAAGTCAACTAAAATTGTCAAAGTTTTTAAAAAATTTTAATAAAAAAATGGATACTAAAATGTACCCATTAATTATTATCTCCACTTAAAGTATGTTCGCCCGTACCTACGATGCTAGCTATATATGTGTCATAGTTCAGTTCTCTCAACTTTTTCTCATATTCAGTACTATCAGCGAAATCGCTCTGAATATATGCATCCTCTACTTTCTCAAAAGCATAGTACTCTTCGTCTGTTAGTTTTTTTATAAATTGCTCGTTTTGTCGATACCAATCCATAAATTGCTTTCTGTCTTCTTCATTATCTTTATTTAACCCTAATCTAGACATAAGTTCATGAGATATTGGTCGAAGTTGCTCTTCGTATTGCTTCATAGCCTCTGAATATTTATCAACGGGGACATCTATTCTGCTATCCATCCAAGCGTGGCTAAAACTCCATTGACTGTATGTGATAGCATAATACTGTCTAAATAATGCAAATAAATGCACTTTCTTTAAATCTATAGTTTTCTTATTCTCTTCTGCCATAAAACACCTACCTTACGAGCATTATAACACATATTCTCTAGTTGTCAATAGGTAATCAATCGATTAATTCTATTATGATACTATTAGATATATTAAAATTTGGTTCTGTGATTTTTAGGAAGTCATCCTCTATTTCGAGCATTTTTGAACTAACAAGTGCGTTTATTGTGTCATTTTTTGAATTAAGGAGATTTTCACTAAAGTCACGCTCATATGCTTTCAAATCTAGACCGCGTGCAGTTCGCAGAGCGAGCATTATACGCTCTTCTTTCTTCTCCCTTAGAGTTAATTTTTCACGATTTACGATAGGCAGAGTATTATTATTTAGTGTTGAGATATATTTATCTAAGTTCTTAGTATTCCAAGTTCTCTCACCTTTAATATATGAGTGAGCGGAGAGTCCTAAACCTAAATATTCGGTATTGTCCCAGTATTTCATATTATGCCGACATTCGTAGTTTGGGAGAGCGAAATTGGAGATTTCATAACGAGTAAACCCATGTTGTTTAATGAGCTTATAGGCAGTATCGTACATTTTAAGAGTTTTTTCTTCAGTGGCAGGTTTAAGTGTATTTTCTGCCACTTCCTTGTGTAGTGGTGTGCCTTTCTCTAACTGCAAGGTATAGGCAGAAATATGCGTCACACCCTGCTTGAAAATATATTTAATCGTCTTTTCTACCGAATGAATAGACTGACTGGGTAGACCCAGCATGACATCACAGTTAATATTTTTAATACTGCTGTTATGAATTAGTGAAAACGCATGCTCGATATCTCTTTTGGTTTGATGACGCCCCACCCTACTAAGTACTCGGCTATTGATATTCTGTACACCCATACTAATACGATTGATACCCGCTTGCTCGTATTCGTGGAGTTTATTTTCAGTGAGAGTATTTGGATTGACCTCGATAGTGAACTCGGTATCTGGAGTTATATTTAAACATGACTTAAGTTTCTCTACCAGTGTTAAAATAAAGCCATCATACACCACGCTAGGTGTACCGCCACCTATGAATATGCTATCGAAAGTCTTATCTCTAAATCTATCTTTCATGAGATTAATCTCACTAAGTAAGGCGTCTAGATATGCTCTTTGCTTCTCTTCCCCATGCACAAAAGATGCAAAGTCGCAATAATGACACTTGCTTTGACAAAATGGTATATGGATATAGAGTCCTAAGTGTTTCATTTATTGTATTATACCACAATCGCCACCATAAGTCAAAGAATAAAAAAACGACTATTGTAGTCGCTTTTAATTAATCATCGAACCAGAAAGACTCTAAACTTACTTTTAGACTTTCTTCAAATTGTTTTCGTCTCTCGGCTAGGATTTGTTTCTCAGATTTGCTAATTTTGGCATATTCGTGCTTAAACAATGCAAATGCCTTCTCTACCGAGTCACAATATATGGCGTCCTCTATCTCTGATTGTCTCTTATGTATGAAGCCACCGAATTTTGCCCAGTTGACCTCTACACTCAAGTCTTTGTTCACTTTCTTATGTTTACCGGCATTAATTTTATCTTCTAGTGATTGTATCATTTCATATATTGTCTTATCATTCTCTCTAGACTTAGTCTCTACATAAGCTTGGTCTTGATTTTCTGAATATTCGATAGTCGTGCCATAAAAATTTGCAAAATGTACCGATTGACCCTCTTTGGTCACGAAACTTACTGCGTAGATAGGTGTAATAGAGTGAATAGTTTTCATTATTTCATCCGTTTCTTCATCCAACTCTCTTTTCAATTCATCAATCTGAGCCTGTCCGTATAAATACACATGTCCATTGTGCTCTATTCTCTCATTTGCAGCCCAATCGGCATCTTCTTTATCTGTGTCTGGAATCGTTCCTACCGCTTCATCTCTGATTGGCTCGTCTACTGAACTTAGTACAAATTTGTCTTTCATAATTTCTCCTAAAATGTTTATTTTTTGTTAATATGTAATTTATCTATAACTATTATTTTAATCAACTGTTTTGTCCGTTTTGATTGGCTTGTATGCACACTTAGACTCGGTAGTCTCGCTCGTCCCTAAGAGTTGGTCGACGGCATCCAAATCTCTCTTGTACTGCGCTAGTCGCTCGGCTAGGATTGCTTTCTCATCTGGCTCTGCCTCGTCAGTTCCTTCTAGTTCTTCATCTTCAATATCTTCATGTAGAATTGGATGACTTAGGATTGAAGCAAATAGCCCTGTTGCCTTGCCTGCACGTCTATTATGCTCTTCGGTGTAAGCACGCTGGAAGCGTTGCATAGCTCCTTCTGCCGTCTTACAAGCGGAAGCATCTTCCATCTCTGCTATACGTTTATGCATGAAGCCTCCGAACTGCGCATAGTTAATTTGGGTAAACAATTCATCTGTGATATCAAGATAGAGACCTTCTTTCTTCTGTTTTTCGTCTATCAATTCGCATAATTTCTGAATTTCAGCCTTGATACCTGCGTCGTCTGGTCTAGGTGTCTTAGAAAATGGAATAGTAGCTCCATAGAAATTCGCAAAATGTATTCTCTCATCCGGCTTATCGCTCATGTAGAAGAATACGGAATAAACAGGGGTCAATTCATTAATGGTCTCCCAAATCTCATTGGCTGCACGCCTAGACATCTCTTCACGCTCTGCCTCAGTATGACCGAAAGCGTCTCTTTTCTCCTCTTTTGCTCTCTCCTGCTCGGCCTTGAACGAATCTACTACATCATCTGCCTGCTCTGAGCCTACTGTGAATTTTTTCTTTTTACTCATATTATCTCCTTTGTACCCCTTATACTTATATTATAATACCCCCCCCCCTATGTTTGTCAAGTAGGTTAAATATATTTAATAAAAAAAACTAATCATTTCTAATTAGTCTAATAA
>CBFGBH010000003.1:0-114975 GCA_965646995.1 Candidatus Onthoplasma sp.
CGACCAGTTGTCCGTTATTCTAGAATAATGAATTAAAAAATTAGGCACTTATGTGTCTAATTTTTATCTTACCTTATCGCCATCTCCATGTGCGAATGTGAGAACGTATACTTTGTTAGCCTTCGCTCGCTTTAAGAGTTTCGTCACTTCGTTAACTGTCGCACCTGTAGTGTAGATATCATCTATTAGAAGAATAGTTTTCCCCTTAATATCTTTTTTCTTTTCAACTATCAATTCGTACGCGTCTATGACATTCTCTTTTCTAGTCTTAAAATCGAGAGTGGTTTGACTCGGATTGTCCTTTATCTTCACACATAAATCCATATATGGAATTTGAAATTTCTTAGCTATGTTTTCGGCTAGAAGTTTGGACTGATTATATTTTCTATCTTTCTCTCTATTCTTATGTAATGGCACAGATGTAATGACATCAGGATAAATATCCCATATTGCTAAAGAATCACACATATACTCGGACATCGGTTCGGCTAAAAATTTCATGCCTGAATACTTAAATCTATGCATTAATGTAACAACATCATTTTCATATATAAATACACTCTTCGCTCTATCGTAGTCGAAATTATTTGCCTTACAGTTTGCACATACATTAGTGTTATTTTCACTCAATGGCGAGCCACATTTTTCGCACGAGCGTTTAATGATAGGTTGAGTATTTAGACAATGATAGCAAGTATCATGTACTGCCCTATCGTCTAATTCTTCATCACAAAAAATACATTTGATATGCTTTGGAAATAACATATCTAAGAATTTTTCTTTTAATGATTTTAATTTTTCTTTGGTGGTAGTTTTCATTATTTGTTTAAAAATTTTATTATTTCATCTAATTTATAGTTCGGTAAACTCATAATCTTATTGATTATATCAACTCTCAATTCCGCAGGAGATTTTAAGTTAGTCTTGTCATCTTGCTCAAAAAGAGCATTAACATCTACACACAAATAATCGGCTATCGATTTATAATAATAGCATTGGGAGATAACTTATCACTCTCATATCTAGACAAAGTACCAGCCTTTGCTCCTATTGCATTTGCTAATTCCTTCTCTGTAATATGCTTGTCTTCTCTAATATTTTTTATTCTCATAATAATATTTATTATTTTACTATATTGAGTTCTTTTTGGCAAATAAATAGAGTTAAAACCACGATTTTAGTATTTTAATAATATTCAAAAAGTTACCGAATTTGGTATTTGATATTACTTTTTCGGAAATAAAAGAAAAAAAGACTTCAATTTGAAGTCTTTTTAATGACATAAAGAATTATTTAAGTTCAACAACTGCGCCAGCTGCCTCAAGAGCTGTCTTAAGAGCCTTAGCGTCTTCAGTAGAAACATTCTCCTTAACTGTAGCAGGAGCGCCCTCTACCATAGCCTTAGCCTCCATAAGTCCGAGACCAGTAGCCTCACGAACAGCCTTGATAACTGCGATTTTATTAGCGCCTACTTCTTTAAGCACTACATTGAATTCGGTCTTCTCTTCAGCTGCTGGAGCTGCCTCTGCAGATGCAGGGCCTGCTACTACTGCTGCTGCAGCACTAACACCGAAAGCCTCTTCAACTGCCTTAACATAACCATTAAGTTCAGTAACAGTCAAAGATTTAACAAATTCTACGAATTGTTCATTAGTCATTTTTTCCATAATAATCTCCTTTTTATTGTGTGTGGTCTAATTTAGATAGCGATACGACCAAATACGCTAACGCAAGTATTGCAAAGATTATTTCTCTGCCACTGCCTTGAATGCACGAGCCAAACCTGCGACTGGTTCGTTGAGGACAAATAGTAATTGAGCGATGAGCTGGTCTTTGCTTGGAATACTAGCAAGAGTAAGTACACCTTTGTCATCCATAGACTTTCCTTCAGCATAACCTGCCTTGATAGAAAGTGTGGTGTATTCTTTCATTGCATTTTTAACCAAACGAGGTGCCACAGTCTCATCATCTAGACCGAAAGCGAAAGCTGTAGTTCCATTCAATGCTTCGTCAAGACCAGTAATGCCTAATTGTTCGCATGCTTTCTTGAAAAGAGTATTTTTGATAACTTTATAAGTTACATTATGCTCTCTCATAGTCTTTCTAAGAGCTGTGTCTTGTGCTACAGTGATGCCACGGTAATCAAGTAAAACAACAGATTTCGATGAATTAATCAAATTCTTAATTTCCTCGACCGCATTCTTTTTTGCTTCTAGATTTGCTGACACTTTATTCCTCCTTTATGCCAATTGTGAGTCTCATGTAGTAACTAGTACTCATGAAGTCTCGATTAATTACCCCATTTCAATGTTATCTAGGGCTTGTTTAAATAAAAATCCCTTTTGCCAAGACAAAAGGAACACTATCGACATATTCATTTTCTCTTCCTATACAAGAAGCACTTCAACAGAATAGTTTCATGCTTTACACTAATTGCGACTTGTAGTCTTTGGCTTCGAATTTTATTAAACTATGCTTAGTATACGTTAAAAATTATTTAATGTCAATAGTTTTTAGAAAATTTACGAATTAATTTTTATTAAATCAGATTAAAGATATTAATATTTGCGTTACATAAAGAATAACTTATCAGTTGTCATATAAAAAAGAAGAGACTAAGCTCTTCTTTAAATTGTAAATGTATTGTCATTAACTAAAATATTGCTATTATATAATGCTAAAGTAATCTTCTCTATTGTTTCAGGAATATCGCAATTAATAGTCCATGTTCCCGCGAATAAAGTATAAATACCTACTTTATTAACATTAAGGGTATAGCCATCAGAAGATGTAATAGTAAAACCATCGTCTATATCCGTAAATTCTACTACCCTTTCATTCCCGCGAGCTTCTAATATTATCTCGTACGCTTTGTATTTCGTGTCTTTAATAGTAGAATCTCCCTTAGATGTAATTTTCATAGGTTGATTAAATAAATTCTCCACCTGTGATAATTCCATATTCGTGAGTAATGTCCAAACACCTGCGTATAAGGTCTCTGTGCCTGCTTTGCTTAACTGTCTTTCTAGTCCATCAGCAGAACGAATCCATGTATCAGCCACATCACTATTAAGAGTAAGTGTCACTCTCTGCTTTAATAATATAGTAATATTCTCAACTGGCTTATCAATAACTTTGTTGTATTCGTATATTACATTATTTCCAGTCTGAATTTTAGCGAAATCTAAATTACCTAAATTCCAAGTTTGTTTAGTAGTATCACCCACTTGATATGTAAATCCTACGAAATCATAACCCTCAAAACTATTTAAGAAACTGGTATCAATAGTTAACTTAACATCTGCATCATTCGCTGTGAATGACGTATTTGAATTTGTTACTTGGCTTGTCTTATCTAAAGCTTCGAATTTGACTTTGTCTTGCATAGCGCTCGCTAAATCTGAACTTATCTCACTATCTGTAGAAATGGTGGTCTTATATGCTAGAGCGAACTTGAATTCGATAGTTACTCCATCTCCCACTAGTCCGACACCTGTTTCGTATGTGTCATGCACTGTAGGCGAAACTCCATTGTTGATATATACTACTAAGATTTGGTAAGTATTATCATCATTTAATGTACTGATAGTCTTTCCTTCTATTTTGAGAATATAATCTTTTCTCACCCATTCTACTATCTCGCCATTCTCTGTAATCTCAATAATCTTATAGATTACATTATTATTTGCGTCCTCTGCATTCTTGAATACATTGACTTTTGCAATCTCGCCACCTATCAAACCAGTAGCCTTGATAGTAACTTGCTTACCGAATGTAGGAGTTAAGCTAATTTCTAATTCATTAGTATCTTCGGCAAGGCTGATTGTAGTAGTGCTAGCTTTATTATTTTCGATAGACAAATCTTCACTACTAGCTGTCCAGATTATGAAATCTCCGCCAGTCAAAGTGTTAGCTGTGATTTCTACATTAGTTTCGCCAGCTATCATTATATAACTTGTCTCTTCGGCAATCGTAGCATCTATACCTGACTCTATTACTATTGATACATTAGAAGCATGTAGACTTGTTGATATATCGGATGCTTCACTATTATTGCAGTTCGATAGACTTCCGCTCTTCGCTGTAACTGTGAATGCATAGTCTCCAGCTCCATGCGTACGTATGTATGGAACTAAATTTAGTTTGAGCGAAGTGGTAGTTAATGTCTCCACTAATTCATTATTTTTATATAATTTCACTTCATATGTCACTACTATACCACTCACTGACGACTCAGTCCAACTAGCAGTAGCAAGTTCTTCATTAGACCATTCACATGTGACTGATAATAATGTATTCTTAGTTACATTAAAACTAGTCGTAGGTGTAGTAGCTGAATTATAGTTCGTAGACTGAGAAACTATCGCATAAATATAATATCTACCCACTGGAAGTATATTGGTAACATTAGTAAATGGAATTCCTTCGGTATTAGTATCTGTAGTATTATAATAATAAGTCACTGTCGCATTACCTAAATTGCCATTCACTGATGGTAATAATTGTGTATTGACATTTGAACCATATGTAAAATCTGACATTGTGACTGTAGGAATAATATCTGCTCTATTAATCACAAAACTAGTCGTATCAGATGTAGATAAGCTGTAATTAGTAGTTTCCCCTACCACTGCGTACATATAATATGTACCTGCATTTAGTGAAGTAGCGTCTAATACATTAGACCATGCAGTGCCATTCAATGAGCTATTATTAGTGTTAAAATAATAAGTCACTGCTCCATTTTCTTTATTACCCGTAATAGTAGGCTCGCTCTTAGTATCAGCATAAGTATAGTCTAACATACTTACTTCAAGAGTACGAGTACCCTTAGTGATATTAAATGATTTGACTGAAGTAATAGCGGAATTATAGTTAGTAGTCTCTGCTATCGTAGCATAAATATAATAAGTACCCACATTCATACTAGTAGGAGTTATTTCACTAATAGGTGTACCGCCTGAATTAGAATTGGTAGTGTTAATATAATATTCCACACTTCCGTTACCATTATTACCAGATACACTTGGAGTAGATACTGCTGAATCATATGCATAATCTTCAAAATTCACTAATGGAGAGAGATCTGCTTTATTGATAGTTAATGACACACTGCCTGTCACATCATTATATCCAGGACAAGTCACTCTATAATAAACTGTCTTGCTTCCTGCGTCAGTTAGACTGCCTATTTCGTATCTCGTATTAGCCTCTCCATTAGATGTCGCTGTGATACCATAGGCTGTAGTAGCACCATATTCAACTTTGAACCCTACTATAGAAGTCCTAACATATAGTTTTTTAGCCGTGCCGTCAAATGTATATACTCCTGAGCCATCCGGTATTACATTAAATGAACCTTTAGATACATTGACAGTGATATCTGAAGTTGCGCTAGTATAATAAGTGGTCTCAGCAGAAGTTAGTCTAATAATTCCACTACCAGCACTTGGTTTTGATGTAATAGCCACTGTACCACTTCTACCTCCTGTGCCCGATTCTACATTTGCTGTAGCACTGGCAATATTAGAATTAAGTGATTGAGCAGAAACACTTCCACCATGCCCGTCCCAAGACACTATCGTACTATTAGGATATGTCAGGCTAACATTGGTCTTAGACGGATTAATATAGCCTGTAGCTTTATAGACTGTGAATTGCTTTTCTATGCTAGTAAGTTTATCATTATAACCATTTGTAGTAAGCCCTGCAATAATATAATATGTACCAGGGGTTAAATATGTAGAGCTAGTTACATTTGACCAATAATATGTGGTCGAAGATGATGAACTTCTATATTTCCAACTAACTGTTGAACTCCACCATGTAGAAGATAAATCAGATATAGTAGGCTCACTCATAGTGCCTAAATAAGTATAATCACTCATATTGATAGTAGGTAGTTTTGCCCACACCGCATACAAATAATATGTGCCAACTGAACTGGTTACTGGCATACTATAAGAATATCTTATTCCATCAGTAGCAGAACTACTCGAAGCCCAACCATTAAAGAAATAGCCAGTTCTATATACATCGGTAGGTGTGGATATATTTACAGATACATAATTACCCCACGTACCATAAGAGACTGTAGTTCTCTGAGCACCATTCATACTAGTATATGTGGTTTCAGTGTTTGTTCTGGTTCTAGTTCTAGTAATTGGACTAGAGATTGTCGTAGATGAAGAGCTATTGAATTTACCACCATTAGCATTAAAGGTAACTGTCTGACTAGCCGTGCCGGTCTCTGTCTTGGCCACACCCCCATTTGTCCAGACTGGATAGTACCATTGACCATCAGTGTCGCTAATATATACAGATTCGCCTTTATTATGATTATGATAAGTAGACGATTGGTTTTGATTGAAACCATGGAGTGTACCATAAGAACTTCCATATGAACCTTCTGAAGATGGTAATTTGACTCTATCCATCCATAATCTATACTCAATCTGTGCGCCAGAAGTTGACGACCACCACTGAATACCAAACTGAATAGAAGGGTAATAGATATTATGACTATTAGCAGACCACGCATATCCGTCGCCATTTATAGTATTATCATGAAGATGACTTACGTAAGCTGTAGCACAACTAAATGAACCTTTATTATCTAGATAGTTAAATGTATCATTCCCAGAACTAGAAGTCGCTGAAGTGGCAGTTTCATCATAGATATACATAATTCCACCGCCATATGATGTAGCTTTATTATGTTGTACTGTGCCATTAGAGCCAATTTCAATACCTTGAGTACCTGCGTGACCAGCTACACATATTCCTCCTCCATATTTTGCGGTATTATGGAGAACATTACCATAAGATAAAGTAACTTTTCCTCTACAGAATACTCCACCACCTGAATAGTTTGCAGTACAATAACTTATATGAGCATTAGATGTTATGCTAATATAAACTCTATCTGCACTACCAGTATCATTATCGGTAGCTGCTAAGCCACCGCCAAAGTCTGCACTACAACTACTAATTGTTCCTGCGCCATATGTGAGAGTAGCATTGCCATACCATGTATGTAGACAGCACCCTCCGCCATAAGATTTATTCTTGTCAGGGTTCCACACCTTAGTGACGCCTGAGCAATTACTATAATTTGAACTTGTACTAAAACTATTTTTACTATCTTTACCACTTAGAGGTCTAACTGTTGACTTGAGTCCATGACGAGTAGCGAGCTCTCTAGCTAGTGTAACATCTACCATATCTTGAGCTAAATCGTCTGAGAAATATGAGCCTGAACCTGAACAATAAGAAATCTCTAGATTATTTACCTCGGCATTGGTTCTAACTATCGATGTACCGCCACCATATTGAGCGTGACAATTAATGATAGTACCTCCGTGAAGAACGACAGTCTTGTCTTCCTCTGCCCCGGTCTCTACATCTAATAAGAATACTCCGCCTCCGTAATGGGTGCCATTATTATTCACATTGTTCTGTAGGGTGACATTGCTATACATGGTAAAGTCTTTACCTACGCTATATACCAATGAACCTGTCAACTTGCCCTGATACTCTACTCGCTCTTTCTCTCCGTCTAGGATTAATTTCGGTGTATTAGATGCCGGAGTGATTAGATTGCCTTCTTTATCATACTCAGCTGGAGTACTTGTACTATCTCCTAGTGTCAGAGTAGAGCCTGCTTCGCCTACCACCATATTAGCTGGAGTATTATTACCACGAACGATAGTAGTCTCTACTGCGGTATTGAGTGTAATATTCGAACCACTAACTGCTGTAGCCTCTTCTTCTAAATAAATTTTCTCTACTATAATATTAATCTCTGCGGTCTCTAGGTTACCTACTTCGGCGAATGCGCCTGATATCGAGATATTATTAGTCGGAGTAGAAACTCCATCTTTAACTATCACAGACTCATAACCTGAACCTGTCATGAAAACTTTATTGAACAAACTTAGTACCGGAAGAGAAAAGTCGAGTCTAGTACTGCCATCTCTATATGTATAATCGTTCCATGTATGAGTTAGATCATAGTCTTTTGTATAGTCCCATAAAGTGAATTGATTTTTATTCGGGTTTGATAGTACACTTGTTAAATCAATTATATTATTATCTACTGCTCTCTTCGCTCCTGTGTAATAACAATTGTCTAGAGTTAGGCTATCGTCAGCATTACCTACTAGTCCTGATACACTAGTACCACTCAATGTAAGAGAAGCAAATGAATTGGTAATGTGGGTGTTAGTTATGCTCTTACCTATTAGTCCGCCTACAATGTCTCCATTTAATTCGCCTAGTCTAGCGTAGGTATTAGAGAGCAAAGTATTCTCTGCTGTACCTACTAAAGCACCTAGGTATTGAGACTCTGTAGTAATATTCACATTATACAAGCCTAGATTCTTAATCTCGGCATTTTTAGTATTCGCGAATAGTCCTGTACCGCGGATTTTCGCATTGAATATTGTATAATATGAGCCGTCAAAAGTTCCTTCAAAATTCTGTATAGCATCTATCTCCTGTCCATTTAAGTCAATGTTAGAATTAAGATATACAATAGTATTTTTAAAGTTATTTCTTTTTGCTAGTTCTGTTTCGTTATTCGTGAGATTAATGAAGTTGACAAATTCTTCTGCACTATTGATAGTAAATGTACCTGTGCCACGCTTAGCAAAGGTAGATGATGTCTGCCAAGCATTAGAGTCACTCTCTCCATCCCACTTGTCTATAGACCATGATAGGTTATCTATAAAAGACTTAGGTGGAGTACGCTTACCACCTAATACGCTACCTATTATGGTTATCACAAGCATCAGCACTAATAGTACACTTGCGCTGATATTTAGTGCCATTTTTGTGCTTTTCTTCGTTATTTTCTTCATTCAATTTATCCCCCTAAAATGAATAATCGTCTAGTGAATGTTGTATTAAAGTTTAAACTTTATTAATTTAATAAATTTTAATGCTAGGATTTAAAAATTTATATAATATAGTTTACTCTTTTTCGACAAAAAAACAAAACAATTCATAATAATATTTGCAACAATTTGTCATTTTTACCCCTTGACAAGTGACTATTTCTGTGATAGAATGTTTAGACTTTTATTAATTAGGAGAAAATTATGGAAAAAAATAAACCTAATCTATTAGTGAGATTATTCAATAAAATTAAAAATGCATGGAAAAATAACAAAATCGTGAAGCGTGTGGCTACTCTCGTCATCGCAGGAGCTCTCAGCACTACACTTATGTTCGGTTGTTCACCTAAGTCTACTCCGGGTCCCGGTCCTGGCCCTGGACCAAATCCATCTAGTAAGTACAGCACCATCCTCGAGAATGTATTGAAAGATGAGTACTATAATGGGCTGATTGATGCAGCGAAAGAAGACGATGAATTATATCGTTCTGCAAAATTTGACCCACATCCATATGCTTTCTTGAAAAGTAAGGGGCATAATGTGGATAAAATCAAATCTGGCGATTTGAAATGTAGAACAGTATCTTATGTAAAAGAAGATGAACCTAATAATCTATATATGATGACTTATGTAGAGAATGAAGCTAGCGACCCATACTACACTGAATATATGTTAAAATACACCTTGACTGAACAAGAAATGAAAGACTATGCTTTCCTTCATAAAGATGGCTCTAACTATTATATACAGGCAGTGTTTATGAATGATGAAATCTCAGAGAGCAAAAAGGCTACAATTCTCGGCGAAACCAAGATGAATGTAGAGGCTCATGATGAGATGATGGGAAGTATGCAAACTACTGGAAAAATAAAAGACCATTATAAATCCACAAGAGTTGATTTAATATTAAAAAACTTTAATGAGAAAAAGCAAGAATTTCAGGTCGTTGTTTTTCCAAAAATTTCTAACAATACTGAAATGATAAAAAATGAAATACTATTTGAATTTTCATTAACTGCAGGCTTATCAGAATTAAAAATTAAAAACAATATATTTTATGGACCAAATTTAAATCGTCAATATCTTATCAATCATGATTTAGATGCTAATACTAATGTAAAATTTTATCATTCACAAGACACTATACTAGGCAATATTTATACGCAAGATTTTGAAATGAGTTTATAATCATATTTCCTGCAATTTTATCTCATTTCATAAAAAAACAAAATTCTAATAAATATATATTTTATTATTATATTCAATTAAAAAAATCATGCGTTTGCATGATTTTTTCTTAATCTATCTTAATAATTCCTGGTTTGATGCTACCGGCCGTTCCTGTACTTCCTGCAAGGTGTTTCAATATATTACCACCACTGAGAGTGACTTGTACACGCTCAACAAAGTAAGTAGGTTTACCATTATTAATAGATGTTTTACCAGATTCCGGTAATAAACTATTGCTATCCCAGACACCATCAACATCGGTAAAATCTAAATTTGTAGGATTGCCATTGAAAATATATTTATAACGTGAATATAAATCAAAAGTAGAATTTATTAAGTATTTGTTATAATTATAAGATTTAATTTGAGCGGTTTGATTTGAACCATAACTCATAGTCATATAGTATAGTAAGCCGTCGCTTTTCTCTGTACCACTATTTTCACCACCGACTACATAAGAAGTGTTGAGTTTATATAGAATTGTTCCATTTTCCTTACCATTTTCTGTGCGATAATCTGTCTCTAGTTTTGCACCGCTTAAGTAATACCCTTTTAAATCTACATAGTGTTCAGCTATGCTCGTATATTTAAATGCTTTTATAGTAGTGTTTTCATCTATTGTGACGTCTTCTATTCCTGGAGCGTTAGTAATAGCTGCACCATTTTCATCTGTCAAACGAACATAGTCATTTTTGTTAACTCTGATAAATACTTCATCAATATAATTATCTTTATCATTTTCATCAATTAATCTATCCACATAATATCCACCTTCAAATAGGTAATATGTCACATTATGAGGTACACCCGATTCTGAAGAATATATATAATAGTTATTATCTTGGCTATTAGGAATTTCAGACTTATAAGGATTTATAAATGATGTAGGATAAATGATAATCTTGATTTTTTCCTTATCGGTGTAACCAACAAACGAAGAATTCTTATTAAATATCATATCTTCAGTATAATCTGCATATGACCACCCGGTAATGACTTCTTCTCCAATCTTTTCTATCTCAAAATAAACATCTTCATATGTAATTACCGTTTTATCATCTATTACCTGTTTAATCTCTTCCTTTAGCCTTAAATAATTTGAACCTCGATATTTATCAAAGTCTTCGGGTTTTGAGTCTAGTCTTCTATATGTAGCGTAATTTTTTAGATTTCCATCTTCGAATTTTATACCATTAGCAGTATAATATGCTCCGTACATATATTCATAGCCTTCCATGAAATTCTCTTTGTTGTCATTATTAATAGTATTTGAATATGTAAAAGTTCTGAGCTGAACATTCTCTACTTTCTTTGCATCTAGTGTGGCATTATTGATAGTATATTTTTCACCTGATTTCTTCACTAGATTGCCTGGGAAGCCGTCAACATTATATTCACCATTAAAGAAACTACCATATACATATATATTATTATTCCCATCGCTATCTATATCTGAGAAATAATATTTTATACCTTTATACGCATCACCATCTTCATCTTCGGGTGGTTCAAAGAATGCTGTAGTACGCTGGTATGATACGCTTCCTGAGAGATTATTTATCCAATACATTCCGTCTTTATACAAATAATTGTCATATAGTATAAAGATGCCATCTAAGCCTGTAAATTGACACAATGTCACATTTACTTCATCTCCATCTGATATCCATTTTACTGAAGCATAGCCTGTAATATCGTTAAGCGATTTTGGATATGTTGATGCACCTAGATCTAAATCAATATCCTCTTCTTCTAATGTTACAACTGTAGAAGTTTTATTTTCGGTGAAAGCAATCTTTTTCAGACCTTCTTCAGTAAGCTCTACTTTAACGCCAAGATATCTATGAGTGACATAATCTGCTGGTCTATTATATGAGTAGAATGTCATCTCTTGACCATCATCTGTTGTGAATGAATCATCGAGTTGAGCAATATTATACACTTTATCATTGGTACTATTCTTATTATAGTATATTTCTCTAGAATAGACACTAGACAGATAACCGAAATTTCTATCTGGTTCTTTAAAATACTGTGACTCACTCGTGCCAGCTGAGTATATTTTAGTAGCGCTATATAGAGCTATACATGTGAATAAAGCTATAAATTTGTTGGCATTCTTAGCTATGAATTTTCCAGTTGCCTTTGCTGCTTTTGCTAATAGCTTTTTCGCTCCTTGTTTTGCCATTGCTTTTCCTGTCTCTTTAGCAACACCTTTTGCAAGTTGTTTAGCTCCTTCTTTCATTAATGAAGTGGCAGCAGTACCTGTTCCTGCTGTAGCCACCGCTATAGTAATATCTATAACTAAAGCTCCTACAAAAGTACCTACTGCAAACCAATCAATGGCGCCAGCATTTTCTCTCGTAATTTGTGCATTTTTACTAATATATCCAGTGACTTCAAATAACAATCCTGACTGTGGTAATTCATGATCTGTAATACCGCCTAGACTACCAGAAACTTTATCATTTCCTGTTTTACCATTATCATAGGTCAATCCATTAGCCGATTCATTCTCAAATACAGTTTGGAATACAAAGTATGCTCCTTTGCTACTTGAATACTTTGCATCACCTTCATTAGATTCATCTCCAGCCAAGTAACCTTTTACAAAATACGATATGTAAGTCGAATTATTCTTTTTACCATCTTGATTATTTACGAATGTTCTATGGTTATTTCCATTACTTAAAGTTGCATACTTCGTCCATTCACCTTTTGATCCCCATTCGAAATAGGTTAACCCATTAAGATTTTTTCCATTATTACTATGATTTGCATCAATATAATAATCTTCTAATGGACTCTCGTTAATAAATGCACCCCATAACCATTCACCTACATTTGCTTTACTATCCGTCAGAGTCTCGTATAATGGTGTCTCTTCTTTCAATATATCATTTCCTTCTGAGTCCTTTTTATAATCATCCTTAGTTACTTGATGATATCTAGGAGTAGCGATACCAATTGGACTGTAAAGTTTCGGACTTCCTGGTTCCTCTTCATAAATAGTAAAACATATATAATCATTCTCACAATCAACAAAATCAGAAGACTCTTCTAATCCATTAGCTGTATTTTTAGATGTGTATTTTTTGCGTTGTATACCTTTACCTTGTAATCCAAGGTTTTCTATAGTTCCCACATGAGTAATATTCGCAGCATCGTATATTGTAGCAACAGAATCCCATGTGTTAGCCTGTGGAATACATCTCTGTACAATTCTAAAACCTGTGTATTTCTTATGCCAACCTTGAGCATATTTATTTAATGGATTTGTTGTAATAGTATTATTGAACTTAGTATTAGATGAGGGAGAAATATTAAAATTATCTTGATTTATATAGTATGCTTGTGCATATAAATATACTTTTCCTTCGTCTGTCACTTCTTCATGGAATATGGATTCTGCATCGTAATAATTAGAATTTTCAATTGTATTAATAGTAAATGCAAACTTGTGTATACCTTTTACTGTAGCACCCGGAGCACCACTATCATTTGTTTGACCGGATACTACTTTCAACAAGCCGACTAGACCGCCGAAGTTTTCTGGTTTATTTGAATCAAATACTCCATCATAAACATTTGCTCCAGTCATATTGCCTTCTAAACGTCCGATTAGACCACCCATATAATAAGAGACAGCATTATTAGAGATAATGATCTCTTTATGCAGTTCAATACCATTCAAATTAACCATACCAGTTGTTTTAGCTACTTTACCAAAGAGTCCGCCGACATACATTCCATTACCATTTTCTTGCAAAGTAATTGCCTTACCGAATGATGTCGCACCATCTTTAATTTTATAATTTGAAATAGCACCATTTAAGTATCCTACTACTCCGCCTATATTGTATGCACCACTAGTAGATGAATCTGCTATTAATTTAGGTGTATTTAGGGTAGTATTCGTGTCATTTCCTTTTAAATATCCGTAGAATGTACCGACATTGATACCTAACTGAGCGGATACATTGACATGTATCGAATTTGAAGTAATGGCATCGCCATTTCTAATCATATTTTCATTAGTCGTGCCTATGAAGCCACCGAAGCCGGAAGATAACGAATTGAATTTCGTCGCCTTCTCGCCATCTGGGTCAGTGCCTAATAGTTCTTTATAATCATCTACTTTATCTGGTTTGATATTTTCTGAACCTTCTCCTATAGCTATATTAGCCATTAAGTTACCAATAGTAGAAATGACTGAAGATGTCTGTTTATTAGCACCGCTAGCTATTGTTGCTCCTTCATTCGAACTCGTAACATTGATAGATACGATGTTGTTGTTTTTTAATACATAATTAGTCTCGCTAGAGTCAGCAGTACCTATGAAACCGCCGACACTAGTAGGTAGATATACTATTGTTTGTGTATCATTAAAATTATTATTAGTTTTGATATTTAAACCATAGAATATGCCTTTTATCTCAGTAGTAGCGTTAGCCTTTGTCTCGTTAGCATCATTTGAATATGCTATATGTCCTACTAATGAATTGTATACAGAAGAATTCCTTAACCTACCTATTAAACCGCCTACACTAGTATTACCATATATATTCGACGATGACAAAATGGAGTCAATGATACTATCTCCAACATAACCTATAGCTCCACCAACATTTATCACACCTGAGACTTCTGCACTCGAAGTAAATAATGGATTGTCTAAAGAGTCTAATTTTCTTACTTTATATAAATTATCTAAGTCAGAAGGAGACTCTACTCTAATATAGTCATAAGTCTTCTTATCCCCGACTATATTCTCAGTACGAGTGAAGTACAATTCATTATCTGATGGTGTTTCATTATTATTAAATGAAGCCTTTTCATAAAGTGACTCATTTATCAAACTAATCTTTTTCGCATAACCGATTAATCCACCCACATTCTGATAACCAGTCACAGGCGAAGAATTTCTGATATTGGTAATACTATAATTTGCTTCTTTAGTATTGTCGATTAAACCTATCACACCGCCGACATTAATTGTGTATAAGGTCGACTTATTCGTCATAGAGTTCAATATATATTTATCGGAATTAAAGCCCAAACCACTATTTTTATAATAAGTGATGAACTTATCTCCCGCTTCATTACTTAGATTCTTAGCACTACCTTCTAGACATCCTACTACTCCACCTAGACCGATTAGATTAGGATTGTCTGTGAGCTGAGCATCATATATAATAAATCTATTTCTATTAGTAATGACAGGTACTGCTACTGGCTGGTCATTTTCACGTGTAGTTGTAGTATTATCAGTGCCAGTATTTTTCTTATAAGTAAGTTCTCCTACAAACTTTCCAAACAGACCGCCCCAATTCGATAACGACTTTGAAGTGATACCATTATTACCAATCGTTGCATAGCCTTCTTTCGACTGCAAGAAATTCCAAAGTTTATCTATTTGCTCTCCGCTAGTCCCTTCATTTATAGACGCATCTACTGAATATTTCTGCATCATTGTATCAATATTGCCGTTAAAGTATCCAAACGCACCGCCGACATTGTGTGTGCCATTCAGAATAATCGTATCGCTACCAGACGTCCCTAAATCAGTATGAAGTGTAATATTAGGAACATTGGTTCCTGCATTATATCTTCCGACTAAACCTCCTAGATTATAACCATTATCTACAGTGAAATTGTTGATTTTAATAGTACTATTCTTTTCTATGAAACTACCCGCGGTCATCAATCCTAAATAAGTACCGAAACCTTGTTTGCTTTCATCTGATGTACTTGCTGACGCATCAGCTTTAGATGAGTCTGCATTAGCGTTTGAAACTGTAGCTTTTATATTAATATTTTCTGCTGAAAAGTTATTTAAGCACAGCGCGCCACCAATCTGTTTAGCGACTGCTAGACCTAAATAATTATATCCAGCATTCATATAAACGACGATATTTGAGTTTACTCCAGTTACGATAGAGTCAATACCGAAAGAGCATCCCTCAATGCTAGCATTACCACTCTTAATCTCTCCAACGATACCGCCGAAAGACTGTGCCTTCAATTTATATTCAGCTACAACCGAGTTATTAGTTACAGGTACTAATACTTTAACATTACTAATTGTTATCGTATTTTTATCCGATGAACTAGAATTTTCTGCTACTCTACCTACTACACCTGCCAATATATCTACACCATGATTTGCTTCATATCCAGTTAATATCTTAACTTCTGCATTATTGCCATTGATACTACCAGCTGACATTTCTCCGACTATGCCACCAGCGTAAGTAAAGGCATCTGCTTTATCTCCAATATCTAAGTACTCGAAAGCAATAGTAAGAGCCTTATCCCCTACATGACTAGAGTCTATATCAATCTTACCGCCTGATAATTTACCGGCTATGAGACCTGTCACTAGACCTGAAACTTCGGTATCTTTGATCTTAGTGATAGTAGCACGAGAATTTTTATTAACGGTGGCGTCGTCAGCTCTAGATGTTGCATTAACCTTAGTGATTAGATTATTAATTTCAACATCTCCAGATTTTATCTCGCCAAATAAGCCACCTACATATTTGCTATTTTCAATTGCTTGAACTTTAGCTTCCGAAAGATTAATTGTATTGACCTTAACTGTCGCTTCTTTTTGATCATTTTCATCGACAATGGACTTAACAAGTTTGCCTAGTATTCCTCCATCCTTGATATCCATAGTGCCGAACTTGATACATTCGAAAGTTGCTCTATTGATATTGCCGAATAATCCACTACCTGAAATATTCTCTATAGTACAAGCATTTTCATCATTAATGTCATTTATAGCATAATTTTTATTAGAAATAACTTTACCATTGAACTCAGCATCAGAGCCTGAATATAGATATTGTCTAGTGCTTGCTGCATCTGTGCCGATTACACCTTGACCGACAGTATAGTCTGTCCAATCTATGCCTTTTCCGTCTATATCGTATATTATAGCGTAGTTCAAATATGTATTATCTAAAACTATCTCACTATTATCTCCTAATCTCCATGTATTCGCCATACCATGTATCATACTGAGTACACCTAAATTAGATATCTTAATATAGTCTGTAACAGAATCTGAGCTCTGTCCTCTACCAGTGTATAATTGGTAGTTCATTTCATTATCTTTGTGGAAATTATAGACCGGATATCCATAATTGTAACCAAATGAAGTAGCATTCAAATCAATGAAATCATGATATGTAGCGGTAATACCTACTATCGTGCTAGACCTACTTCCTATAATAGTATGCCAATTACCTTTTAGTTTAGGGATAGTTATCGAAGTATGCTCTTCTTTATGAGTATTCATTAGGTCATAAGTAGATATTGTTTTGATAGCGTTATTATTCTCAATCTCCTCAATATTCGCAAAACTATCAATAAAGTTATTTGAGCCTATAAGAGTGTTACCACTAAAGCTTGTATATCTCTCACTAATAACTTCGATAATACCTGCCATATATGTATTATAGACATAAGAATTATCTTCACTCGTTTTTACAATACCGGTTGCCATAGCGGTGTTATCGTTATTTATATAACCCGTGAAATAGCATGTTAAAATTTTACCGCCATTATAGTTATTCAAAACTATTCCTGAAATATCATTATTACATGTTGTAAACTCTGCACCTGAATATGAATAAGATACCAAACCTGTATTAGTATGAGATAATAAACCTATTTCGCCTGATACAGTGAGACCTGTACCCTGTACTGAGCAGTTGAATATCACGCCATTATTGTAGGCAGAAATTATACCACCATTATGTGAAATACTATCAGATAATTCCACATGAAGATTGGATACCGCACCATGTCTATTAATCATTGGTACGATAGCCTTTTCGTTCGTCTCTTTTCCTTCGTTATCTATAGCTACATTGTAAGCTATATTGGTCTCATTAGACTTATATATCTTCTCATTTGCTATCATCACACCAGATAGACTACCTATAAAATCAAGTGATGAACTACCAGATAATAGATAGAAATCATATACTTTATCACTTAGATTATAAGTAGATGTCTCATTTATAATTGCCGGATTTCTAGCCGAACCTACTGGATAAGTAAAGGCTCCTGTTGTGTCATTACGGAATATAGCATAATTCTCTAACGCAAGCTCCAAACTTCTTGGATATGGAGCGTATTTTCTATCGCTTGCTCCCTCTTTTGCGCTCCAAATAGAAGTATTTGTAAACTTACTCCAATCGTTTGAGAATGCCATAGTGTAGGCTGAGATATTCTTGCCATAACCTGAATCTTCTGGGAAGAGTGCATAGTCACTAGAATAGTATAGACTATCTTCGCTAATCTGCACTGCCCCCACACTACCGAATAGTGCATTGACATGTAAGTTTTGAATCGTATCTGCACCTAATCCGTCTGCAATAATACTAACCATATCATATACATACATGATATTAACATTTGGTGCTTGACCTATTAATCCACCGACATAGATTTTAGTGATATCTTCATTATATATAGCACTAATCGGTATTATCTTACCATCTACAGATGAATTTTTTATATTGAGTGTAATATTGGTAGAATTTTGAGTCTCGTCAGTCGAATCGTTAACAGTATTAAGTGCATTAACAACTTGACCTACTAGTCCACCTGAATAAATTTTATTAGTAGCATTAGAGCCTATATTAATATTACCTGTAGCCATGACTTCATTTTGGTCAATCACTATATTGTCTTGAGCGGTTGCTGATAAGCACAAACCTAATACATATGAAGCCCATATGTTATTAATAGTAGCTGTACCCTCTGTATTGATATTTCCTGTGAATAAACACTGTGCTATATCTAGGTAACCATGTGATAGAGCCACACCGAATGCTGTCATGAGATTATCAATATATCCTGCTCTAGTCATATCAATATTACAATATACATTTGACTGAGTGATATTGATATTCGATGTTCCACTTACTGTAGAATTTGCGACTAATCCTGCCACACTAGTGAACGGAGTAACTGTCTGATCTCCCTTATTGTCATCATTCGATCCTGTTAAAACGATATTTGTACGCGCATCTATACCTGTTAGTATGGTATTCGTCGCACTACCTACTACACCTGCTAGATAGATGTCTTTCTTAACTGAATTCATATTTACGTTGATAGTTGCGTTTGGATTTTTCTCATACGCATAATTACCAACTTTTACTTTTGATATAATTGTACCATTAGTAGCATTACCTACTGCACCACCAATATTGAAATCTGTGGTATTACCTGCTAAAGTCAGTTTGAATTCTTGTGGATATTCGTCTACTCCGACCTGTGAATCAATGATTGCCATACTATTCTGGACTAAAGCATTATCATCATCCTGTCTCATCGAGTAACCTACCAATCCACCGAAATTGACAATATTATTAGTATAGCCAATACCCTTTAATTGAGCATCTATTTGTCCAGCGAAGATACAACCTTGTACATTCGAATTAGTAGCAAAACCTACTATTCCACCAAAACCTGCTATAGAGTTATTTCCATTAGTTCTTAAGAAAGCGTTTTGGTTTCCATCTTGAGCAGAATTATCAGTCGCAACTATCACATTAAGAGAAGCAAACAATGAATTGGTATCACTCGCTGATACACCACCGACATACGCAATTTCATGATTAACTGTAATAGCAGGATTCTTGCTCTCTGCCTGCCACTCAAAATTGATATTTCTAATCGTTGCTCTATTAGTGGTTCTAAATAGACCTGCATTACCAGTAGTTATTGTCCTTTTATGTAAACCACTTATGGTAGGCGTAGTACCATCTTCTTTGCCACCGATTAATATACCCGTGAAATCTATATTGAATATGAAGTTGCTATCATTATGAGTCTCAATCCAGTCAAATAGATTAATGTCATTAACTATCTTGAATGCACCGCTTGGATTGCTGATAAGTTTATCAAAATCTGATGAATTTTCTATTAAGGTATAGTTGTCAGCCTTTTTACTAAGTAGTAATGGATAGAACTTGCTATCATCGAATGACCAGAACTCTTCGTCCCAGCTAGAGAAAATCTCTTTAAATAGAACTTCTTGTTTACTGATAGCAACATCATCTGTCCTATTTAATAATTCGGATAACTGTGCATGCGAAATCTTATTTTCTAATTGATTTCTAACAGTATTTACATCTGTATAATTAACCTCGCCTGAATAGATATATGACATCAGACCATTTAGACTAGTTCCTGTTGTACCTTGTCCAAAATCTGCACATATATAGTCTATTACGAAATCAGAGTTACTCTCAAACGAAGCATCGTCTAACAATACAGTCGAGAATAAACTATTGAGAGAATGTGAAGTATTGTGAATTACCATATTATTGAGAATAGATATGTATTCACTAGCTTGACCATCTCTATCTATGGTATCGAAAGTTTGACCAAATAGTCCGCCTACGCGTCTAGTATTCGCATCCAAATGGATGAATGGCACTGCGTATGAATAGTTGACAGTAGATGCAATACTAATACCTATAAGACCACCAATAGTTACGCCACTTTTGAAGCTAGCCTTACTATAACATGATTTGATAGTATTATTGATACCGATACCTACTAGTCCGCCTGCATACTGATACGACTCTAGTAGTGTCCTATTGCCATAATCCCCTTCTAATACCGATTCTTCTCCTTTAGATAATTTGATAACATATTCGCCATAAGCTTTATCATAATTGAACTGAGTCTCTTCTATAGCAGTGACTTGTGAAGCAGTGATACTACCCATATTCACGCCGAATAGTCCACCAACTGCATGCCATCCGCGAATTCTATTATTAACTCCTACATTATACTTCAACTTTAGACTCTTGGTATTTAATCCAGCATAACCTGCGATAGAGCCTGCGAAGTCTGCCTTAATATTTCCATCTCCCTCGACTGGAGTCATCATACCATTACCGTCTATAGTGATGTAAGATAAATTGTATTCGTCTCTTCCTCTAACATCTAAGTCAATAACACCTGCTATTCCACCAGCATATGATAAATGTTTCAAATACTCGTCATAGTTCCAACCATTCTTCATTACATAGTCGTTAGACCTATAATACATATTGCTCGTATTCTCTGTGTTCGCCAATGCGTTGACATTAGAAGTGACGCTATATATTAATCCCTTACCTGTAATGATACCTGCCAATCCTCCAGCAAAGTTATTACCATTGATGACAGTATTAGCCCCATTCAAGTTGACATTCATAATGACACTATTATTAATTTTACCTGATAATCCGCCCGAATACTGAACATTAGCCGAACTGAATTTTGCATCTGCAAATTCGAGATTCAAATTCTTAATATAAGCGTATTCTATCTCAGAGAAAAGACCAATAGATTCTTCCACATCCTGACCTACATCTAGGAATATTCCGCTAATTGTCATTCCATTACCATCTAGGCTAGTCACATTTCTATTGCTCTTGTCTCCGAACGTGAAGCCGACACGAGTAGTAATAGCTTTGTTATTATCATCAAAGTCTATATTGTTAATTAATCTGAAATAACCAGATATACTACTAATGCTAGAATTATGTGTCAGTACATCATTGTATTCTGCTACGTTTCGTATGATATATGGGTTGAATTCACTACCCTGACTGAAATGGGCTGAATTAGCGAAATTATTAAGTCCTTCATCGTTAAAGCCCGTGAAATACCTATATGAATAAGTAACCTTATTCGTACTAGTAAGTTCTGGTAGAATAGTGAGTCTATCATCGCTATTATAGTATGACCATATACCTTGGCTACGCTCTTGCCTAGAATCACTAAGTACAAATACAAAGTTATTTAGTTTGTCTGCATTAGAGAAGTTCTCCCAGTTCAAAGCGTCTGCTTGGTCTTGATTATCTGGATATGGAATTTTCGATTTATCTATGATCACATTCTGGTCTATCAAGAAATATGTGTTTATAAGTCTACCATGTGATAATAATTCGTTGTTTTCGTATCCCACAAATGGTTGTTCTGCTGTAGTATTCTCGCCGATATGTTTACCATTGAAAGTACATGCTGCATAGCTTTCTTTAATTGTACCTGAAGCATGATTATATACAAAACCTGCCATGAAGGTAGAGTCTGACCTTATTTCTGTATTGGCATAAGAATTGTCTATATCTCCACTATTAGTATGTACAAAGCCTGCTACCGTACCATTAGTAGTTGATTCGATTTTAGCTCCTGTAGAATATGGATTTTCGCTAGTAATATTTCTCTCGAGCGCTTTCACATAACTATATGAAATTTTACCTGAGTTATCAGCTGCGAAACCTGCTGTCTTGCTAACGCCCGGTGCAGTAGAATAGTTGATTAAGCTGGTATTAGCTACATAAGCACTGGCTATAACAGCCTCGTTCTGACCTACAAATGCTCCTGCCTCCGCTATGAAGCCCTGTCCTGTAGTAGCGCCTGTCATATTGCCTATAACAAAACTGATTGGCTGCGGTCTAAGTATAGTCTTATCACTATTATCCATAGTAATGTAACCATAATCATTGACTGAATCCTGTGTCTCGCTTGCTGTTATACGTTTATATGACAAGTTGCCCACGCGTGAATTAGTGATAATTGCATCTCCAGTATTCTTACCTACCAAGCCACCAAATACAATATTCACTTCGTTCGAACTATCCGGTAGTAGATTTACAATTTTTTCACTAGGAGCAAACGCCATAACATCACTGTTATAAATTAAGCCACTATTATTATGTGCCACCAATCCACCGAAAGTGATGTTCGTAATATTATTATTAGTAAGTATTAATCCTTCGAATTGACCATAGTCTACAATGACATTCTTCAGAATGGTCTGTTTCTCTTCGCCCTCTTCTGTCGTATATTTTCCGATAGTATCAAACAATCCATAATTGGTTCTATCGACATCAACTGCGAAACTCTTTATAGTAATTACTCTATTATTACCGTCTAGACTGGATATGTTGGTAGTAATAGGAGTGAAATTTTCCAGCACTATGTCATTAGCTAGAATATAATCTTCGTTCGCATTCATGGCAAGGAAATCTTCCGCTGTCTTAATCTGAGTAGCATGCTCCTCAGTCGTACTTGGATAGATATTTAGTCTAAACGAGAAATCCATGGTATATGGATATTGGTTATCTGAAGCTGACGCAAATTTCAACTCATACTTTCCATCTTCCCCTATTTCATAATTGTAATGAACATCAAAGTTAATATCTAGTTGAATTGCTCGCGTAGCGTCGATTCTAAGTTTATTATTAATAAATCTAACTATAAACTCTTCTTGAGAGTCCGCTAGAGTCTTTCTCGTGCCGTTAGCGTCAATATAGTAGAATAATTCTAAAAACTTATTCAAATTATTTTCATTTATTTTGACATGATCTTCACTATCAGTAATTTCGCCCATTATACTTCTCAACAATATATAATATAACTCATCTGATAAATCGGCGTTGGCATCAGTATCAAATATAAACTCTAAATACCTAGAATGTCCCTCCGCAATACTAAATAAGCCATTGTCTAGACCTTTGATAGTAGCGGAATTGTTCTTTACTACATAATCTACTGGATGGAATACCAAAGTGTTACTATCTTCACTCGTAATCTGACCATCTTCTGTAATAAGTGTCATATTTGCACTCATCGTAAATGTCTTAGGGATATTCTTCGCTACATTGAGATATACATCAATATAGTATGAACCATCTGCATTAGATACTATATCTCCGAGATGATAAGATACATAGTCTAATATCTTTGCAGTCTCTTCTTTATCATTCCATACAAAGTTAATGATTGGCTTCGCACTAAATTGATAGCCGTATACCTTTAATTTAACTACATTACCTGTAGTACCTTTTTGCACTATATACTCTCTAGTATCGTCACTTAGGTCTCCTACCTCAATTCCATCATAAGTCAAACCAGCTCCCGGTATATATTGAGTAAGAAGTGGTTTAGTAATAGACTTCACTATACCATTGTTGGTCTCTACATCTAGAGATATCGTGATTGAGCCCTCTAGACCACTGAATTTCTCTAAAATAGTGTGGACATAGATGACTCCTGTGTATTCATATCCGTTCTCACCTTTGACAGATGCCTTCTCTAGCATTATACCGCCATCTATCTCTTGGTTCCTTGGATATATAGTTTCATAGTTATTATTCTTTTCGTTATAAACTACTTGCTCAAAACGAATGCGAACGTTCTTATTCAAATCTGGAACGAATAGCTCGCTACTCGTCAAGGCCGCAGAAACAAGATTAGAGTAACTATGCTCTAAGTAAATCATCAATACTCCACCATATCCACCAGGAGAGATAATTGCCGTCTCTGTAGAATTGGCACTGATGATATTTATATAAGAACCAGCAGCCGACATACTAGTCGCTGTGTAATTATCCATACGAATAGTAGATAATGGTGTTGGCTTTAATTGAACATTAAAAGTGGCATATTTGTCATTATTGCTCTTTGCACTTACGCGAACAATCAAATCAATATTATTCTCAATGAAACGATAATTGTGTTCATCTTTTAGAGACATATTGATATTGTAATTATAGCCTAGATTATTTTTTAATAGAGTGTATCCGAATGAGAAATCAAATAACTCTACTATATTCGATACTTTAGCTCGACTGAGTAGTTTATTTAATTCGGTTTCACTTTCTTCTCTACATGTTATTGATAGCTCAATACTATCTTTGCCATCTTCTAATAAAACGACTTTATCCCCAACTATGCTGTATTTTACGAATGGTTTATTCGCTGTGTCAGTCGACATATAACCTGTGTATAATTCAGCATCGAATGTGATATTTGCATTGGTAGGAACGGATGGCTCACTACCCACAACCACTACTTCATTAGCCGATTTCATAGCCACTACTCTAAGAGTAGTCTGTGCAATGTCTATTATATCACTACTACCTTGGTAATTATCTCCAAAATATTCTTTTGCATTTAGCTCCAAAACTGCAGTGATAGTTTCGACTTCTCTATTGTCAGTAAATATAGCATTGTCTTTCACTTTTAGAGTAAACTCTGTCTTTGAGTTGGTTGTATCTTTTATATCTAATATACTATTAGTAGCCGTCTCTAATCTAATTGACAGATATTCATCAATATTGGCGTCTAATATAGTATTGAAACTTATACCATCATAAACATTATTCGCACCGATATTGAATGTAATAGGATTTGCCCCTGTGAATGTCATAAGTTCAAATATCGCATCTTCATCATTTATTCTATTGACATTTGAGGATTCTATGATAAGTTCACTCACACCATATTCAGTATATAATACTATAAATTCTTCAAGGTCTTCATTAAATGATGAATAACATCTTATCACTATACGATTATTACCGAGTGTAACACCTGTGAATACTAGTTTTTTGACGCCATTGACATCTGTAATATAAGCATATTGCGAGCCTTCTATTACCATGAAATTCACTCCGCCCTGTGCATCGGTAGGTACTACTCTCAAACTTATTATATCAAGTAAATTATAAGTATTGTGAGATATATTGTTGAGCGGATTCGCTGGGTCATTGTGATAATTGATAATTACAGTATCTGTAATCTTGCTCTCATTCACAATAATATCCATGTCGCCAACTATAATTGAATTAATCTTATTGATATATTCACTATTGACACCTACTGTGATGCTAGTAGGCTTCTTTATCATGAGAATATCATTATCATATATTAGATATGGTAAACTATATTCTTGACTATTAAATAGTATAGCATTGTAATTTGAACTATTGCTCCAATTACTATTAAGTATCAAACCACTAATAAAGTCATTAATTTTATTTGCATTTTCTTCATCTGGAGTAATATTTTCTATCGTATTACTACTCATTGCATATATTTTTTCATCATTATAGAATATTGCGTAAGTAGCGTTAGAAGAAATATCTGCTTCTAAATTATTGAGTCTGCCTACATAGTAAGTGTCTTCTTCTGTAACTTTAGAAGTAAGTATTACCCTGCCATTAGTCTGGATATTAGCATTGACGAAAGATAAACTTATCTCTGTACTGCTTGCATTTGCAACTAAACCTGCTGTAGTGTTGCCACCATTTAATGTGTAGAAAGTAACTATGTTATTCTTTTCATCTCTGGTTTTTGAGATAAATGACTCTACTGTAGCACGAGTAATAGTGACTCCGCTAGCCTTGGCTACAATACCTGCTACTAAATCTGAGCCTGTGATTCTACCCAAAGCAGTAATACTGCCAGAGAACTCAGCTGAAATATATCTGACATCTATAATGTTTGCCGAACTAGCTAGTGCGACTATACCAGCTACATTGAAATCACGATTTGAAGTCAGGTCAAGACCGATTGCATAGCATGTCTCAACATTACCTTCTAAAAAGCCTACAATTCCTGCCAGATTTGATTTCTCGCTTGATGATAAATTGCATTTATTCTTTAATTCTAATCTACCGCCAACTAGTATATTAGAAACCTTACTGCGAGCAGCACTTTTACCAATAACTGCGGCGAGATTAATATTGCCATTTGGAGTATTGGTATTGATATAATTAAACGTAGTATTAGCTATGATTGTATATGATGGGCTGTTTAGTCCATCTTTTCCACTAAAACCACCTACGACCTCATTATAGTTTATACCTACTACTAGACCGATATTATGATAAGTAGTAGAACTAGAAGTAATGTCTGAATTGAAATTAATATTAGATAATGATAAATCTAACTTACCATTATTGATACCTACTACACCACCAAAATTAATAGTACATTCGGTGTTTGCCTGCTGGAATAAAATATTGCTACTATTTAGAATAGATACATTTACGCCTACAATCGTACCATTATTAACACCAGCTACCGCACCAATATTTAGATTATTATTAGATGTCAACTTGAATGCGCTGGTATCAAATTTAATATCTAAATCAAGACCTCTAATTTCTGCACCTTCGCCTAAAATAGCAAATAAGCCAGAATAAACATCTCCATTACCATCCGTAATTGTAGAATTAATATTTAGAGTTAGCTTGTATTTTGAAGTAGAGATAACTTGGTTGTTGCTATCTAAATTCTCTGCTGTACCATGCAGCTTACCAGTAAATGCTTGTACTGTATTGTCATTCTTCAAACCGATTGGTCTGAAATTATCTATAGCAATATCACTCCTTAACTGATAATTAGCGCCTAGATTATTGACTATGTTATATAAGTCATCTTCATTATTAATAATATATTTATTCTTCTCACTACCATCACTGATTGATAATATTAGCGAGAAAGTCGTAGCATAAGTATGTTTATCATCATTATACGAATCTTTGGCAACAAGTACTAATCTAAATAATCCCCCACCATCATTTTTGTCTGCTCTAATAATTACTTCGTTATTCGCAAAACTGATATCCAAACGACTCTTATCAATATCTGTCTCTATAGCCACGCCATCGTTCGTCAGAATTGAGCCGTCTTCATCTTGTAAAATTTGATACAATTCGTAATCTAGTTCATCATAATGTTTATTCGCATTGTTACTAGCATAATATGGATTAGCATTGAATTTGACTACGTCATATCTATCAGAATCTGGCACATCTATAAATGACATATAGATATAATGACTATCATCTCCATAAGAAGTAATAGCGTCACCCGAAACTCTAATGCTATCCATTGACTCATAGTCAACTACATTGATTGAAATACTATTAGAATACACTGATACTTCGCCGAAACGCAAAGCAATAAATGTCAGTGTAATATTTCTAAATGTATGAACATTATAGTTCAAGCGAACTATTATGCTACCACGTAATAGATTGACATCATCTACATTTAGAACACCATTGCCAAATTCATCTAATGGTATCTCTCTGTCTTCAGTCTTTAAATACACTGAAACTGCATTTGTATCATTTGTCTCAGATAATTTTAGCTGAATTTGAGTAGCGTTTTTATATTCTGCCTGCTCTACGCCTGTGAAAACTACTTCACTAGTAGGCGTAGCATTATTTGATGCAAAAGCAGAGAAATTAATCTCTGTGCTAGCCGCATCTAAATATTTAGAATTAATATACACGACATCGCGAGAGTCAGTATTTAGGTCTATATTAGTAATAGGATCGTATACAGCTATCTCTATAGTTACTACTTTCTCAGACTCTACCACAGTGTTGCCTACAAAAGTATAGAAAGTAATCCTAAGATTGAGAACTTGCGTAACAGAGCCCTTAATACCCATAATATTGAAAATATTTTTAGATATTTTTGTCGCTCTTACAGCATATAAATCAAAACCATTACTATTGTGACCAGTATCGGTAATAATAGTTATATCTTTAATCACTAAATCACTAAGCGTATCATTTAATTTGCCTAGGACTTCAAAATCAATTGATTTACCCTTGACTACCGCATATTTTAATGTAAATTTATCTACATCAAACTTAGTAACATCTCTATTATCAGTCTTTACTACTATGCTGTCGCCTGTCGTCACATATACACTTGATAGGCGCACTTTGGCATCCGGTATTCTAACCGCTCCGTCTGCTACGATAAAATCAATATTAGCTATCGTCTCGATACCATTAGCTCGAACACCGATAGAATAAATATCATATCTACTAGCACCATCTATATCTGATTTAATAAGATTGACTGATGGGTCATTTAAGGAAATAATATTGCTATTATTCGCAAATTTTACTTCTTCATTATCACTAGACAATTTTATACTCGACCTATTAAGTGTACCAGTGTAAAATACTTTGGCGAGGATATTAGTTTGAGACTCTGCATTAATATAAATAATTTTGTTATTCTGGATTTCGCCATCTTCTCTATCGAATATTTCTATTTTGTCAGCAGTCACACTGCTAATAATATTGTATTTAAGTGTAAAATATCTTTGGTCAACTGGGTCAAGAGTGCTAGGTGTAGTCAAAACTCGGAACTGTATCTGCTGATTAGTTTTAATACCTTCCTTAAGTCTAATAACAATCTTTTCTCCGCTCTTTACTTTGTATGTATTGCCCGATATATTTTCAACATTTGAAGAAAATATAATATTCTCGTTGGCATCAATAAATATTTCATAATCGCTAACAGCATCATCTGGGTCTACTCCCAATTCTAACTCTAGACCTTTATAATTACCGACACTGGTACTATATATTGTGCCGGATGTTTCATTGTTATTGCCTGTGAAAGTCTCATTATTGATAGTGATTCCTTCTGCGAGCATTCTCCTACCTATAACTATCTCGGTAGAATGATTAGGCATGCTAGATGAAGAGAAATATAGCCCTTCTATCTCTAACGCGAATCGCACCTTATTCTCTGTTTGGGAGAATTTAGTAGTCAGGATTTCAAAATCCATACCACCATTAGTGGCATCTTTTGGAGTAATTAATAATCCATTCAATGGCTCTTGTCTAGAGAAATCATATTTTTCATCATCTACATACACTGCCATGCCATACTTTACTATGCCTTTGTGAGTATATAAGCCTCGATTGTACGCACTGGAATATGAATTGGTATCCACATTTAATGTTTCTCTAGCATATTTGCTATTATTTGTTTCATTGGTATACAAATCGAATGTGTCTACTATAACATCGTTTATTTTGATAGTAGGTTTGTATATGCTACCTTCAGCTCCAGTCTTTATGGCTCTATCTACAATATACACATCAAAGAAAGTGGCAATTTCATCATCTTCTTCATTGTGGTATTTCGATGTAGCCTTGATGCTGACTACATAATTACTAGTGTTCAGGTTGGTAAAGTTTGATTTGACTGAAAGTATACCGCCATTAGAGATGGACACATACTGATTAATCTTCTCGGGATCTAAAATATTAGGCATGTATCTACCATCTAGAGTGTAATAGCCTAATGAATCTATCGAGTAGTCTACACCTTTCTCTAAAGTACCTTGAGGGAGATACTCTAGATTATTTAATGTGAGGAGTGCAAGATTACCGCCAACCATTACTGCTGGACATTTATCCAAGTTGGCATGTATCTCGGTCAATGCCTTTGATACATTCAAACGCACATCCGTACTATTACGAGAATTGGTTTCATAAATTCCTAGCACTGTCTGTATAGTGCTATTCTCATAGATATTAATTGGGAATATTTGATTTTGTTTCACAGTGATAGAATTAAAGCCAAACGAGCTCTGTGAACTCGAGACAATAATGTCGTCGATATATTTTGCCTTAACATTCTCTATCGAAATTCTAAAGTATAATTTAGCAACTCCTGATTCAAAGACTAATCTATCTTCAGTCTCCGACTCCTTATTAGAATGAAAAATTGAGATGCCATCTGTACCATCGTACCAGTTGGTAGCATTTTCACTATACGCATATTCGATTTTAAATTTCATATTATCATATCTATCTTTACATGCCGAGAACACTCCACATGTAATTGATAAGAATACAATCATTAAAATACTTAAAATACTTTTCTTCATATTCCCTCACTTTAATTTGCTCTAATTATTCGATTTTTATTAACATAAAATTAATAAATTTCGCGCGAGTATAATTATTAATTTTATTATATAAAATAATAGTCATAGAGTCAAATTAAATGGCGAAAATTGTATGGTTTTTGTAATATTTTGTAGTTTAAAGAAATATCTATAATATAGGAATTTTAACGAATTTTTTTAATATTTTTATAAAACAAATTATTAATTTACGAGAAAAATACGAAAATTTTTTATTTTTTATAAGAAAACTGTTATTTTTACAAGTTTTTTTATTTATTTTTACTGATTTTAAAAAATTTTTTATTTTTTATTTCAGCAAAATTTAGTACAAAATTTTTATTTACTATTTTTTGACATATTTCGCAACGACCATGAGTAGACTTATGTAAGGAGTAAATATGACAAATTTCGACTATGACAATCGCGCTATTGATTTAGCTAACTACATTTTAGATAACCATACTACCATACGAGCTACCGCAAAAGAATTTAACATTCCTAAAAGCACAGTTCATTATGAGCTAAGTGTTAGATTAAAATATTTAAACTACAAACTATATCTAGAAGTAAAAAAACTAATGGAAGAAAATTTCAGCATCAAACATTTGCATGGCGGAGAATCTACAAAACTAAAATATGAATCCTTAAAAAAAGAAATAAATAAAAATGATGAATTTGATAATTCGTTCAATTTATAAAACTATTAGCCAAATACACAACAGCTATGTAACTTGATATAAAAACCATTTTCTACTTTTCTTAGTAAACTGGTTAGCATACAAAGAGCTTATTTTTAAGAGCTAAACTTTGAAAAACAAAAAAAAGAACTTAAACCTTTTTATTGGTTTAAGTTCTCTTGTTTTTATTAGTATTATACTTTCATGATTAATGAGTGAATTGATTTATTCTAAAAAAATACATCCATAGGGTCATAATCAGCATCATCTTCATGTAGCTCCCTATAAGCTTTTCGTGCTTGAGTATGCAGAGCGTCTATTTTCTTTTTGAATGGTGCAAAGAATTCAACTGCTTCGTCATAGGTATTACCTGTAAAAACTTCAGGTGGCTCGACCGCTCCTTTAATCTTTAATTCCTTTCTGCTTTTATCTAGTGCTAAATCTGTTGAAGTATATTTGCTGAAATTGAAATTCAAAGTAATGGTAATGATATTTCTCCCAGCATAACTACGCTTTAACTCATTTAATATCTCGTTAAAATAGCATATTTGTTCTGCCTCGTATGCGATAGAGATATTAACTGGATTCACCCAATCAGCTTTAGCACAAATGTCACATCTAATATATTCCATAATCCCTCCTATATTCATTATAATAACATAACTAATCAATTTTGTAAATAGAGTTATTGAAATAATTTATTTAAAATATTAAGCGAGGATACAACTAAAACAATTCTTAGAGATTTTATTATGTTTAACTAATTCTATTTTTTGTATTCTAGCCCAATATGCTTCCAACAGTTCTCGGGAAGAGCTCAACATCACGAATATTGCTTACCCCTGTTAGATACATTACTAATCTCTCAAAGCCCACGCCATATCCAGAGTGAACATTAGTGCCGTATCTACGAGTATCAAGATACCAAGAATAGTCTTCTTCTTTTAGCCCTAATTCGTGAATACGATTCATGAGTTTATCCAGTCTCTCTTCACGCTGACTACCGCCGATTAATTCACCAATACCTGGTACTAATAGGTCTGCTGCTGCGACTGTCTTGCCATCATCGTTCTGGCGCATATAGAATGCCTTGATATCTTTCGGATAGTTTGTTAAGAATACTGGCTTTCCATATACTTCTTCTGTGATATAACGCTCGTGCTCGCTCTGTAAATCTACTCCCCACTCTACTGGGAAACTAAATCTATCTTTCACTTTCTCAAGCATCTTGATAGCTTCAGTATAATCAAGACGGACAAAATCACTCTCTACAATATTTTTCAGTCTGGCAATTAGACCTGTATCTACGAATTTATTTAAAAATTCTAGTTCATCTCTGCACTCTTGCATTACATAGTTGATGACATATTTGATGAGTTCTTCTTCATTGTCCATCATCTCGTTTAAATCACAAAAACAAATCTCAGGCTCCATCATCCAAAATTCTGCCGCATGACGAGTAGTATTCGAATTCTCTGCTCTAAATGTTGGCCCAAAAGTATAGGTCTTACCGAAAGCATGGGTTATAGTCTCTTCTTGCAACTGCCCAGACACTGTCAATGCAACTTTTTTACCAAAGAAATCCTTCTCATAATCTACTTTGCCCGATTTAGCCACTTTGTTTAAATCTAGTGTGGTCACTTGGAACATTTCACCTGCACCCTCACAATCACTAGCTGTAATAATTGGAGTGTTAAGATAAACGAAATTTCTATCATTGAAGAATTTATGAATAGCAAATGCTGATACAGAGCGAATTCTGAATACTGCATTGAAGAGATTACCGCGCGTACGAATGTGTGGAATAGTGCGAAGAAATTCTACTGTATGGCGTTTCTTCTGCAATGGATAGTCACTAGCACTCTCACCTAGCACCTCAACCTCATCTGCATTAATCTCGAATGGTTGTTGTGCATTCGGAGTGACAATCAGTTTCCCTTTTACCATGAAAGATGCACCGACATTCTGTCGTACTATCTCATCATAATTCTTTAATTTATCTTTCTCTACGACAATCTGCACACTCTTAAAAGCACCATCATTTAGTTCGATAAACGCGATATTCTTACTATCTCTGACCGTTCTAGCCCAACCACATAGTGTGACAGATTTGCCATCGTATTTCTCGTAAGTCTTCAATAAGTCTCTAATTTCTACTCTTTTCATAAATTTCTCCTTATATTTTAAAATTTTTTATTAACTATGGTGTCAATCTATCCACACCACGATAGATATAAGTCACTTCTCTAACATTGGAATATCCTAACAATATCATTAAGATTCGCGTGAGTCCCAGCGCAAATCCGCCGTGTGGTGGCATACCGTAATTAAATGTTTCGAGATATGCTTTCATACCCACTGGCAATTTCTCTTCTAGAATATTACCCTGCTTATCTATCACATTTTTCGGAATAGCTCCTTTTTCCACTCCTTGACGAACTAATATTTCATACCTATGCTCGCGTTGTGCACCTGTAGTGATCTCCAGTCCGCCCCACAATAAGTCGTATGAACAAGTTTTACTTTTGTCATCGACCTTATACATGTGATAGAACGGACGAATTGAGGTCGGAAATTCTGTGATAAATACAAACTGACTACCATAAGTATTAAGAGCATATTCGCCTATCATTTTCTCAGCAGTTGGGTCTAAATCTCCCTTCGTCTCTGGTGGTATAGTATACCCCATACTCTCGACTATCTTTCTCGCCTCTGCCATTGGAATGCGTGGAAATGGAAGTGTTGGAACTATTACTTCTTGCCCTAAGATATTCTTTATCTCTTCGCCATGTTTCTCTTTTACTTTCTTTAGTGTGTATTGCAAAATTTCTTCTTCGAATTTCATTACATCTTCGTACGAATTAATCCATGCGAGCTCGAAGTCAATAGATGTGAATTCTGTATCATGTCTAGAAGTGTGCGATTTATTCGCTCTAAATACTGGTCCTATCTCGAATACTTTCTCAAAGCCAGACGCAATAGCCATCTGTTTATATAATTGTGGGCTCTGCGCTAAATACGCTTTGCCACCGAAATAGTCTAGTGAGAACAACTCTGCACCCGACTCACTCGGACTACCAACTAATTTCGGAGAATGAATTTCTATAAACTCGTGGGTAGTCAAATATTCACGCATAGCCATCTCTAAAGTAGTCTGAACACGGAATATAAGTTGATGTTCTTTGCTCCTAAGGTCTAGAAATCTCCAGTCGAGACGCAAATCTCTATTCGACTCACTAAAATCTGTCATATCTATAGGCAATGGACTATTAGCCAAGTTCGCTATCTCTATCTCTGTAGGCAGTATCTCTACGCCATTGAGTTTCACAAAATCACTGACATTGACTTCACCCTTGATTTTCACTGATGACTCAGGTGTCAAAGTAGAGACAATTTCATTTAATTTTGCATGAGCTTCATCTTTGAATATCGTCACTTGTATACTCTCAGTAATATCATATATTACTAAAAATTGCATTTTCTTTAAATCTCTAATTTGTTTCACAAATCCGCGAATCTCTACAATCTCGCCATGATGTTTTTTTACTTCATTAATTTTCATTTTTTTCTCCTTAATTTTTATAATTCATTTAGACCAAAAGGTGTTTTTTATTAATCATGTAGCAACCAAATCTAATAGCATCTCGACCATACCATTATCGTTCAATGTCAAATTTACTTATACTTCTATGCGATATTTGGTTTTTAAATACTCATCTACCTTAAAAAACAAAAAACTCCTAATGCAATATCGCATTAGGACGAATAACTTATATCCGCGGTGCCACCTAATTTGCCGAGCATCTCGCCCTATTACTGATTTGCTCATGAATTCGCAAATACTAGTCTTTTGGGCGGATGCTCGGCTCAACCCTACTTCGACCTTCGTCTCGCAGGGAACCCTTTAACTTTTCTCGCCCTATTACTGATTTGCACTAGTAATAGATATCACTCAGCCACTCTTTACTTCTCAGACTCCAAAGTGTCCTTCGTCATAACTCTTCACAGCGAACTCTCACCTACATCGCCTCTCTCATGAGCCTCTATTATGATTACTCTCTTTTTCATCGTCTGATTTCTAATTAAATCATACATCTTATAATATTTTTTGTCAAGAATAAATTAAATATTTATTTTAAAAATCCTTGAATTATTCTATCTTCGGCTTCTTTTTCACTCAATCCTAATGTCATGAGTTTCGTTATCTGCTCGCTTGCTATTTTACCAATAGCAGCCTCATGTGATAGACTTGCCAAATTCGACTCAGCACACACCTTGGGTATAGAGATAATCTTTGCTCTATCTAGTAGAATACCATCACATTCCACATGTCCGAAACACTCATTTTTGCCTATTAGATTTGATTTGAAACTCTGCTCACTCTCTCCTCGAGCTACACTGCGAGATATAATATTACACTTGCTATTTCTGCCTAGCATTGTGACTTTGAAATCAGTCTTAGCAATATTGAATCTATCGGTCAAAATCTTCTCATTAATATTAAGTACTGCGTCTTCTTCTAATTTGGCTGTCGTCTTTCTATTTGAATAATCTACTCCACCTAATTGTGTAGTATTCATAGTCATAATACTACTTTCACCTAATTGGACTATTGTAGTCGGATTAAGTGTCTTATGCTCACCTTTACCTAAAGCTATATGATTCTCTATATAAGTCACTTGCGCATTCTTGCCTATATGGAAAGTATGAATGCCTTCATGCCCACTATCGCCTGTAGAATGCACTCCACAACCTGCCACAATAGTAACAATAGCATTGTCTTCTATATAAAAATCATTATAAACTAAGTCATGCAAACCATTTTCGCTCACTATGACGGGTATATGGCAGGATTCATTCTGACAGGATGAATGGATATAAATATTAATTCCTGATTTGTCTTGCTTTTTCTTAATCTCGATATGAGCGGTGGAACGGACTATCTCTCCCTTACCATTTCTCCTAAACGAAACTGCACCATCTGGAATCTCATGAAGTGAAGCTATTTGCATAAGCAAATCTTGACTAAGTTTATCTAGTTTCATTTCCACCTCCAGATACGCGTGTGCACGACAGGTTATTTATCTTTTTGAGTACAGATTTCGCTCGACCATACTCTTTCACACGACCTTTCTCTAGAATTAAAAGCTGGTCGGCACGCTCGAGTAGTCTCTGCTGATGACTGACTACAATATATGATTTGTCCGTGTCAAAAAGATTATTTAATCGCTCAAAACTCCACAGGTCTATTCCAGCCTCTGGTTCATCGAAAATAATAGTATTGCCCTTTTTCGCAATAGCGAGTGCCAGTTCAATTCGTTTCTGCTCTCCACCTGATAAGGTCTTATCATACTCTCGATTGATATAATCTTTAGCGCAAATACCTACCTTAGACAGATATTCACACGCTTTCGGTACGGAATTACTATCATTCGATGCTATATCTATGAGCTCTTTCACTGTGATTCCCTTGAAAGTAACTGGCTGTTGAAAGGCATAATTGATACCTAATTTTGCCCGTTCATCGATACCTAAATCAGTAATATCTACCCCATTAAAAATAACCTTGCCAGAAGTAGGTTTGATTATACCCATGATAATTTTAGTAAGAGTAGACTTCCCGCTACCATTATGTCCCGTGATAGCTGTCACTTGGTTGTCTAAAAAAGTATAGGTCACATTATCTAACACGACCTTATCTAGTTCTCTGTCTTTAACAATGTATGTAATGTTTTTTAACTCTAACATACTATCTCCGTAATAATATTATCACTTAATTAAAAAAAAATCAATCCACAATGTATTATTAACTAGAATTTATCTATCAAATATAAAAAAAGTACAGAGTAATCTATACTTTCTCAAAATATGCATGAACTTCCATTCTGAAATTATTTATATTCAATGTGTTCTGATATTCATAATCAATATATACGCCGAGTATAACATCTATTCTCTGCCCGCCTGAAATACATTCTTTTGAATACAAATAACCATCATGACCGTCATAAAAGAGTGACTTATTCGGTTCGTGATAAACCAGATTTTTTATCTTTTCTTCACCTTGGAATACATTTACTACAAATCTAATATTATAATCTCCCGAAGTCTGAATATCTAAGTCTACATCAAAATCAAAGCGTACATTGCCACGAATATCCGTTGGTGTTCTAAACCTTTTGACCTGCATGCCATCTACGAAAAAGCTAGCACCAACATCGCCATGTGTATATAAAAATACGTTGTTTTGTCTATAAATACTCGCAGCTACTAGACAGACTGTTATGATTGAAATTATTAAGAAAATTGCGAGTATCACTATTAACACTCTATTTCTGACCGACCTACTTCGATAGTTTTTGATATTCTGTTCGTTAATTGAGGTTAAATCTTCTAATGCTTTGGTACTGGTCTTTATTCTACTCTTAGGAGAATCGTCGATTTTATTTTCTGAATTAACGTCTGAAAGATTTGACTTGCTACCATATCTATTCAGCAAATCTTTGAATTGTTCGTTATAGAAATTTTTTGAATTTCTATCCGCCATTTTCTCTCCTTTAATATACTTTGATATCAACTACCATCTTAATGTTTTCACAATTTAGATTGGCAAAAGTCTCATTATAATTAATCTTAAAACTCGTCATTATGTTTGAATTACTCGTCTTATCATAAGCAGTTACATTGCCTAAATTGTCTCTATAATAATAGTAACCATCTGTAGAATCTAAAACAAAGCCACCTTTTGTACTACTAGGGGATGAAAACCCCATGATATCGCTATCTAATAATTTATCTTCATTCGTATCACTAGCATATAAAGTCACTTTAAAACGGACTTTAAATTCTTCTGAGCCATTATCTTCATTTTTTAATACTAACTTCAACGAATAATCCGTATCCGGTAAAATTTCACGCGAACCCTCACTATCGTTTATATCAATAAAAGTGGCATTGTCCTCTAATAGATTTATTAATGTCTCATTATTTGATTTGTCCACTTGATATAGATTAAAATTCAAATTATCCACCGTAACTACCAGTTGAATCTTCCGATTACTGCCTGAAGTAAACCATGCGCTAGAATAACCTAAAAGAGCGAGAGAAAAACATAGCAGTACTAATAATACTGAAATAATTGTAATAGGCAATACATTTGCTCTTCTCTTCATTATCTCCAACTCTCTAAATATCCCCATTCGTCATTAAACTCGCTCTTGTATGCTTCGTTCGCTGACTGAACTGCCTTATAAGTAATCACGACTCTAAACTCTGAATTTAACATTTCTACAGGGGCATTCGCAAGCAGTGTCATGCCTGTTGCGAAACTATAATTTAGCCCTGCACTTATAGCATCATTCATATAATATATCACATTAGTTTCAGTCTCGCCAACAATAGTTTTTTTACTCACAAAACTAGAGTTCACACTTAACTCAAAATATCTACCATAATTAGTAGTATTATCATCAGTCTTGAAAGCGTCTACCTTAAAGCGAATATAACAATCGCACGAGTCTCTTGAAGTATTAAAATTTAAGCTCGATATAGTCTGTCCATCTGTAGTCAAAAAACCAAATTTTACTCCTCGTCTGATACTTGAACTAGGTATTACTTCATACTCTTCAGTATCAATAACTATAGGAGAATTAGCCCCAACCGTGTATGAGAATTTGACATCGAGATTAGCAAAAGTCAAATCTCCTTTTTTAGTAGCAGTGGATGTGAAATACGAATATGTGATATTGAAAGCACACAAAACAATCAGCGTCAGTATGACGATGTAAGTTATAATATTGGTATTCTTACTCGTATGTTTCATCTTTTTTATTTAAAATATTTTTCTAAAATATCTAGTATTTCGTTCGGCCAATCTGGTAAATCCGTTCTATTAAATGTGTCCGTCGCAACCACACTCTCGAATCTAAAATCGGTTTTAGCGTTCATTGATATTTTTACAACCTGACCTGAGCGAATAATACCTATATAGTAATTGTACTCACCTAGAGACTTGATATTATTCATACCATCCACTAATGTTCCATTGAATCTAACATAATAGTCGTCATTCGAATTGTTGACAATGTATGCACCCTTGCTACCTGCATTTACGACTACAATACTATCAGGTGTAGATGCTTGACTAGCACTGACAGTATTGTTTGCGCTCCTGAATCTGATATTATTAGTAGAGCGACCATCTATAACATTCGTCCCACCAATATTGGTCCTAAATGACAATATGTCCTTTCTTTCGTTTGGTTGCAGTGCAATACTAGATGAGAATTGTCTACTATCGTCAGGATTAACTGTAAAACCATTATATAATGTATACGAACTCAAAGTAACAGATGCCCAAGTATAAGTAAGTGAATAATAGTAATTTTCTTCACTATTATAATTAGGGTTGAGATTTCTGACAAATCCGCCATTAGACTCACGATAATAATATTTCCAGTATGTACCGCTCCACTCCGCACTATCTATTGTAGTAGCAATATTGGATAGAACCGGTGTATACATCTCTATCGCTAAATTAGCTGTAATGCCTGTAAATACTTTATTTTGATTATTTTTCACACTGAATGTAATGATTGCTTGGTTATTGCTATTTGTAATTGAGGTCTCTATAGACAGCCCAGAATCGTCACTCTCCACTACACTGGTAGTAATCTCTACTACCAACTCCACCCAACTATCATACTTACCTATTATGGTACTGAAATTGGAACCCACCCGATATTCTTCTATGATATTTTTAGTCGTATAAGCTGGAATAATTGTACTTGTACTATTAATGGATATATAACTATCATCTAATATTCCTGTCTCTCTATACCAATACACTCCGTCAAAGGTATAATCGGATAGATCACTTCCAGTATATTGAGTACTCTGACCATTACTACGATAGTACTTTAATTTGAAATTAACATCTGTAATAACCAAAGTATCGCTAGTATTGTTGGTCACGCTAATATTGGTGATATATGTCTGCTCCGGAGCATTCCCACGCTCGCTATTATATAAATCTGCACGATATTTAGTATAATTAATAATGGTATAATCTGGTCTGGTATATTGTTTATTAGCTACATGCGATGAACTATTAATATTGCCTATTGCAATTCCTTCATCAAAACTCGAGAAAACAGTATCGTTGATATTAATATTAGACACGACCAAAGAATAAGACGAATAGTCGGTCTGCTCTAATGTGTGACGCAAAGTGACTTCAATGCTGTCAACAAGATTAATGTAGGCTGTAGTATTTGCTGGTATAGTGTAATCATAATTAAATACTCCATAATCAGCATCCACACCTGTAGAAGCTCTGACCCAATCGGAAGAATAATTCATCTTGATATTATTATCAAAAACGACATTATCTCCACCAGATAAAGAATCTCCAGCAGAATTTCTCCATGTACCTACGACTTTGGCAGTAAGTGTATACGCTGAATTGCCCGTAACTATATACAAACCTATCCCCGCGTATCGCGTATTGCCATATAATTTGAACATATTGGTTATATTATTGTCCGCATCTAATACTTTGCCATACGCTGTAATCGCACCCGGATGCAAGATACCATGGCTAATGTCATAGCGCGAATTATATACCATGACATATGCTTTATCTAATGAACTAGCATTTTTAGCTTTTAGCCACATATCTCTACTCGGAGAATTGATACCGCTACATAATGGATGTGATTCATCATATGCTTTGGTTTTAGCTTTATAAATCTTCACATCAATTATATTAATCTGTAAACTCTCTCCATAATAGGTATTATCCAGCGCATCTTCAAAATCGACACCTGTAATTAAATTGATAGTATGTTTACCTAAAGGCACACTATTCACTAAATAAATATATTGATTGTCTACTATTAAATTATCACGATTCGCAAAGTTTAATATGACATTATTAGTAGATAAACCATTAGACCATTCAAGAGAATATTTAACTCTAATATCAATGTCGTAACTATACGATAACTCCAAACCTACTGAATAGTTGTGTGCACCTACGCTAAAAGGTATAGGATTGTCTATCGTGTCATTGATGATAGCATAACCTTGTCTCGCCGTATAAGTGGTAGTGGACGCTGGATTGCTACCATAAGACAAACCTACACTAAAAGCGGAATAAACTTGACCCACTGAAAATGCAAAAATTCCGCCTAATATGGCGGCTAAAATATATAATATTCTAGTTTTAATTTTTGCTCTCACTCTATAACAATCTCCTCGCTTTGCGCACATCTAATTCATTCTGTATTGAACTAGTCACACACCATAAGGCTATTACCATAGCTATAAATAGAAGTTTATGCTCACTGATAAATGTCAGTTTTGCACCCCATTGTTTTAGTGACGTGATTACTCTTCCCTCTATCTCAGATGAACGAACGAACTGAACATTGACCACCTTGCTAGTAGCCTCTTTATATGTCATATTTGACATATCTATATTCTTGATTATATCTGCCTGTTCCTGCCATGTGTACTTTGTAGAATCCGAGCCATCTACCGCTTGAACAGCATCGCCATGACAAAGATAATATGTATTACCTTCAATTTTTTTAATAGCTAATAATCTATGTACAGTAGGCAGATTCGCACTCTGTGAAAATTTAAGTACATCGCCAACTTTATATTCTTTCTCTGCTTTCACTACTACTAAATCGCCCACACAATATACTGGAGTCATACTGCCTGTCAGAATGTTGTATGGTCTAAAGCGGAAACCATAGACCATAAGCAGACACCCTGCCAATACTATACATATAGAGAGAACTATATAATACAATAATTGCTTAAATATATCAAAAGCTTTGTTCTCTAAAATCGAATCGTTATACTTCATACTCCCTCTACTTTTCTCTACAATTAGTAATCATCACATTATTTGAACTATCGCCATATATACCCATATTTGATATTGAATTATTGGTATATTCGGTCTTATCCACAAACGCACCCGCTATGACACAATCGTCCACTATACACTGCGAATTATTGCTCGCTGTCAAGAAACCTGACACTGCGCCTATCTTTAAGGACGAATAGTTGCTAATCCTCAAATTGAAATTCAGCGAAATTTCACAAGATTTGATTGTAGAATCCTGAGCCGTACCTGTGATACCACCTAGACTGACATTTCCTGACATACCTGTGTGCTTTACTTCTCCTGATACTATACACTTCTCAATGTTTACTCGCGTAGCGAAACCTACTACACCACCTATATTTTGAGCATTGAAATTTGATGTAATATTAAATTCCACACTAGTATTGTATACACCAAACTTTTCACCCGTCGTACCACTCATGTACGCCACAGCTCCACCGATATAGTTAAATTGAACTTCCGCTCTACCTTGACTGAATGCAAATCTAGATGAACTATCTCTGATGGCACTTGATTCAACCATAGAATTAGTCGCCCTACCTACTATTCCTGCTACATATGCACTAGACGAAGCGGTAGCATTAAACTCTACTTTGACATTCGTGATTGCTCCAAGTATAGCGCTATCTGTCGCTTGAGCTACCAATCCTGCTATATAGACTCCACCTGTCAGCGAACCGCTACCTGCAATAACGAACTTCACCTCGCCCAAGGTAACATTCTCGATAGTAGAATCATTTGCTTCCAATGATAACATTGATAATCTTACCACACCACTTGTCGCTTTGGCAAATGTATTAGTTATCGTCATCGTATTTGTTTCAATACCAAAATTCAAATTTTTAATTGTAGCACCTTTTAAATTACCGAACATAGCAAAACTTGTTTTATTGTCAAGCGTGATATTATCAAAACCGTACAACGCGCAACCTTTACCATCAAATACGCCAGTAAACTCACTCGCTAAAACCGCTCCAAATCTATCTATACGCGCAGACATATCAATACTACTCATGTCTACAGCTCCATACATCATATAGTGAGATGAAGGTTTCTTGTATATATTGAGTAGATGGTCTACGCTATTGATACCATATGGTTTATTTTCGCTACCATCTCCGAAAGCAAATATATTGAATATCATGTTGGAAGCTGGACTAGTAGATGAATATAGACCATTTCTGTCGATTTGCACTGCGAAATTCAGATATTCACCCATAGCACTAGGTGCATAATAATAATATTTGTTATTACCATCCATAAAGAATGGAGCATTCGAATAGGTGTATTCTACTATTACGCGGACTGCCGGTAAAGTGACAACACTCGCATTATTGTACGAATACTCTCTGATATCATAACTGATACGAAGTTTATCTCCCGCTAGGAAATCATCTGCTTTGAAGTAATATCTATTATTTTCATTGTCATACGAGATTCCCCCAACAGCTACTGGTCGCTCAAACGAACCTGTATAGTCAACTGCATCTCCATTGAACACATATCCTTCGCCAATACCGATAGCTTCTATACTGATTCCAAATTTACCTGTGATATCTTCTGGTATAGCAACTCTAGTGCCATCTATAGCATTGATAATAACCGTATCTACTAGTTCATTATTCTGAGTGAAATACACTTTGTATCCTTGTGCATTCTCACTCGGAGACCATGTAACGAAATTACCATCAAGCGTACTAACTGCAATATTATCTACTAAATCAAGTCTAGTAAATGTATGAGTTGAATTAGTGAGAATTGATGTAATAATTGAATTACCTATTGCACGAATATTTAATGCATACTTACCTGCTGGTAACATTTCGCCCGAATCTGAAATGGTAGATTTGAAATCTAAATTATTCTTTCTAGTAGTATATATATAGGTATTACTTTCATTTTCTAAAGTAATTAAATATTTGTCTACGTCGCTTACCGTATTCCATATCAACACACCATCTAGCGAACGAATGCTTGACTCTGGCACACTCTGTAATCTATTCGCACTAATTCCATCTGAATAGTTACTATCTAATAAGCTCATTTTCCCTAATGTACGAATTGAAATAGTATAATCTATACCGAATAGTATTGGACTAGTTGTATTCGTACCTTCTATGATATAGTCGCTATCTATAAACGAATATTCATACTCGCCAGTGAGTGCATTTACTACTATACCCGGAGTAGTAATCAATATAGTTTTAATCTCATGATTCTCGTCTAGGAAATTAACTTTAATGACTGATTGTAAATAATTGTCTTTGTCTAGAACTTTCCATTTTAACTTACCATTCTCTATCCTTACATCGCTCACACCTTGAGAAAGAGTAAATTCACGAGCCTGTTCTAAATAGGTAGCATCCACAACATTGATATTATCTCTAGCTAGTCCACGAATTTTGATAGAATAAGTATTACCATTAGAGATTATCAATTCGTTGCCATCCGCACCTAGTATTGATGGTATTTCATAGATAATCTTTTTATTATTCATATCAAAAGTTACACCTTCGCTATATCTATTGATATAATAGACAAACTCTTTAATCTCTCCAGATATTACAGTAGAAATAGTGATTTCGTATTCTTCTATTACACTTTGATTAGAATCTACTACACCCATATCAAGATGAAGTTTACCATTAACTACTTCTACATCTGATGATGAAATTTTATATATTGTCCTATTCGTACTAGGTACACGCGCATTCAATAAGTAATCTGCAAAACTACCTATCTCTGAATTTCCACTACCTGCTAATGTTCGTACATCCACTAGATAAGTACCGGCCTCAAAATATTCGGACATATTGAACATTATTCTATTCGCAATATCAACCGCATAATTGATAGGTACAAATAAAGCATCTTCATCTATAGCAAGACTACGAGCATATTCTTCCCCCATGTCGTTGTAGTACATGTAGACTATTTTAGTATCAGTTGTATTAATCGGAGTAAATGTGAGTCGATATACCGGATAGTCTATGATATTATCGCTATCGTCTCTAGGGAGTAAATCTTCAAAAATCAGTACTCCATCTGATGTCGAAATCGTGCTATTGATATCCTTATACCTTACAAATTGACCGGAACTATTAATATTAGATGTCAAGTATGCTGTATGTGAAGTTATAGCTGTTCCACTCTTCTCTATTAGACTATCTCCACCGAGTAAAGCGAATTCGACTACGAACGAGCCACCTTGACCGAAATTGATACTGCTCCATTCCCCAGATTCATCCACATAAGGATAATAATATAAAAAGTCATAATTCTTAAGATTAATTTTATTATCTACATACACATTAAATTGATATGTAGTGTCATCGTCGTTAAACTGAACTAGCGCATATAAATCATTTTGGTCACTTATTAATCTATATTTGTCGGTACTAATCAGTCCCTTGTCTACAGCGTTAATAAATAGATTATAATCAATAGTATAAAACTCAAAACTAGCATTAGCAGAAGTAATCATTACTTTATAGATTAAAATATTGTTCCATAACGCATCAATAGAGCTTTCACTATTTGAAGCAAAATTATAATTAAGGTCTATGTTTTGATACTCAGATTTCGCATAATAACTAAATACACCTTTTGACACTTCGAATAATCCAGTAGCAAGTTTAATTGCGTTGAGATTGGCAACTGACATAGTTTTATTCGAACTAACTATTCCAGTATATGAGAGCGAATTACCTATCAGTCTCACATTTAGTTTATAGTTTCTATTCCCCATGATATTCAAGATATCGCTATCTCCTACCTTAACGACATGGCGAATGGTTTCTGTTAATTTTTGCCTACTCTCTACCGATAAACCAGTCCATTTAATAATACTCAAGTTATCTAAATTCTCATCAGCAAGCTTATTCTGATAGTAAATGCGTTCTATTCTACCCGTCGCACTATCAATAAATTCTATCTCTGCCTCAGTAAAATATTTATTAACTGTCAAGACTAAGTTACCATCGTCTATCTCTACAGTGTCCACTTCATTCATTCTAAATACTTCGAATACAGGACTTTCTACGCTATTAATAATCGTTTTATTATCACTGAGGGCTTGTACAGTCACTCCATAAACACCTACTAAATTAACAAAATCGGCAGTAGTGAAATCCAATGATAATATGCTCTGTGTAACGCTAGCCACCACTTGATTGGAGATAAGATCATATACGCGAACATAATAATCTGTAGCTCCCGGTACAGCCTGCCAAACAACAGCTCCCGCACGAGTCATCAGCTCTGGAGATGCCATTATCTCTACTGTAAACTCCGCACTGAAACGTGAAGATAATAAATTTTTGTCTCCCAAATCTTTAGGAACAGCTCGTACACTAATTGCGTATCTACCGGAACGGAATCTTTCATATTCCTCAATCTCGCCATCATCGTTCAAATCATATCCGTATGGGAATATAGCATTATTACCCATTATGACACTATTATATGAAGCATAATCTAGGTCGCTAGTTTTATATTTTAACCTATTGTCAGTCGAATAATATACATTATCTCCTGATACTATTTTAAATATATAACCATATGTAACATTTTGCGAGTCGAGAACATTCTTATCATTATCGTTCCAAGATATGTGCTCTATATGTTCGTTACTTCCGTCTGTAGTACTAGTCTTATCAAGTCCGTATGGCTCAAATATTCCATATGCTTCAAATGTAACTATATTAGAATTTAAGTAGCAGGTCTCTTCTGAAATATAGTTTGCACACAACTTAAATTGTAAGTTTTCTTTGATAATGCCTGAAATACCATAGTTAAGCAGTACTATAGGATCCACTATTAGTTCTGTACCAATTAATTCTACACCATCATTATTTGGTGTGAGATACAAATTTTTATCGATAGTTGATACATTGAGAACTACACCATTTAATACCGACAAATCAGTTCCATCAAACATAGTGTTCTGCATGATATGTGCTGCACTATTTGAAAGTGTAATAACTATATTGCCATCTCGTGCAACCACTATCGGTGTAGCAAGTTTGTGGACAGAAATCTGATTAGACAAAATTGAATTGGTATAATCGCCTACTTTTGATACTGCACGAATTTTAACATTAAAATCTCCTTCCATACTCGAGACATCATATCGGTTGGTAATCAGTAGACCATTTTTATTTAACTTCTCAAGTTTTGCACCATCTACTCTATATATATCATAACCTACAGCATTCTCTACCGGCTCAAAAGTCAAAACACCATTATCGACTCGAATATCCTGCACTTGATTGATTTTTGTAAAATGGAGTTCGTTAGATAATAGAGAATTAAATATGAACACTCTTTCTCCATCTATCGTAGAATCTCCGCTGGTGCTAATCTGAGCTGAAATATAAATTTCGTTGCCAAGTTTGTCAGAATAATCATCAAGATTAAATTCAACCTTAGTCTTCCCTGCTTCATCTACAAACGATAGCAGTTTAGCTTCTATTCCTTCGTAATCTGGAGAATATAATTTGACATTATAAGTTTTTGTATACGCGGTAGGTATCATATCAAATGAGACTATCACTGAGTTATTGCTAGCCGAATTGTTTTTATTCGCCTGCAATACAATTGCATTCCCCAGTGCTACCTTGATTGAATCACTCACTACACTTAATTTTGGAGTGTCAATGCTTGAATCCACATTCATGGTAATCACAGCAATGGTGTTGATATCTTTAATTTTTTCACTAGGTGTATTATCATAGATATATCCAATGTCAACCTTAATAGTCTGAGAGTCGCTGTCTATAATAGTCGATTCATCTAATGATAAAACATATTCGCCATTGATAAGCAAACTATAATCCGATACTCCTCTCCATGCTTCTACATTCGTAAACACGATATTCTGTCCATCTCTATTGGTCATGGCGAAAGTTGATTTTTCTAATAAATAAATATTTTTTAGCTCTGTAGTATCGCTATTTGCTTCATTTTCATTAATCGGAGCAATGAATCTATATCTAATAGCAAAACTATGTACTTCCGATATCCCTTCTATAATAGGAGTGTAGTCTGACTTAAGCAAATCGATTACATATGTGTTATCTAAGTATGAATAATTTAATTCTATACTTTTGTCTTCATTCGTCAGTACACCATTATCCGTACTAACCACTACTTCTTGGTCGCCAACAACGAAAGTTAACTCTAATGAATATTCGCCAGATTGATTATCCGCCATAATCACTAATTGATTTTCGTTATTGATAGAAACACTAGAACTATTATCAATCTTCAAGACATCAAAAGCATACAAAGATGAATTTAGATATGATTCATTTGCTTTACCATCTACAGCTATAGCTTTTAGTGTGAAATTATTAGTATTTACATTTAAATTGCTAAATTTAGTACCGAATTCATAGCTCTGTACGATACCATCAAGTTTGAATTCATAATGAGATAACAGTACTCTCTCCTGCTCCGAAATCTCTGGTATAGTAAAAGAATCGTTGGTAGAATCATACATTGTAGTCGGTGTAGCGAGTCTATAGACACTCATTGTGTCCGATATGATAGAATTAAGTGAGCTCGAGCCATTACCTATAGCCTGAACTGCGAATTGCCTACGCTCTCCATCTGAAATCTCAAATTCATCAAAATAATTTGTAGTGACACTATTGAGCAATGTCATTTCGTCTAATAATTCATATATATCGTATCGCACACTACCTGCAATAACATCAAAATGTAACTCTTCCTTATCTTTATCTAAATTATTTATAATAGGCGCGGATAGTACATTAAATGAGAAAGTTGCACTGCTAATTAATTCTCCATCCTCTTTTACAGAAAAGGTGTTTTTGCCATCGCCAATAATATATACAGCTAAAGTGTATGCACCTGCTGGTAAATAATGTTCGGCATCTGATTTCTCACTATTAAGTGTGAATGTAGTGTCACCAATGTCGAAATCTATACCATTACCTGCGATATTTAAACGAATGGTTGCATCTGCATTAATTGCAGAACGAGTGACATTGACTACATTCTCTACCACTGATATATCATTAATTCTCTCTAACTGAACAAAATCTACTTTGGTAGGATTGCCGTCTACAGAACTAATATTATCCCCAAGATGAGTGACATATATTTCATGCTTACCTGCGGTGAATGAACTATCACTTAAATCGTATTCTACTGCATTCGCATCTGCAGTGATGACATCAATGATAGTATTGTCAAGCTGAATTCTATATCTATCGCCCAAAACCGAATCAAAAGACAAAGTGTAGTTTTCTATATTCAGTTCTTCTTTATTTTGTTTAAACACCGATTTACTATTTGTAAATGAAGGTAAATATTGTACACCTTCTCTATTAGTTGTATTCACTGCATATATGGTCATAGTATATTCCGCGCCTGATGGATATAACTCTTGTTCGATAGAGAATGATGTTTCATGAGTTAGTATTGACACAACCCTCTCTTCTTCGTCTATAGTATATTTCAAGGTTACATTATATTCGGTCGCATTATTTACTTCCGCCCAGACAAACGAGTTATTATTAAGACTTAGATTTGGTGTTGCAATTCTATTGAAATAAACAATATTGCTATGTTTAGACGATTTCAATAAATTAGATGTATTCTTATCTAGTGATGGTTCTACTCTAAGCTCGTAATCTTTAATTCTATTGATAATCTCATCATATCTAGAATAATTACGCAAATCATATTCATTAGTTAATGTTGAATCAATCTTTGAATTATCAAGATAGATATCATATTTATTCACTCCCGCAATACTGTTCCATGCTAGCATTGATGAGGACAAAGATATATGTAGCGTAGGTAATACTTCTACATTCAAGTCATATGCAAGTGAATCATAATATCTAGTGAGCGGATTTACTTTTTTGTCAGTATCGACCAGCGAATAAATTTTTAATACCCCAGTAGAAGAAGCAAACTTCTCATTAAGATGTGTCAAATCTACTCTAGTCTCACTAGTAGTCGAAAGTATATTCTCTATTCCATTAGTGACATACACCAATCTATATTCGTTTGAATTAGTTACTTTCTCAAACTGCAAACCACCTTCATAAATTCGTGCTGACGAAATAGTCTTTGCCTGATGAATGCGAATAGAAGAACTGTAATCCGAATCAATATAAGCAGTGGTGTATTCTGGATGAAGTGCACGCACCTCGACTGTCAAATCTCTATCAAAAGCGGATAATCCATTTTGAGATAAATATTCATCATATTCTTTCAACGCAAATTTTGTGATATTGCCCAGCTTGAATGTCGTGTCATTAATTTTAATTTCGTATCCAACTGCATTTTCTACCGCATCAAATTTGAATATTTGAGATGATGAATCGTATGCCAGATTCCTAGGGGTTAATAATTTTATCTGCTCATGACGGACATTTACTTTAATCATGTCTTCTTTCAACTCATTATCTGATGAAACCACGCGAATAAATGTAGTACCCGTCTTCTTCGCTACAAGTGTATTCTCACTAACTGTCACAATCTCAGCGTTAAGTGAAGAAATAGTATACGATTGATTCGTCGCATATGTTGGCTCAATAATAACCTTAGGAGAAAAACTCTCGCCTACCAAGAGTACGATACTCTCCTCATTAAAATAAATACTCTCTACCGCTACCTTATCCTCGCACCCAAATGCAAAAATCGAAAACAGCATTATTAAAAGTCCTAAGAATAAAACTCTATTTTTTGCTCGTGACATATATACCCCTTTTATGTCTATTCTTGTCAAAATTAGTTTAACACATTGTTGCCTTTTTATCAAATAAATAGCACGATTTTTATAAATTAATATTATATATATTAAATAATAAAACACGCAAAAATGCGATTATTATTTTTTATAGGTTTTTAAAATAATAAAAATTTTTAAAATCAATAAAAATTCATTAAAAATACTATAAAATACACTATTTTTTGAATATTTTTAAATATTTTATTAGGAAAATAATAAGTTGACATAAATAAATAATTGATTTATAATAAATACAAATTAAGGAGAATAAATGGAACTTAAGATTTATAATAATTTAAACAAGAAAAAAGAAATTGTTAAACCTATCAATAATACAGTGAATTATTATTTCTGTGGACCTACTGTATACTGGTTTCAACATATTGGTAATATGCGTGCATTTTTCGTAATGGACAGCGTTAGAAGAGCAGTAAAATATTTAGGTTACAATATAAATCACGCAATGAATATCACAGATGTGGGTCATATGACGAGCGATGCAGATGAGGGCGAAGATAAGATGGAAGTCGCTAGCAAGCGTGAACATAAATCTCCGCAAGAGATAGCTGATTACTATTGGAATATCTGCCAAAACGATATGCTCGACTTAAATATCGAGATACCCGAACATATCTGCCCCGCGACAAGTGTAATAGATGAAATAATCGCTTTTATTCAAAAAATTTTAGATAACGGATATGGTTATATTACTAAAAATGGCGTGTATTACGATACTAGCAAGTTTTCTGAATATGGAAAACTGGGCGGAATGAATCAAAACGAAAAATTATTCGGTGCAAGAATAGAAGTAGATAGCGAGAAGAAAAATCCCGCTGATTTCGTACTATGGGTAATTGCAAAAGACAATCACATTCAGCGTTGGAATAGCCCATGGGGAGTGGGTTATCCGGGTTGGCACATCGAATGTAGTGCGATTGGTAATAAATTTTTAGGCGAACATATTGACCTTCATGGTGGCGGCATAGAACATAAAACTGTCCATCACGAGAACGAAATCGCTCAGAATTATGCTTGCACCGGACACAATGTAGTGGACATATGGTTTCACTTGGAGCATTTAATGTTCGATGGTGGTAAGATGAGCAAATCAAAAGGCGCCATTTATACTCTATCTGCATTAAAAGAAAAAGGTTATTCCCCTATGGAGCTACGATTATTCTACCTATCAGCGCACTATTCAAAGCAACAGAATTTCACTTTTGACGCTTTAAACAATGCGAAAGAAAGTTATAAAAATTTAAAAAATTTACTTTTAAAGCATAAAAATGGTACAAATTCAACAGAAAAAACGAAATTAACTTGGCTTAAACAAAAATTCAGCGAAGATATTGCAGATGATATTAACACCCCGCTCGCACTATCAGTCGTATGGGATGCGCTTAAAAACCATCCAGCGAGTCACGATATATATGATTTGATTTTAGACTTTGATAGATTCTTAGGATTGAGACTAAACGAGATTAAGGACGAAAAACCCGCACTAGATATACCTGCTGAAATCACAGCTATCGCAGAAGAGCGAAAGACAGCTCGCAACAATCGTGACTATGCTACAAGTGATATCCTGCGAGACAAAATATCAAATCTCGGCTACACGATTCTCGATAAACCAAAGAACGAATATGAAATAGTAAAAAAATAGGCAGATTTGCCTATTTTTTATAATGGTTTAATCAACCCATATTCAGTAAGTGTATCAAACGATTCGTCATACCACTTCTCACGGTATTCTTGGGCGTAGACATGATAATAATAGTCTCCAGCCTTTTTGCCGTAAATTCTATGATAATCTTCTCTTTCTTTTAAATTGTCTTTAATAGTTGAATTATATTACATATAGGTATCATCAAATGTAATATGTTTATATTGCATACTAACCTCAAACTAATTATAACTCTTATCTATTTATTTGCCAATGCTACTAATAATCTCCACTTACTCCTGTAACTATTTGTAATGTTAAATAATATTAGAAGCTTTCAGTGGTGCTTTTTTATTCTAAAAAGAGTAGTTCGGACATACATTAAAGTATGAATTATAATGACTTCCCTATACTTGATGATGATACATATAGAATGATGATGAATGAGTACAATAATACTCTTCCTTTTGATAGAAATACGACTATCAATAAGCTTTTTTTAGAACTCGATGAATGCAAAAATTTCTGTCTAGGGCTAACTAAGCATGTAAATAAAAAAATCCAATTAGCAGTAGAGAAAGCAAAAATAGAAATAGAGAAAATACTCGAGAATTTTCACGCTACCTTTACTATCAATGTCAAATCGCAAAAAGAGATAAAAGATTTCAATCTATTCACATTTATAAAAAAATTAATTAATAGCATATCGTCTATGAACATTTGGGCTAATAATGAGCAAAAAACTTATTATAAAAATCTAGCAAGCATGAATATAGTCACATTGATTAAGATACTAGTTGAAATAATCGAAGCTCTTGAGAATAGTAACCTTCATCTATTCAAATTCATGTAAATGATACTATATCCGTTTCTAAGTCACTCTAGACACACGATATGACACCACTCACACCTATATAAAAGGCGGAATTTATATTTGTCGTTGCGAGTGAAAGCGTAGCAATCTCACTATTGAGTGAGATTTTTTGAACTAATAAGTAGGCTCAATCATACACTGAAGTATGAGTAAAATATGTGTATATGCAATTGCAAAAAACGAAAGAAAATTTGTCGACCGCTGGTACGAATCAGTAAAAGAGGCAGATTATGTGTGCGTGCTAGATACCGGCAGCACGGATGGAACATACGAGCGACTAAAAGAATTAGGTATCATCACAGAGCGAAAAGTTTATGACAAATTTCGCTTCGATATAGCACGAAACGATAGTATGTCACTAATTCCTACAGATACCGACATATGTGTATGCGTAGACCTAGACGAGATATTCGTTGGCGGTTGGACGAAAATATTGAAAGACCACTGGAGCGAAAATGTATCACGCGCTAGATACCGATACACTTGGAATTTCAATCCAGACGGCAGCGAAGGTATAGTCTTTTTCGCTGACAAGATTCATAAATACGGCGAATTTGTCTGGAAACACCCAGTACACGAAATATTAGCTCCAAAATATAGCGAAAACTACACCACCATTACCCTACCTAACATTCAGCTCAATCATCATGCAGACAATACCAAATCTCGCTCAAACTATCTACCACTACTAGAGATGAGTGTCAAAGAAGACCCAGAAGACGACAGGAATATGCACTATCTCGGTCGTGAATATATGTTCTATGGAAAGTACGAGCTAGCCATTAAGACTCTAAAAAGACATCTCGCTCTCAAATCAGCGACTTGGGACATTGAGCGAGGTGCAAGTCTAAGGTATATCGCCAATTCATACAAAATGCTCAGCAAACCTACAAAGCAAATCGAATACTTGCATCGTGCCATACTCGAGGCTGACAATGTTCGTGAGCCATATTACGAATTAGCGCTCGCCTACTATGAAAGAAAAGATTATCTCAAATCAGCATTCTATATGAGTGAAATGCTAAAAATCACCAACCGAGAACTCAACTACATGTCAGCACCTATCTGCTGGAGTTATCTACCATACGACTATCTATCTATGTGTTTCTATTATCTGAAAGACTATAAAAAAGCGGTCATAATGGTAGACAAAGCTCTGGCTCTGCACTCAGATGATAGACTAAAAAACAATAGAGAAATCTTCGTCAACGAATTAAATAAGAAATGACTATTTCGAGAGTTTGTTGTTCACATCTTTCAATTTCTTCATCAACTGTTCAGCTATAGAGCTAAACGAACATAGAGAATAACAAATATCTATCACTGGATGTGGCTCACACACATTCTCTCCGGGCTCAAATTTCTCACAATCATCTTTCTTACACATAGTCCTACGAACCATACAATTCCCACAAGCTGTCAGTCCCATTATAAATTTATTACGAAAAGTATAATGTGGGCAAAAATGTTTACACACTCTACATTTGTCACTAATCTTCATTTTTATCTCCTTTTAAATATAAGTTTTACTTATATTAATAGTATTATAATATAGACTTTACTTATATTTGTCGATTTATTTTATAAAGTTTTCTGATATTTTTCATTAAAATTGTATTATAATATAAAGGAATGTTATATGAACAATTTAAAAAATTATCGTTTAAAAAAGAATTTAACCCAGTTGCAAGTTGCTAAATATTTGAATATTAAGCAAGCAACTTATAGTGGATATGAACTATCTAAATATGAACCTCCTATAGAAACTTTAAAAAAACTATCTACTTTATTTAACACCAGTATTGACAACTTAGTTGATAACCAGCAAGGTAATACTGCCAGCCCCATACAATCAGAACTAATAGATGAAATATTACATAGTAGTGATAAGACTTGCTATGTGATAAAATCTTTTATTGAAGCATTGAAAAAAAATAACTAATGCATATATACGATATATAAATTAACACTAAGGATTTTAAATGAAAATTAGAGAACTAAGAAAAAAGAATAACTTTACTCAACAAAATGTAGCTAATATCTTAAATATTACACATCAATAATATAATAATTATGAAAATGGTAAATTTGAGCCAAATATTGAGACATTAAAAAAATTATCTAAGCTGTTCAATACCAGCATAGATAATCTCGTCGACAATAATCCAAATATTTCGCTAAGCCCCATTCAAAATGAATTGATTGATGAGATAGTGCATATTAGTGACGAGAACTGCATGAAACTTAAAGCCTATCTCGACGGACTGAGAAATAAATAATATCTACCAAGCACAATAAAAAATCACCTGCATAGCGGGTGGTTTTTCATATTACGGGTAAACCCCAATGCTATTAGCAGCACGCTTGCGTGCTGTGTTTTTACGAGCGTTAGCGTGGCACGGGGTCCCCATAAAACATTTGTGACAGTGGAGTATAGTTTCGCGGAAGCGTACCATGTCATTCTGAGCCTGTCGAAGAATCTTTAGATAAAATCCACAATGCTTGCCTCCACTTCCAAGGGGAGCCAAGATCCAATAACTTATCTTATATTTTTCGTTCAAAGGTACAACCTAAACCGATCCACCAGACTATTTGTGGGTTTTCTATATACAATAAGAAAAAAGACTTCGCTAGAAGTCTTTTTGGTGTTGTGCTCTTTATGGATATAAGACACATTAGAGATTGAATTCTAGCTCGGAAAGTTACAACCTAGAATTCACAGATATAGTCTCTATTGGGCAGTCAATGAAATTCTCCCAACGGAGATAACATATCGTAAACAAAAGTCTATTTTTTTATAATTAACTCTAATAGTTAATTTCCGAATTGAGAATTAAATAATTCGTAATAAAAACCTTTCTTTTCCAAAAGTTCTTTATGATTTCCCTGCTCCACTATATGCCCCTTATTCATGACTAGAATGGTGTCTGCATTCTCGATAGTAGATAGTCTATGTGCCACTATGAAGCAGGTGCGTCCTTCCATCATAATGTCTAACGCTTGCTGTATCTTCATCTCAGTTCGTGTATCTATATTACTAGTAGCTTCGTCTAATATCATCATCGGTGGGCGGAGTAACATTATCCTGGCGATACATAGTAATTGTTTCTGACCTGCACTGATATTGTCTCCACGCTCGGTAATGATTGTGTCGTATCCGTTAGGTAATTTCTCTATAAAGGCATGTGCATTGGCGAGCTTGCATGCATCTATAATCTCGTCCATACTTGCGTCCGGCTTGCCATATGCAACATTATCTCGCACGCTCGCATTATACAGCCAACTCTCCTGTAAAACCATTCCATAAAACTGACGGAATGAGTTTCTTTTCACTTTCTTAATATCTTTATTACTTACCTTAATACTTCCACTATTCACATCATAGAATCGCATGAGCAAGTTGATTATCGTACTCTTGCCACAACCTGTAGGCCCAACTATAGCCACTCGTTGACCTTGAGCCACTTCCAGATTGAGATTCTCAATAAGTTTGAATGATGGAGAGTAGCTAAAGTCGACATTTTTAATACTTACCTTACCATTGCAACTCTTTAATTCTGGCAATTCACTGTCATCTATCTCATCATTCTCCGCCAACAGCTTAAACACCCTATTCGCACTAGCTATCGCAACATTTAAGTCTGCGAAAATATTAGCAATATCGTTAAAAGGTTTAGTAAAATTGTCGGATAAGTTCAAAAATGTTGAAATTTTTCCTATCCTTACCTGCCCATTGACTGCCATTATTGCTCCAACTACCGCCACCAAACCATACAATGACCCATTGACTAATCTGGATGTAGGATATGCAAGCGAAGCGTAGAAAGAAGATTTTTCACTTGAAGTATATAGTACATCATTGATTTCTTTAAATTTATTGTTGGTTTTTTCTTCGCTATTGAAAGCTTTGATAACTTTCATATTAGATATCATCTCTTCTGCATAACCACTGAGAGCTCCTTGTGTCTCGACACGTTGCCGATACATCTTCTTGCTATTCTTGGTAATCTTGATAGCTAATAGTAGCGAGAATGGTGCAACTAATATTACTACCAATGCCAGCTCCCATTTCATGATGAACATCATTATCATGACCACAATTACTTGGAATATACCACATACGATAGACTTGAACCCCTCTAGGAATCCATCTGTCACATTCTCTACATCCGCCACCATAGTATTCATAATATCACCATGTGCTGTGTCGTCTATATATTTGATAGGCACGGTATTTAATTTCTTATATAACGCATCTCGAATAGTATTAGCTGTCTTATATGTCAATATATTCATATAGTAGCTTCCCAACCAATCAAATAATGAACTCGCAATAGTCAACACCAATATAACTATACAATAGTCTAAAAGCAAAACAAAATTGACATCATTAATTCCCACGATACAATCAATCGCATATCCCGAAAATAAAGGTATCAACATATTAAATATAATAGCCAGTAAATCGAATATTACGGATACGAAAAATACAGTCTTATGAGGTTTTACATAAGGCATTAAGTTAGATAACAATTTACTAAATTTTTTCTTATCCATTCGCCCTCTTTATTTCGCCTGAGACTCATATATCTCGCGATATATGTCACAATTTTTCATAAGTTCGGCATGTTTACCCATACCTACCACATCTCCATTGTCTAATACAATGATCAAGTCTGCCGACTTGATAGAAGTTGCACGCTGTGAGATGAGTACTAGCGTGGAATTTAATTTCTTGAGTTCTTTCCTTAATTTTGAGTCGGTCAAGAAATCTAGAGCACTGCTACTGTCATCTAGTATTATCATCTCTGGATTTCCTATGATTGCTCGAGCTATAGTCAGTCTCTGCATCTGACCACCACTCACATTCTTTCCCCCTGCCATGATTTGATAGTCAAGTCCGTTGCTCCATTCACTGACGAACGACCATGCTTGACTGATTTTTAATGCCTCAATTATCTCTTCATCAGTCGCATTTGGCTTCCTAATCTGCATATTTTCTCTTAAACTTCCGCTAAATAAAGTACTTCGCTGCTGTACTATGCTAATATCATTTCTAAGCGACTCGACTGTATAATCTTTCAGATTTTTTCCTTTATATAATACTTCGCCGGATGTGACATCGTAAAACCGCACCATTAAGTTTGCGATAGTAGACTTTCCGCTACCTGTACCGCCTATGATACCTATCGTCTGACGTGGATATATTGAGAATGATAAGTCTTTAATGAACGACTTGGTCTTATTGTCTAATGTGTAATTGAAAGACACATTCTTAAATTCCATCAATGCGCCTGTGGCAAATTTCTTAACAGTGAGAGCATTCTCTCTATCTAAAATCTTAGGCTCAGTGTTCATCACTTCATCTATTCGGTGCAAACTCGCTGAAGTACGCACGAACATCATAATTATCTGCGATATGATGAGCAATGAAATAGTGATAATAGACACATAATTAATCAGCGCGATGATGTCTCCTTGTGACAAATTGCCGATACTTACCTGCCAGCCACCTACATACAATATGGCGATAATCGCAAAGTCAACTATTAGAAATATCATCGGCTCTAATAAAGACGAAATCTTTGATACTTTAATGCTAGTATTTGTATAATCTCCGCTAATAGCCTCAAAGCGCTTAACTTCGCTGTCCTGTTTATTAAACGCACGAATAACTCGTGTACCCGACAGATTCTCTTTAGTCACTTTGCTAACATTGTCTAGCTTGGTACGGATTTTCTTAAAATACGGAGAAGTCTTTTTGGTATAGATTGCTAGTATAATTGAAACTATAGGAATTAAAATCAAGAATACTATAGACATTTTGATATTAATCATTAGGCTCATTACGAAAGCACCTATGAGTAAAAATGGCACACGAAGTAATAATCTCATAAAGACTGATACTGAATTCTCCACTTGATTGATATCGTTAGTCATACGATTGATGAGAGACGCTGTGCCGAACTCGTCCAATTCCGGATGTGATAAAGTGGTAACTTTTTTAAACAGATCTCCACGCATGTCAGTCGCGACACCTACACTCGCCTTTGACGAGCATTTATGACTGATGATACTGAATATAAGACACAATACATTGACTCCTAATATTATGAGTCCATATTTAATGATATAATTTATATCCTTATTCGATACACCTACATCTACTATTTTTGCTACTAAAATAGGATTCAAAAGCTCTAAAAAAGCGTCGAGCAATTTAAAAAACGGCCCAAATATCACATACCATTTATATTTCTTTAAATACCCCATTAAACGCTTCATTTATATAAGTATAGACTAATTCAATATTTTTTACAAATAATTTAAAGTTCAATATTGACAAACTATTAAATGTATTATATAATATCAGCGGAGAAAAATTATGAAACCACACAAAGTTAAATTATTTAATACCGAGGAATCGGACGAATATGTACAGACAGTACGAGATTTATTAGTGACCGGCGGGACTCCAGGAGAGAGAATTGAAAATGGTCAAAAGATTAAATACATTAATGTTTTCCTTGACGCTTTCAAACAGATGTATCCCGCAGTCGAGAATGCCGTTAAATTCTTGAATATAGAGGCGAATGCTACTCTAGACGCATTATGCATATATGCTAGACAAGCAAACTATATAGACATGAATAACATCACTAAAATTACTAATGATTTATTAGAGAGCTGGAGAGCCGGTAGTACCGCCCACCGAGACGATTTCATTAGTTTAATGCAAAAAATTGAAAAAGAAAGCATGCATGAGAATTTTAATTATAACGACGTATTTATCTATTTTCACAGATATATTAAAGTACCATCATGCTCTACTAAATACTATGGCCACAGATACAATTACACACATAGCGCAGATAGGACAGAGAATTTATTCCTACAAGACAATAATGACACATATTAATATTTAAAAAATTTCGCATTTTCGCGAAATTTTTTATCTAATTATTACCTTACCTTCGATCCAGCTAGAGAAGAATCCGTCTAGTTTCGTCTTGCTTTCTTTCTCAAAAGTTTTAATTAAATCATCCGGCGTAGCGTTTTTATACTTGAATGACTGCTGATATGCTTTTAGACACGAGACAAAACACTTCTCCCCAATCAGCTGATATAAACTCTCGTACATGAGTACACCTTTCACATACGTAATATAAGTGTATTCCGGCTCGGTCGAATACTCATTAACTGCTCGCATACTCGTGTCAATCTTCCCAAGTACATCTTCGTATACATGAATAAATAAAGTATAATTCGCCTTAGAGATATCCACCATTTCATTATGCGTGAGTGTATAGCCATCGTTGTGGTCATAGAATAACATGGTCGAAAATTCGGTTAGTGCTTCATCTAGCCATGGATAGCGATATTCGTCGTTACCCACCATTCCATACCACCATTGGTGTGCTGTCTCATGGACGATGACATTCATATAGTCGTCTATATTATCCACCGCATCGCTAATCATCACTAGGTTAGGATACTCCATTCCGCCATACACAAAATCCGTTTTTACCACCCTAAAAGTAGCATAAGGAAATGCCCCAAATAGTTTAGAGAATGTATTAATAGCATCCACTCCTGCCTGTAGTGATTTCGCACTATCTATATCATCATAACCATAATATTCTACTTTTACTTTGCCCGCATTCGCAGTATGTATCTCAAAACCATCACTGAACACACATGCAAAATCGCGAACAAGGCGTGCATTATACTTTAACGTCTTTTTCTCTTTAGTCTTGGTCTCACTGGACAAATCTCCTGTGGCTGCTACCTTAAGTTTATCATCCAGAGTAAGTGTCACATCATAATTCGCCATATCGCTATAGAATGGGTCTCCATTCGCATTATATGGCGATGTATTGAAATCTCCATTCTCATACACGCATGCTACCGGGTAAAAATTACCTAAATTGACAGTGTGCTCGCCATAGCCAAATCTATGTTCACAATTCGGTATTGTAAATGAGAAATCTATCATAATCTCTACACGCTCGTTAGGCATGAGACTACTATCAAGATTGACGACCAAAATGCCGTCATGCTCTCCTTCGTACACTACATTTATGTCTCTTTTATTGACCTGAACACGCTTGACATCAAACACTGCATATGACATACCATTCGGATATGCTTCATTCATCTTTGTGCTAGAGACTATCATGTCTGTAGCTCCCTCTTCAAAATATTGTGGATAGAGATGAAATTTCACTTTCTTTAATATGTTATCAGTCGAATTGACATAATCCACTTTCGAACTCGCCACTACTGATTTATTATCATCATTATATTCTAGAGTAATATTATAATTAGTTAGATTTTTTGATAATTGCGCTATATCATCAGGTTTACTGCATGCCGTGCATGTAAATACCATTAGAACAGCAAATAATGTTACAAAAACTTTCTTCATATTTGATTGTATGAATTTGGACAAATATATAGAACTTTGAATTTGTCTTAATTTGGCAAGCGAATTTTATATTAACAATAGACAAAACACAAAATATGTGCTAATATCTTGATATGTCATTCTGTAAATTCAGTCCAAATTTCAATTCGAGCAATAAAACCGCGATAGATAATGTATTTATCGAAGAGTTTTTGCCTAAAGCGCCTGACCTGTGCGTCAAGGTATACATCATGGGGTTAAACAAATGCTCTAACGCGGACGAATCTACTAATACTATTAAGTATTTTGCGGAAAAACTCAAAATCAGTGAAGAAGAGGTTGTATCTATCTTTTACTATTGGCAGGAAGAGGGTTTAGTCCAAGTCCTATCTACCGACCCTGTCGAAGTGAGATACCTACCTGTCACTAGTTTTAATAAGAAAGTGAAAAAATATGATGTCTATAAATATACCGATTTCACTATTCAGCTACAAGAATTATTCCAAAATCATATGCTAACTCAGAACGAACTCAACGAGTATATTGCCCTACTTGAGAATAAAAACATAGAGCAATCCGCTCTTCTCGAGATAGTGAAATATTGTATTAATTATAAAGGTTTCAATCTAAGCCCTAACTACTGTTTGACTGTAGCTAGAGACTGGATAAAAAACGGCATACTCACTAAAGATGCCGTACGAAATAAAATCGAAGAGTTCGGCATAATTGATGACAAAATGGGACTTATACTGTCCGCCATGGGTAGCAAAAGAAAAGTCCAAATAGAAGATAAAGAACTTTTAAATAAATGGCTCAATTCGTTCGGCTTCGAACTGAATGTAATAATTTTTGTAGTAAAATATCTCAAGAGTAAAAAGCGTCACCTTGACATTAATGTCCTAGACGAGTATCTCACTAAATATTTTGAAATGAAACTCATGTCTATTTCTGAGATTGAGAACTACGAGAATGAGAAAGAAAACTTGTATTTTGTAGCCACTGCGGTCAATAAAGAATTAGGTATATACTATGAAGATTTGACTAAAGAGATAGATACATATGTAGTGACTTGGCTCAATATGGGATTTGAAATCGAACTGCTAAAAATGGTAGCTGACAATTGTTTCAAATCATCCATTCGTACATTGGAAGGCTATAATAATATAATAATCAAATTATTTAAGCTAGGTATCACGACTACTAACGCATACATGCAATATTTAGATCATAATCTCGCTATTGATACCAAGATTCAGCAAGTACTCTCTACTCTCAACCTTAAACGCAATGTCAATAATATGGATAGAAACTTCTATGCCACATGGACAGCTGATTGGCTATTCCCACACGATGTAATAATGTATGGAGCGGAGCTAGGTAGAGACAAAGTGAACGCTATGCAATATTTGAACAAAGTACTTGCGAACTGGAATTCACAAGGTCTACGCACTATAGATAAAGTGCGTGACTTAAAACTAGAGACCGAACCTAAGACCGAATTCTTACATAATAATTACACCAAAGAACAAATTGCTAGCGTCATCTCTAATCTAGATGAGGTGGAGGTGTAATATGGATAGAAAAAGATTAATTTCAGAGATTAAGCAGAATTTCATGTTAAAACGCATACACGCACAGGAAGAATGCGATAATTTTATCGAAAATTTGCGAAAAAATGCAGAATTTAACGATTTATATATAAAATATAGCGAAAAACAGATAGCCTTCTGGAAATCGAAATACGAAGAGGACAATATCGAACTTCAGCACGATTTTGAAGACATCAGAACTAAAGTCGAACAATATCTCACGAAACTCGGCTACGACAAATCGAATCTAAATCCGAAATACGACTGTCCTATTTGTAATGATACAGGTGTCGTGGGTGGAAGAATATGTAATTGCTTGCTCAGCGAACTCAATCAAAAAATCTCGAGACTATGTAGCTCGCAGACTCAATTCGTGAGTTTCGCTGACTGCGATGAGAACATCATGAACGATACTGATAGGAAAGCTAAACGCATTCTCGAGAACTGGTGCGACAAATACCCAAATGTCAGCAAAAATACTATCACTCTCATAGGTAATGCTGGCTCAGGCAAGACCTATCTACTCGAGTGCGTAGCAAGTGAGATGATGAAGAAAAATAATATCGTCTGTTTCAAGACCGCATTTGAATTAAACGAACTGGCTAGACTATATCATATCGGTAAATCGTACGACTTCGCCGATTGTATCAATGCGGAAGTGTTGATAATTGACGACCTAGCTACCGAGCCAATCTTAAAGAATGTGACTAAAGAATATATCTACAATCTCATCAACACTCGTCAGAGCAAAAATCTACCTACCCTAATCTCGACCAACCTAGACCCTAATCAGATACTAGATAGATATGATGAGCGAATATTCAGCAGACTGAGCAATAAAAATATTTCACTCATAATGCAACTCGATTCACAAGATAAAAGGATTACCAAAAAGTAATTCTTTTTTCATCATTATTCACTATAATTCTACAATATTTGTTTTAATCAAAGGTTTTTTGACTTTTGCTTTCTTTATTTGACAATATTATCTTTATTTAGACATATTCATTTTTAATTATACTATTTCATTCTATATTAGACAATATCATTATAATTTAGACAAATTTATTTCAAATTAAACAAATACATATTATATTTGACATAATCATTTTAATTTAAACAAAATCATTCAAATTCAGTCATTTAAAATTAGACAATTTCTTTTTTATTCTGACATAACATTTTCGAATTTGACAATTTCATAGCGATTTAGACATAATCATATTAATTCGTACAATATTATTACAAATAGGACACAATAATATATTGATAGACATTTTTATTTTTAATTAGACAAAATTATTTATTTTTCATACCATCTAGATAGGATTCTAACTTGGCACAGTCTAGGTCGCTAATGTCCTTAATCTTATTAATCAGCTTCGTCTGTGCGTCAGTCAAAAAAGACATATCTAGATACCTATCTGTCTCATGCCCTAATAATGTATCTACTGTGACATGAAAATAATCAGCCAATTTTATTAATGTATCAAGGTCTGGAGTCCTTTTTCCTAATTCATAATTTTGATATGCATTTGTTGTAATTTTCAAAAATTTTGCCATGTCAGCCTGTGTTCTATTATATTTATTTCTATATTTCTTTAGTTCCATATATTATAATTATATACAGCACATACAAATTGTAGGTAAAAATTTTGATAATTTGTTGACTTATATACATATTGTATGTATAATTAAATAAACAACGCATACAATTTGTTTGCCACATAACAAAAGGAGAAACTATGAAGATACCAGAGAAATGTTTGAGTTGTAAATACTTTCACGCACATTTTATTCTTTATAATAAATTTTTGCTGTCCGAAATTAATTGTGGACATTGCACTAAAAATTTTTCACGCATGCCTAAAGCTAACTGCATTGATTATAAATATGATAAAAAGGTTGATTTAGACAATCAAAGAATGTTATTTCTAACTAGAATGCTCCAAGATATACGACAATATATGACAGAGTTTAACAAAAAATTCGATTTTATATATCATGATTTATACAAAGACTAGCATGAATATTTGTATTTTTTGTCCATTTATGATATAATTTATATAATATTGTAAGATTAAGGAGAAAATATGAGAAGATTTGAATTAGTTAGACCTGAGTTTATAAAATACGGCGTCGACCCAAAGACTCTGAAGAAGCCATATCGTGCGACCAAGTATGCGGTGTGCTATGACTGTTTCACTCCTATTGATGTGACCGTCGCACCCGAGTCGACCGAACTAGTATTCACGAATTTCAAAGCATACTGCAATCGTGACGAGGGCTACATGCTCGCATCTACCAGTGGCTTGGGCAAAAAAGGTATCATTCTCGCTAACGGAGTTGGCATCATCGAGAGCGACTATGCCGACAACGAGAGCAATGACGGCAATATAGGTTTTCTACTCCGCAACTTAAATAAAACTCCGTACTCTTTCAAGGCAGGAGACAAAATCGGTCAGATTTTCTTCTTTAAATTCTTAGTGACGGACGATGACGCCGAGACCAATGCTGGTATAGTTAGAAAAGGTGGCTTCGGCTCTACTGATAAGAAATAACTTGATTTTTAATAGAATTTGTCGAAAATACAATAAAAAACTCGCATTTAGCGAGTTTTTTACACTGTCAAACTATTATCTAAATGAATATAACCATTCTCATCTATTTGATTAGGGAAAATGATAATATCTCGAGTATGGTCGAAATCCTCAAGTCTAGCATGTCTACCACGATTCGTAAGTACAGCATGCTCTACTTCCTTAGTAATAGGGTCAGTAACTCTAGATTCTACTCGTCCGATGCAGATGTTCTTGGCATCTACTTTCTCTTGAGAGACCATACGGACTAGCTGTCCGTTGTACTCTGAATAATATACTAAACGAGCATATACTCTAGCTATGACACAATTATCTGGAAGTTTCAATTCCTCAATACTATCTGATGATAATTTGGCAGTATCTGTATCGAAGAAAAATTGTCCATTGTCACAAGTGAAATCTACATAATACTCTTTAACTAATTTCTCTGAACTTTTCTTTGCCATAATTTACTCCTTATATTATGATGATATCACTATTTTCACAATTTGTCAATGATTAATTTTTGATTTGATATTGACAACTATTCATTTGTGATATATAATGATGCCATAAGGAAAATTATTATGGATAAAACCAAAAAAATCTGTGAAAAAGCTAAAAATATTTACGCCATAGAAGGCATAAGCGAGAGATTCATAAAATTAGAAAATAAAGTCATAACTTCTAAAAATGCTAAACTTATTTATACATTCGCTTGCGAAGTAGAAGGAGCAGATATTGACAGATTAACCGATGCTATAGTAGCCACCAATAATGCTAAATATATTTATTGGTTTGCTAGAGATGTTAAGGGTGCGAATATTGAGAAATTGACTTATGGTATCATCGCTACTGGTATTATTGACTATATAATTTTATTTGCTCGCTATATTCCTGGTGCTAACATGGATAAATTATCAATGGCTATACAAAAATTTGGAGATAATCTCCCTTTTACTGTTTAATTAAGAATAGCTTTTGATTGAAGCCTTAAAAATATCAATCATAAAAAAGCCGAACTTTAATGTCCGACTTTTTTAAATTCTAAATTTTTATTTAGCATCGCTATATGAAATCTTGATACTTGGTCCCATAGTAGTAGCTACATATACTGACTTCAAGTAAGTACCTTTAGCAGCTGAAGGTTTAGCCTTGATAACTGCGTTCATAACAGTTGATAAGTTAGTGTACAATCTATCTGCACCGAAACTAACTTTACCAATACGAACATGGACGATGTTCTGCTTATCTAGACGATATTCAACTTTACCAGCTTTGACATCTTTGATAGCCTTAGTCACATCCATAGTAACTGTACCACTCTTAGGGTTAGGCATCAAACCTTTTGGTCCTAAGATTCTAGCACAACGACCGAGTGCACCCATCATGTCTGGTGTAGTGATACATACATCGAAATCTAACCAGCTACCTGACATAATTTTTGCAATAATTTCGTCATCGCCTACGATATCAGCGCCAGCTTTTTTAGCTTCTTCTGCCTTATCGCCTTTAGCAATAACTAATACTTTCACACTCTTACCTGTACCTTCTGGTAATACTACCACACCACGCACTTGCTGGTCTGCATTACGACCATCAACACCGAGCTTAATGTGTAATTCAACAGTCTCATCAAACTTAGCCTTGCTAGTAGCTGTAACTAGACTCATAGCTTCTTTAGCATCATAGGTCTTAGTCTTGTCTACAAGTTTAGAGGCCTCTATATAATTCTTACTTCTTTTCATTCTTATAGCCCTCCACTGTAACGCCCATGCTACGACAAGCACCAGCTATCATGCTCATAGCAGCCTCAATACTACCTGCATTTAGGTCTGGCATCTTCATCTCTGCTATTTTCTTAAGTTGCTCGACTGTAATTTTGCCAACTTTGTTTTTAGGGGTCTTGTCTGAACCCTTCTCAATTCCTGCCTCTTTCATAATCAAGTCTGCAGCAGGTGGTTGCTTTAAGACAAATGTAAATGATCTGTCTTCAAAAATTGTGATAACACAAGGGATAGTGAATCCTACTTGGTTAGCTGTCCTATCGTTAAATTCTTTAACAAAACCTGCAATATTGATACCATGTGGTCCAAGACTAGAACCAACTGGTGGTCCTGGAGTGGCCTTACCTGCAGGAAGCTGAATATTAACAATAGATTTAACTTTCTTTGCCATATTTCTCCTCCTTATTTTTATGGCGTGGTTATAGGGTGTCGTACTGTAAGCGACCTATCAGTAATAGTTCCTCTTCTCTTTGAGCGAGTGATACAATTTCGGTGCATTGCGAAACACATACTAAGAAATTGTGTCACGAGCGACCTTTTTAATTCGTCCACTTTGCTTTAGAGTGAGCAGTACACATTGAGTGCCTTGACCGCTAGGGAACGAAACGGAAGTGTGCACTGCGAGCGACCTCCTCCCACGAAGTTCTCTCTCTTTTCATCGGCTGATTAGTTTCCGAATATTATTATATTGAATAAATTATTTTTGTCAAGACTTATTTATTGCTAACTCTAATCTGATTGAAGCCAAGTTCAACTTCGCTCTCACGACCGAACATCTCGACCATAACTGTTGCTCTATGATTCTCAAGGTCGATAGCCTTAACAGTACCGACAAAATTAGCAAGTGAACCATCTATAATTTCGACTAAATCGCCGATATTGACATCAATCTCAACTTTGACTTCTGAGTTGGCTGTACCATCAAGACCCATTCGTCTAGCTTCTTCGTCAGTAATACATATAGGTCGACCCTGTGGGCCAACGAATCCCGTGATATACTGCGTACGAGTCACAGCGTGCCAGATATCATCTCCGTACATCATTTTAACCATGATATAACCGGGCATGGTCTTCTTAGGCACTAAAACCTTCTTGCCTCGTTTCTCTTCTAAAACATCTTCCATAGGGATAACAATCTGAAATATACGATCTTCTAGACCATATTTCTCAATAGTAATCTCTAGATTTTGTTTAGCGACATTCTCATAGCCTGAGAATACATGAAGTGCATACCATTTAGGTTCTGTGTCAATATTTTTATCTACAATAGCCATTTTCTCTCCTTTAATTAATGAAACCATAGTCGTGCTTCGCACAACTAACATTTTAGTATAAGAAACTAGTTAGCCATGAACAAAGTCGATCAAAGCCAAATAGTATAATAGTGAATACAAACACAACCACCAAAACGATACCTGTCTGTTTAACTACCTGTCCAAATTTAGGCCATGACACTTTCTTAAGCTCATTACCTGTGTCTTTAAGAGATTTCACCATTTTATTAGGTTTCTTTACTTTGTCTTTTTTCTTATCCTTAGATTTGACATCTTTGGCCTTAACTTCTACTACCTTATTCTTGCCTTTTTCTTTCGTGATTGTCTGAGTCTTTACTTCCTCTGCATTCTCAGTAGTTTGATTTTTCTTAGACATACACTCTCCTATTTAGTCTCTTTATGACTTGTGGTCTTTCTGCAAGTAGGACAATATTTCTTAATCTCGATTCTTTCAGGGTCGTTGGCTTTATTCTTAGTGGTATTGTAATTCCTATTCTTACACTCTGTGCATTCGAGAATAATTTTTTCTCTCTTAGTTTTTGCTTTCTTTGCCATAATTTCTCCTTTTTATATTGTGAGTATTTTCGTTAAAAAAACACCCGCAACTCTTGGTGTACCTATATAATAGCACACGCTTAATCAAAAGTCAACGGATATTTTAAAATTTCTTTATTTCTCTTCTGTCTCGTCTATGACAATATCTGTATACTGCTCGTTCTCTTCGTTAGTCTTAGCATTAGGTTTTTCTTCTAGAGCACCATTGATGAGTTCTTTCGATTTCTTTTCTTTCTTCTCTCTAGTGTTGCCACCAAGCATAGATTCCACAAAATTGACGCGCATACCTTTTGATTCAGAATAAAATCTGAACATAGTATACACTAATACGAATAATGCCACTAGCGATAATATACTCTGGAAGAAAACTAAACCCTTAACTACATTAACATTCGTTATCCAACCAAATTCGGTAAATATAAATACAATTAACTCATGTGCCACCAATATACAAGACACAACGAATAAATCCATTATTCTACTCTTAACATATTTATCTGTAATGATGAAGTGCAGTATCAAACCTAAAGCCACAAGCATACATACGAAGCTGACACCTACACCGCCGAAGTAATGAGACAATGTATTCCAAGCCATACCTATAGCAGAAATCGCTATGAATAGAGCAAAACTGATTTTCAAATTCTTGTTCATACAAACTCCTATTATTGTAATTATATCATAATATGCAAATTCACGCAAGTCTTTTAAAATATTTGACATATTTTAGATAGTTTCCACTATTTTCCTATTATCTTATATTAAAAATATGTTTATTTGAGGTAAATATGGATGATATAACTGAATTGATACTAAAAAGATTATCTGATTTGGAAAAAAAACTTGAGAAATATTTTTATATACTCAAGATAGATAATGAGCTTGATTATATCTTAAAAGGCTCATATTTATTGCAAACTGATATAGATAATATTTTAGTTGGAACTTATCAAATAGGAGAAGGAAATGAATAATTTAGAAACTTTAAAAAATGAATTAATCGAACAAAAACACACAATTGAAAACATGGGTGGAAGAGTAATCGTCTCGGCGATAAATCCTAGTCCAAAAGAAATCACAGCCGGAATAAAAACTATCTCAGGTTCTGACTTAACCGATGCTACAGCGACAGAAAAAGATGTACTGACTGGCAAGACTTTCTACGCTGGAGACAATTCAATTAAAACCGGTTCTCTTAGAGCTCTGCCCTATGAAGATACTAATAAACTCGTATTCGACCCGCCCGATGATGAAGAAATACATTACACTTTACCCGAAGTGAAAGCTTTGCGTCCTTATCTATTCTATCATCATCCTAATAAATTGGTGTTGACTCTTCCTAATACTTTAGAAAAACTAGGCGACTATTCACTATACTATGGAGATATTACCATCACTAATTTCAATAGTTTGACAAACATAAAACATTTAGGAAAGTTTTCTCTAATGGGTGTCAAAAATTTGGACTTAGCTAATCTACCAAGCAGCATTACATATATAGACAATAATGTATTCTACAATACATTGTCATCATCTAATAAAATAGTAGTTCCTTCTAACTTGACTTTTATGGGCAATTTTAATTATACATGCACTAGTTACACTATATTCGACTCGGCCGACCTTTCACAATACAACTTGAGTCGTTTCGGCGATAATATGTTTAGAAACTGCAAATATAATAATGATGCTATTTTTCCTGATTGTGTCATTGCTATCAATAAATATTTTAATCATTCAGGTGGATTTAATAATGTGTATTTCCCGCCCAATCTGCAACTGATGGAAGAATATAGTTTCAGCGCAAATTATAATACACCAGATGCGCAATTCACTACTAGCACTTTCGTATTCTCCGGACTCACTCCACCGCAAATATCTTCCACCTGTTTCCATGAAAAGCATTTCAAACTCGGAGCAAGAATATATGTGCCCGATAACGCTCTAGAAGCATATAGAACGGCAGATAATTTTAAAACTTATGCTAACTATATACTACCAATGAGTGAAAAACCTTAAGCAGCCAAATCGCACAATTCTTCTGTGCGATTTTTTGTACCATAGATTTTGACAGCATTCTGCACTTGATATTTATCTGTCCGTAAAAGTTTTCTCTCCTTTAGCTCTCCATTTACTATTTTCTCTCTGTACGAGCGAATGTTCATTCCTCTACTGCCACGCTTTAAATAGAAACTTTCATCTGTATACTCCACTTTATCTAAATATTCATGTGCTTCGTCATATCTAATTTCTTCAATAGGCTCAACTATATTATCTATCTCATTGATTAATTTATAGTTTGTATCTCCGAGGCTTGAGCCAAATATACGAATTCGAGCTCTATTATTAGTAAAATTGGTAATGATTATAACTTTCTCATTCGTATTGTTTCTAATCTTCAAATCACTACTACCAAAATTTACCATTGCATCAAAGCCATATTTTACATAACTGATTTGTTTGCTGTGTTTATTCGCTTCCACTATATCTAAACCTGCGAGTAATGCGGAATTATATAGTGTGCTAGACACCTGACATACTCCGCCACCTAAGCCGTCTACAAATTCATTATTAACTATGATTTTCGCCTGTCTATAGCCGTTAGCTTCCGTTCTCCTTCCAACGACTTTGTTGAACGAAAAGACTTCATTTGGCAATATCTCTACCTTATTTAAACTATTCAGTGCAGTTTTAACATTATGTTTTCTATCTTCACTAGAGCGAGAGATATCGGTGGAAAAATCTGCGCGAAGTGAACTATATCTCTCGTAATCTGAAGAAAGAATATTTGGTTTATCAGTGATTATAGGTAATTTAATAGTTAACTCCTGCTTTTGTAAATATTTTTCCACTATTTGATGGTATAATCTCGCTTTATCTAATCTGACCCCATATGTTTCGCTAGTGATGAAAAATACTTTATTGGTATTGGTATCTATTTTCAACTTCGCATCTTTTGCTTTAATGTAAATATTTTTTTCTGCTTTCTCAATCGTCTTTTCTATATTTGGAAATAGGTATCTAATAGCTATCTCATCTGACACTCCAATGGCCAGCATATGTGAGAGTAGTTCTCTTCTTTTATCCTCATCGAAGCGGTTGTATCTATTAATCTGATAATCAATATCGAACTGAGAACTAGTTTTAATATTATCTATAAGATTATAATTAAATATTCTACCATTATATGAAAACTCTATATTCTCTTTTAATTCTTCGTAACTGACTTTGCTCGAAACTAAAATACATTCGTCGTTAAAATCAAAAGATAGTCCGACACCAGTCGTAAAAATAAAAATTACACATATTAGTCCCACGAAAACTAATCGTTTCATGCTCATATTATGTGTAATAATGTCGAATTTATAAGTTTAATTACTCTATATTAGGTAAACCTTCGCTATCATCGTCATCATTATCGTTATACTCGATACCGACTACTTGCGATACATCGCCTAATTTCTTAGCTATCTTTCTAGATGACTTGGTAGCAAGCTCTATTGTAGAATTAGCTTCTCCTATTTTATTCTGCGTTTTTAAGAGTAACTGTACGAATTTCTCAAATTCTTGCTTAAAGGTCGATAAAACCTGCCAAAGCTCGCTACTACGTTTCTCAATGTACAATGTCTTAAATCCAAGTTGCAGACTATTAAGTAAAGCAGAAAGCGTAGTTGGACCACATGGTACTATCTTATATTGATTTTGGAGTGTATCCATTAATTCCACGTCTCTCACGACTTCTGCATATAAACCCTCTATTGGCAAAAACATTACGGCAAAGTCGGTAGTGTCTGGGACTGAGATATATTTATCTTTGATTGATTTAGCCTCTTCTTTGATACGCTTGATGAGTTGCTTATGAGCTTTCTCATACAATTCTTTATCTAATGATTCGCTAGCGTCTATTAATCTATTATAGTCTTCCAACGGAAATTTGCTATCAATAGGGAGATAGACCTCTTTATCATCTTTACCCGGCATTAATACCACGAAATCTACTCGCTCTTTGCTATTCTTCTTGACCTGAACTTGCGCTTTGTACTGACTAGGAGATAGCATCTGCTCGAGTAAAGCGGACAACATGACTTCTCCCCAACCTCCGCGGACTTTCACATTAGATAATACTTTCTTGATATCGCCCACTCCATTAGCAAGATTACGCATCTCTCCTATACCTAAATTAACACTCTCTAGGCTCTGCTGAATTTTCGAAAAACTATCGTTTAAACGCTGAGATAATGAATTATTAAGCTTTTCATCTACGGTTTCACGCATTTTATCTAACGCTTTTTCATTCTCCTGACGCATGTTATTAAGAGATAAATTAACATCAAAAGTCAATTTCTCTATTCGCTGTTCATTACGAGTAGTCAAATCATCTACACGCTTTGAGATTGAGTCAAATTCTTGTTTCTGTACTACGGTCAGATTATTGATGGTATTTTGTGTGCTGACTTCTGTGTTCTTTAGTGCCTGCATTAACATATTGTTAAGCAGTATGTTTTGCTCTTTTTGATTGGCAACGAGTGATTTTACCGCCTTATCATCTCCTGATACTCCCTGCTTCTTCTTATACAATGCTACAAAAGTAAAAGTAGTCACTAGCCAAGCGACACCAAATACCGCTGATAAAATAATTATTTCTGTTAACATAAGTCTTCCTTTGTTTCATTATAGTGCTTCATAAAAATTTTGTCAAGAAAACAAAAAAGCGAACTTAAAGTCCACTTTTTATAAATATTTCTTATGTCGTCTTTTAAATTAGTCTAATAGAAATGGATAGACCATTTCAAAATACTATATTTATACATGCCTAGATATTAACCAGCAGTACAACCATTCATATTATCTTTATCTCAACTTGTTTAGTTTAGTCAATCCTTATTACACAGCTAACTAACTTATTAATTTATTTTGATATTGACAGCCTAATTTTATAACTATCACAAAGGTAAGCAAATTTTTACTATGAATTAGTAGACAAAGCCTAAGTTTCTTCTGCCAAAAAAGTAGTAGTTGCAGTTCCTGAGCCAGTATTTCTATTAATAGTAATCTCTCCGACTTTATTAGCTTTGAGAGTAGAATTATATAAAGAATTGTTGGCAAATTGTATGGTGTATGTCGGATTAGTTAAACTACCATCTCCATACAAACATAAATAAACCGTATATGTGCCATTAGCTAAATTGATATTAGTCGAAAATTCACTAGTTAGACTACCATTGAACTCGCCCACATTTGCCTGATATTTCACTTGATTTTTTGAATCAACAAATATCAATTTCGCTTTTTTAGACTTAGTAAGGTTACCAAATCCCACATTATCTAGAGACAATATAACATTTAAAGAATTGTAATCACTAGTATATTCAAATATAGATTCCTTTAAAATATATCGGTAGCCCATATGGTTTTTTATATATGTAAATGTGGTCTGTCCGTAATACGCTTCTTGGTCGCCATGTTTCTCTGTATATATATGATTTTTGGCATTTTCTCTATTTACAGCTGCCTGAGTAGTAAGTGAATTGATATATGATTTATCATTTTTCCATCTCTTAATAATCAAAGGGTCATATAATCCATTAAGATATGCAAGATTAGCATCTGCAAATTCTAATAAACAACCTTGGTCTCCGTTCTCTAATGATGATAAAGGAGAACCACTATCTACATTCATCACAGCCTCTCCGCCATATGGATTGATAGATGTGAATTGTTTTAAAAATTCGATATATACATATCTTAAGACATTAGCCTCTCCACTAGGAATACCGAGGCTAGTGTATGTTCCATTGTCATTCCAATTAGCCATATAACTATCATTGAATATACCAAGTCGCTTAGTTTTGTCATTCAGTGTCAATTGTTTATTATCAATGACTTCTTGTTTGGATACTCCCACATAATCACACAACATCGAAGGCGTCCTGACTAGAATTGATAAGTTACTAGTATTGTTTAGAAATTCGCCAATTAAAGCATTGTAGTATGTACTAGACATATAATTAGAAGCACTGGTCATCTCTCCCCATTTGCCTATCATTCCCGCTTCAACTGCCGTAATAGTGGTCTCGAAATCGTTTAACACCGCACAAATCTGTCTAACATGACTTAGAAGCATTGCCCATGCCGGCTCATCAGCATCAAATGCTCCGTCAAAATTTGGATGATAGCAAAATCTAACTATTACATTTTTTTCATGACTTTTAAATAACTCTAGTTCTTCTCTAATATAAGCAAGAGCCAAGTCTGTTAAACTCAAATCGCCATTGCCATTTATTTTGCCTGAAAATGCGCTAATATCAAAACGGAGATGAAACAATTGGTAATTATCATTAATAGTGTTATCATTCAATACAGAATCTTGACTAGATATTTTCCCGTTCTCACCTACTCTAACTATGATAGGATAATAGAAGCCTTGGTCTGGATTATTGATATGCTCAATGCTCTCAGAATAATCTATGTCTTGGCGGACGCGGTAATTAATGATATCCACCTCTCCACCATCTATAATCTCTGCATCTTTCATCATAATATTCGTCGCTAAGACTGGGTCTATAATATTATCATATTGAATTGCATGAGCGACTACTTTTAACCTAATTTTTTTATTTTTGTATTCATTGTTATAAATATTAGGGTTTAGTCTAAACGCCACCGTAAAACTTTCTATCTCGCCCTCCTTAATCAAAGTGGACGGAGTGATATATTCGTCTGCTTCTTTAGTTATACGAGTATTGCCATCCGCTGTATAATATACTCGAGTTAGCGGCTTATCTTTACCCTCTATCTCGACCTGAAATTCTAGTATGGCAAATAATGGTTTATTTCCTATGTTTTTCACAGAACCTTTATAAGATACTTTATCCCCTGGCAGCACATTTAAACTAGTACTTCCGGTGGATGAAGTGATTATCTGCATAGTTGTATCTTCTGTAAAACCGATCTTAATCATAGCAAGGCTGAAGTTCGTCTGATTTTTTTTGGCTGTAGCTGTAAAATAAGCAAACGTACTGCCCATTGTAATCAAAAATACCAGGATTACAATAGATAATCCGATTAAAATCTCTTTGAAATTCACTTTGTTATATTTTTTCAAACTACCACCTTATTAAATTTTAATCAAATATGATAGGCAATGTCAAATTAATTACAGAAATATTAAGATAGTTGAATAAGAATTAGAAATCTATTTGCTAATTTCTTAGATTTGGTTATAATAATAGTATGTTAAATGTTATTGTAGCACCAAAAGACAGAGTAAGAACTTCAGAAAAATATACAAAGAAAATAGTAAAATACTTAAAAAATGAGAAAGTAGAGTATTCTGTATTTTTCGCTCACAACTTCGATGAAATGCTAGAGAGCGTCGAGGCTCTTCGTGCGGATGGCGAAAACGAGTTCGTCTTAGTCGGAGATGATATTGCTATCAGTCATTTCATTAACGAAGTGAAAGAACTAAATAAAATTAAACTCGGCATTGTTCCTGTAGGCGAAAGCAATGATTTTTCGCGTTTCTTGAACTTGGAATCAAAACCCGTTCAAGCTATAAAAAAGATTCTAAATAAAGAAGTTCACGAGTTAGATTATCTAGTCGTAAATGATTTAATAGCTGTCAACAATGTGAGTCTGGGCGCCAGTACCGAAGCATTAGAAAATTATGAGAAGTATAAATGGAAAATCAATTTAACTAAAAGACATGCTTTATTAAAATATGGAACTAAGTTTGATGGCATAGAGTTAAACATTGAGGTAAAGAGCAATAAGATTGTCACAAAAAATATATTTGAACTAAGTATATGTAATGGTGCATACCTGAAAGGTCAACATATCAGTCCACTATCTAATCTTGAAGATGGATTATTTAATCTTAATTATATCACACTCGAAGAGGCTGTAGACAAAAAGAGAACTCTACTCTCGTTCTATAAAGGAGAACATATCTATACAGACGACTCGGCACAATCGTGGATCAATAATGTCAAAATTTCCAGCACAAATAACGAGCCATTTAAAGTCACAATAGATGGAAGAATCTTCTCAGTAGATGAACTAGAGGTGACTCTAATTGAGAAAGGACTTAAATTATATAAATAAGTGCTTAAAAAATCGTGCTATCAAGCACGATTTTTAATCCACTAAGTCATCAATGCCACTTGGAAAATATTGATAACCATCTACATCATCACTATCGTCTGGAATATCATAAATGCTGTCATATGAGTCCCCATTATCGTCGCTATATATCCCGAAATCTAAATCTTCATTGTTGTATGCTTCATCTACATCTACGTCGTCATCCGTTGGATAGAAATCTGCACTTGAATTATAGTCTCTCATATTAAACATAATAAAACCCTCCTTAGTTTAACTATGATAAGTTTAACATTAAGGGGATTTTTTGTCAATTATTAGCGATATGTGAGATTTTTTTAAATCAAATCCTTTTCGTAATTTATTTTATAGAAATTCTTAGTTTCGCCAGTAACTTTCACTTCATCCGCTATCTCTATATCCGCTACCGCGAGTACTCTATTACCAATTACTAATAGTGGCAGACTATCTCTCATACGCTGCGGAATTTTCTTGTCTATAAAATATTCTTTCAACTTCTTAGTGCCACCAAGCCCCAATGGAGCAAAGGTATCTCCCTCTTCTCTAAAGCGCCAAACTGCACCTTCTGGTAACTTATCCGCATCAATTATATGCTGATGCATTTTACCATCAGTTCTTACCTTACTGGAAGTAGTACGGATGACTCCGTAATCATCTATCTTTAGTTTTCCATTCCTAAACGGATACTGTCCCACCATCTCGACCCGCTTAATGTGTCCGATAGTAACATATTCATATTCTTTACTTACTTTTATCTTGAATGGCAAACTAATCACATTACCATTATCCGCCTCAAGTGCGAACGAACGTACCATATTAATATGCTTGCTCTCTATATCTTGTTTCGCGAATTTGGAGAATACCTTTCTAAGTATTCGATTAATAATTGCCTCATCTTGATAGAAATATGTGAGCGGTAATTTCACATAGTCTTTAGTCTCTATTATCGCACCCATATTAATTTGGCTCTCGATAAAATTATCATCTTTAGCACAAATTGTAGAGAAATTCACGATATTTTTGTCCACGCCTTTAAACTTCTTTCTAAGTGCCGGCATCACGATATTGCGAATATAGTTCCTAGTATAAGTTGTGTCTTGATTGGTCTCATCTTCCACATAATTGAGTGTATTCTCATCCAGATACGCCATAATCTCTTCTCTTGGCGTAGTCAAGAATGGGCGAATATATATACCATCTCGTACCGGTTCCATACCTCTGGCGCCACTCAGTCCAGCTCCGCGAAGAATATTGAGTAAGACAGTCTCTGCTTGGTCATTCATGTGATGAGCAAGAGCAATCTTGTCTACTAAACCTTTCTGCACCACTGTCTCGAATATGCCATATCGTACTTTTCTGGCTGCCTGTTCGATAGTGAGTTTCTCTTCCTTCGCCACTTTCAAAGCTTCGCCTTTAAACTTATACGCTCTGATATGATTCTCTTTACAGAACTGCATGACGAACTCTGTGTCGAAAGCACTACTAGGTCTGATGCCATGGTCGACATTGACAGCAACTACTTCGCACTCTAATTCTGATTTAATTGAATTCAAAAAATGTAATAGGCAAATACTATCTCTACCGCCCGAGCAAGCAACACCTATAATTTCGCGCGGTTTAATCATCTTATTTTTCTTTATATAATCTATAATGTAATCCATGTTGACTCCTGCGGATATTATACTATAGAAAAGAAAAAATTGCAATACGAATTTCATATTTTCATATAAAATTTTTTTATATACAAAAAAACACAGATAAATTCTGTATTTTTAAGTTTTTTTTCAAAATTTTACTAATTTTTTAAATATGTGCGCGCCACCAAAACGGTCATATCATCCTTTGCCGACATGTTATTTAGTGCCAACGCTTCGTTAAGTATGCTTTCTGCTATAGATTGTGGATTATTAGTTGCTAGCTTACTTACATAATCTATTAGACTCTCCTGAGTGACAAAAGCATCAGTAATTCCATCCGTTGCAAGTATGACTATATCCTTGGTCGAAATGGTTGTCTTATATGTCGCAGGACTGACGCTATCTAGTGCTCCTATAGGCAATGCACCCCCTTCGATTAATTCAATATTATTATCTCTCTTGATGAGTCCATACGGAGAGCCTACCTTTATGAAATCTGCTATCTCATGATTTAAGTCGAGGAGACATACATCCAATGTAGAATAACTCTCTTGATTGTTAATAGCGAGGAGTTTATTCACACTTTCTAGTACTATTTCATTCTCAAAACCAACTTTGTAGAAATCTTCTATTAAACCTAAGGTCATTGCGCTCATCTTGTGTGCTGACTTCCCACTGCCCATACCATCGCACAGAGCGAGTAAAAATCTATCGGCACCGAGCCTGATTATACTATGACAATCTCCGCACTCGACATTGCCAGCTTTATTAGTGCTGGCAAGTCCGAATACACAGTCGTACTTTGAACGCGAATGTAGTGTGATAGAATTAAAGTCACTATCATCTACCGGCCTTGCAGAAGTAATCTGCATAGGAGACTTTAAGGTCTCAGTAAGAACTTTCTCAATAATAGGATTATACGCATTATCTATTTTGGCTACAACTACTGCTGATAAATCATTGTTCTTCTCAGTGTATAACAACACTTCTCTGCACTCTATATTTTGACTGAGTAAACGTGATATTATTTTATTCTCTCTAGCGATATCAAAGCTTACATTCGTATCTATCTCTTCTCCCAAATTTAAAAGCAGTCTAGATACTGCTCCCATTTGGTCAGCCAATAAGACTTTCACATTATTTATATCCGCCATCATGCTCTTATACTGGCGATATTCGTCACTCAGCCGATTGATAAGAGATATAAGATTATTTACTTTCCCACAACGATTAGTAAGTCCAGAAGGAATATCTAATAAAGTGACTTTACCTTTTGTAACTGCTATCTCTACTAATAATTCTAAATTTGATTTATTATCCGTGCCGAGCGAGCGAGTACAGCGGTTTTTATCCAAGCAATCTTTGCAACATGTACTCATCACTTCACGAGTGAGCATCGCTATTAATTCTTCTTTATTTAGTTCGCGCTTAACCATGTTCATATGAATCTGCTTCATGTCCAAGAATACATTACTTAGTTCACTCATTCGTTTCCTAATACTCTTCCTAGTAGTGTTGATTAAGTTCCTTGATGACATCTCGCTTTTCTTTACATAAACCAAGTCTGACAAACTATTTAGCCATTTGTTAGGAATTAAAATAAATATCAGTCCCGCTACTGCTATAGGCACAAGTGAATACATTATATCCCAGCCAGAGTCAAGGAAATAGAGCCGCACGAATACTTCCCCAATCAACGACATGAGTAGAATTTTGAATTTATGTGGATTAGTAAATACACTGCCCAACATCGCTACCAAAGCAAATTCAGCTATAGGCAATATAGAATATTCTCTAAGTGCCATGCCGAGTGTGAACGCTAAAGTGAGTGAAAGTGTGAGTGTTGGACTACCAATAGAGATAAATAAGAAAATTCCAAACATTAATATAAGTCGACAAAGTGAGAAATTAAATACATATATAGGGTCTAATCCTACGCCTAATAATGCTACCAAGGCTAAAAAACAAATACTTTCATCCAATGTTAATTTAAAGCAATTCTTCCTAAGACACACGACCTGCATTACTACTATTAAAATCCACAGAGAAATCAAACCTAATACTATATAATAAATCAAAGATTGCACCGAAGAATAGTTATAGTAGATGTAAGTAACAAGTGAGACAAGATAAGTCACAAACAAAATAATTAGATGAATAGGTCTCTTCGCCAACTTATGAATATAGTAGACAACGATACCTATCGCAACTACAGTTATGGTTACAAAAAAGTTTTCAAGTGAGACATCAAATACCATACCACTTGCAAGCGTAAATATACTTAATAGTTTTTCATCAAAGCCGACATATAAGCACGCAAAAAAGAATGCAAATAAGAATGGACTTAGACCGCCCAATCTGGCGTTAGATAGCACTAAACATACAAAGAATAATGCCAAATATTTAAGACAGGTATTAAAATTGAATTTTAATTTCATTTTTTTCATTCCTTCAGCATAGCATAAAAAAAGAAAAAAGAATTTTAAAAAATGTGTAAATATTTTTAATATTTGTAACAAAATTTAGCTATTTTTGTTGAAATTAAAATTTATCTTTAGTTTTTAACTCGCTAGTATTAATACTCATGCTATTATCGCATACATGAAAATCGCAATAGATATAGATAAGACCTTAATAGACTGTGATTCGCTCATATACAATATTGCGAATTTTATATTTCCTATCCATATTAATAATCGACCGCTTATTTATCACATCGTTACCGGCTCAAGAAAAAAAACAAAGCTTTTAATGAAACTAATATTTAGACATTTTGCATACAATAAAATTCAATCGTATCACGAAATACAAAATGCTATCAGTATAGTAAACTCACTACATTCGTATGGCAATCAAATAATACTCCTATCTAGTCGCCCGGAATGGTGTTCATTAAGTTCGGTAATACAAGATTGGTTCAATTATAATAAAATGAACTATGACTATCTCGTAGTGGGATGTAATAATAAGGTTAACTTCTGCAAAACTTTTTCTATAGAACTACTCATTGATAATTCGTATAATATCTGTAAATATGCTAAAACTCAAGGTATATTGTCTCTATATTTCAATCCTTATAATCCACATAAAGACAATCGTGACGCACTATCAAGTTGGGACGAGATATTACATTCTATCCATAAGATGACCCGCTCGGACAATAAGACATTAAGACACGACAGCAAAATAAAACTCGATAATTTGACTAAATTTTAGAAAAGACTTGACAATTATAGTTCTACACTATAGAATTAATTAAGTTTAATAAAGACTATGAAGATGTGTACAGTAATAGTTAGTTTTCATTATAGAGAGAATATCCACCGGTTGAGAGATATTTATGTTCAGACTAATTATGAATTTCAGCATCGGAGTCGCACTCGGTAAACACATATTGTGATTAAGAGTCGCCAGACAAAACTGTGAAAATGTAATGAGGTAATTTGCTTAATAGTTAGCATATAGCAAAATGATATAGGTGGCAAATTTCGGAGTCCCCGCAAGAACTGGTTTCGAAAGTGGGGTTATTTCGTAATCGCCTAATAATGAAGTATTGTGACTAGCAAAACCTTTAAAAAGGCGAATTACGAAATTAGGTGGTAACACGAGTATACGCTTCGTCCTAAAAGGACGGGCGTATTTTTTTAGGAGGAATAATGAATAAACGCGAAAGAATTATAAATAGTCATTATGAAAATTATGATGAAGACACAAGACTTGATAAGAAGCACAACCAGATAGAATTTTTGACTACTAAAAAATACATTCAAAAGTATTTGAAAAAGGGAGATAAAATTTTAGAAATAGGAGCAGGCACTGGTAGATATTCACTATTCTATGCAGGTAAGGGATATGATGTAACCTCTATCGAGTACGTTCAGCATAATGTTGAAATATTAAAATCCAAAATAACTAAAGAAATGAATATTAGAGCCGAACAAGGAGACGCAATAGACTTATCTAGATTTGAAGATAATACATTCGACATCACACTTGTATTTGGTCCACTCTATCATCTGTTCAAACAGAAAGATATCAACAAAGCAATAAAAGAAGCAATCAGAGTAACAAAAAAGAATGGCATTATAATGATCGCATATCTAACTAGCGACTCTATCATGGCTAGTTGGGCATTGAGAAAGCATCATTTGATTGATGGTCAAGGCAAAGACTTTGATGAAAATTTCAAAATGATTAATTATGAAGAAGGTGTATTCTCTGCTTTCTATATAAGTGAATTCAAAGAACTTATGAATAAGTTTAGTATTGAATATCTAAAAAATGTTGCGACAGACGGAATTTCTAATCATTACAAAACTATAATTGACGAACTAACCAAAAAAGAATTTGATGTATGGCTCAAGTATCATTACTCTACTTGTGAGCGAGAAGATTTGCAAGGATATAGCAATCACATGCTATATATATGCAGGAAGAAATAAAGGAGAATATATGAAAGAAAAAATTAAAGAATTAATTGATTTAGTTAAATCGAAATTAAACGAGATTAAGAAAAGTCACGAAGGTCAAAACGTTCGTGTAGAATTTTTAGGTAAGTCTGGTAAAATTACTGAACTATTCCGTCTGATGAAAGAAGTCCCAGCAGACAAGAAACAAGAGGTGGGTCAAATCCTAAACAATGCTAAACAAGAGATAGAATCTTTGATTTCCAATAAAGAAAAGTCTCTTGAAAAGCAAGAATTAGAACAAGAAATTTTTTCCGCTGAAAAGATTGATATTACCCTCCCAGTCAAAGAGTGTACTGGTTCACTCCACCCTAGGACAATTATTCAAAAAGAGATTGAAGATGTGTTCATATCGATGGGCTTCATAGTAGAAGATGGCAACGAAGTCGAGACTGAATACAACAACTTCACGGCAGTAAATGTACCAGAAAATCATCCTGCTAGGGATATGCAAGACACTTTCTGGCTAGATAATGGTCAAGTTCTTAAGACTCACACTTCTGCCGCACAGAATAGAATACTAAAAAAATATCCACTACCAATACGCGCCATCTTCCCAGGCAGATGCTTTAGGAACGAAGACTTGGATGCCGGACACGAAAACACTTTCTTCCAGTTAGAAGGAGTCATAGTAGATAAAGATGTATCTGTAGGCAATTTAATCTATTTCATGAAAGAGATGCTATCTAAAATTTTCAAAAAAGATGTAGAAGTGCGACTCCGACCTGGATTCTTCCCTTTCACTGAGCCGAGCTTCGAGATGGATGTTCGCTGTCCATTCTGTGATGGAAAGGGTTGCTCAACCTGTAAAAATGGTGGTTGGATAGAGCTATGTCCATGCGGTATGATTCATCCGCAAGTATTGCGTAACGGCGGTATCGACCCAGAGAAATATTCTGGTTGTGCATTCGGACTGGGTTTAGACAGAATGGCAATGCTGTCACTAGGCATAAATGATATTCGAGAATTAAATAGTGGGAACCTTAAATTGCTTAAACAATTTAAGTTAAAAGTCTAAGGAGGAAAATATGATTATATCTCTAAATTGGATTAAAGAATTTGTCAATCTAGATGGAATCGAAATAGACGAATTAGTAAAACGTTTCGGACTATCTACAGCAGAAGTCGAAGGTGTGGAATACAGAGGTAAAGACATAGAAAATGTGGTGGTGGCCGAAATACTATCGGTTGAAAATCATCCTAATAGCAATCATCTCCACATCTTGACCGTAAATGACGGCAGTGGTAGCCCTGTTCAAGTGGTGTGTGGCGCACCTAATGTGAAAGTGGGACTTAAGACATACTTTGCACGCGTTGGTGCCAACGTCAGAGGTATGAAAATTAAGCCCGCCAAACTTGCTGGAGTGGATAGTTTCGGTATGTGCTGTGGCGGTAACGAACTTGGTATCGAGTCCGACACGACTGGAATAGTGGAATTGCCTAATGACTATAAAGTCGGTACCGACATTAAAAATATTCTTCCTATTGAAGATGTATTGATAGAAGTGGACAATAAATCACTAACCAACCGCCCTGACCTATGGGGACATTATGGCATAGCTCGCGAATTTGCAGCAATATTCAAACGAGAATTAAAACCTATCATGATAGATGAATTATCTGATTATGATTCATTAGAACCTCTAAATATTAAAGTTGAGACCAAAAATTGCTTTCGCTATACAGGTATCACTGTCGAGAATGTGAACAAAAAAGTTTCTTCAGCCTTAGTGAAACTACGACTCAATCATTGTGGTATGCGCGATATTAATCTACTCGCAGATTTAACTAACTATGTAATGTTAGAGTTAGGTCAACCAATGCACGCCTTTGATAATAATATCGTGAAGGGCATCTCTGTAATTGAGACTATTAAAAACATTGATATGCTGACACTCGAGGGAGAAAATCATATAATTGAGCCAGGAGCTGTAGTAATCTGTGATGACAAAAGGGAACCTGTGGCGGTGGCGGGTGTCAAAGGTGGATTAAAATCAGGTATTAGTGATGAGACTAATAGTTTATTAATCGAAAGTGCATGTTTCGACTGCTCTTCCATTAGAAAAACCAGTAGAAAAATCGGTCTTATTACAGATGCTAGTTTGCGTTATGAGAAATCGCTCGACCCAGAGATGTGCAAAACCGCGACAGCACGTATGCTCTATCTACTAAAACAAATCGACAATAATATAAAAGTAACGTCTAAATTCACAGATGTATATAACTATCACTATCCTATTCATAAAATAAATGTAACTACCGACTTCATATCAAGAAGAGGCGGAGTTAAACTCACTACAAATGAGATAGTAGATATTTTAAATAGACTCGGATTCTCTACCGAAGTAAAAACCGAACAAATCACAGTGACAGTGCCATCACATAGAGGAACTAAGGATGTGTCTATCAAAGAAGATTTGGTAGAAGAGATTTTTAGAATGTATGGTTACGATAATATCAAAAGTTCTACTATGGATATGCCTCTAGCCCCGGTAGACCAAGTACCTACTCATATGGTAGAATATCAGATTAAGCATGCCTTGGCTAGTAATTTCAACCTAAATGAAGTTCATAGCTATGTATGGAATTATATAGACTTCAACTCATCTGTAGGTATCAAACAAAATAGTGTAGTTCACTTACTCGACTCTTCTAAAAGTGGACAAGGTGGACTTCGTACAAAACTAGCTCCTACACTTTTAAAGATAACAGATGAAAACAAAAATAAATTTGACGATATACAAATATTTGAAATTGGTCGCACTTTTGACGAACTGGATAGCAATAAACTAATAAAAGAAAAGAAAAAATTATCCATCGTGCTTGCTAGCAGCACAGAAAATGAAAAGACCTTATATTTCAAACTTAAAGAGATATGCGAATACCTAGCAAAAAATATCTTCCATACTAAATTTGAGTATACAGAAAAAAATACTTTTGAACTATATCATCCAGTCAACTCCTGCCTAGTCACGAATGATAATCTAATGCTGGGCGAAATGGGCATATTGTATCCATCTATTGCAAAAGCGATTGATAAAAGAAAGCAGTTCGCGCTACTAGAACTAGATATCAATAGTTGTCTAGAGTGCAGTAAAGTCGCATTCAAGCTCGTGCCTACTAGCAAGTATCAAGCTGTATCAGTAGATTTCAACTTCGTAGCTGATAAAGATATGCCATATAACAAAATAGAAAAAGCTCTAAGCGAGTTCAGAGCGAGCTACATCTTAGAGCATTCATTAAAAGATATTTATAAAAACGATGAAACCCTAAAAGGAAAGATTAGTTATACTATCAATTTCTTAATCACACCTAGAGATAAAACTCTAGAGTCTAGTGATATAGAGAAATTCTCTAATAGGTTAATCGAAACAATGAAATCTATCGGACTATCACTTCGAACTTAATACTCACTATTTACCTTGATGTCAATGTTGAATTCAACTGCATCAAGGTATTTTTCTATCCCGGTCTCTTCAAAATATTTCTCGAACTCTTTATTATTGAAACTATAGAAATTCTTAAATACTCCTAGTAGGTCAACATCATTTTCCTTACAATAAGAGATACATTCCATCATGTCCGCTTTAACTTTATCTTTTAACTTTTCTATTAAGACATCTGTTAAGAAATTTTGATTTCGTTGTAGCATGTTTTTAGTAGGATTGTCATCTACCACTTCCTCTACAAAGACTGTCATCTCTACACTTGTCTCCATCACTGGAATACCTTCTTTAAACTTGGATTTTAATTTAGTCTGTTTCTTTAAAATATTGATTACAACATCTACTCCGTTATATAGTTCATCTTTTACATCTTTTACTACAATAGTTCCTTTCTGTGAATTATTTATAAAAAAGTTTGCTTTTTTAATCATTTCTGGCGATATTTCTAGGAATTTTTTACCTTTCCTATACATATTCATGGTGCCATCGTTGACCAAATATTGTTTTTCTTGCTCTCCGCCACCACTACTTGAACCACCACTAGATGTTCCTGTACTGCCACCTGAACCTTGATTGCTCCCAGATGATGATACTTCTATCGAGCTAGGACTCTCGGTCTTTGCCAATTTTAATACTGGCATGATTCCTAAAGATACTGGACTATAATACCCAATATAAAATTGTTCAACATTGCTATCCTGAGCGAGCACATATCTCTGATCAAAACTGATGACTTTATCTAACGAAATAGATTTGTCCATACTGAGTGTTACTACAGCATTAGCAAATTCGGCAGTTTCTCCCGTAAAGGAAATTAAAAACGCATTACGACCGACTTTTTTAGTTCGTGTCATATAATCTAGTACTTTCATCACGCCCTTTTCACTTATGCCCTCTCCTACAGCCATAATTTCGCACTGAGCAAATGCCATATCTTTGCCAAGCATCAAAGAGATCTTATCTACCGCTTCTCCAAGTGTTTCTCCTGACCCAGAGTAAATATCATATTTAGGGGTTTTCCCCTCCGCTGGAGATAACATCGAGATAGCTACTTCAACTTCGCCTTCTTTGTCATCCACGCATATCATTGTTACAATAGCATCGGTGTCGCTCATAATCGGTTCATTTAAGTTAGGAATAGTAAAAACAAGCACTATCGCAAGTAGCCACACACAAAGATTTCTGGGACTAAATATTGTTTTTAACTTCTTTTTCATTATTATTCTTCCTTGACTTTAATTTTCGCTTAGGTATATTTTTCACAGCATAACCTATCCAAATAACTATAGGTACCACATAATTAACCCCAATGGCCAGAGCTGAACTATATGAAGAATAAAATATATTCTCCAAATGCACAGTCTTCTCTCCGATATAACTCCAGAGTAAAATGTAGATTATGACAATGGTTATAGTGAAATAACTATTCTTAATATTAAATAAAAATTTCATTGCCTGCTCCATACAATACCCATATAAAGACAACTGCACAGCTTGCGCCATTATCCACAGCGAAACGATTAACCATGACAATTCATCAATAGACGATTGCCCGCTTGAGAACTGACTGATATCACTAATACAGAATGTATGCGTTGGACTAGTGATTTGGAATAGTCCAAAAAATACAAAATATATGAATTGTACAATAGCGATACCAAGTATAGCATACACTATCATCTTCCATTTCTTACCTTGATTAAAGTCCACTTTCCCACAGAGCATCAATAGAAAAGTGGATGAACCAAACCAGACATTGTAAGTGTAAGCACATTTAAATAATGGTGCAACACCGTCATGAAACATTGGCAAAAATGCTAATGGGTCTGCTCTTCCTAGTGCTTTTAGTCCAATGTATACTAGTCCTATAATAATAGCCCAGCATATCAATTCACTTACTCGCGCTATATTTCTAATTCCTTTATACGCCATAAAACCTACTATAATCATGAGCGGTATAACGAATACAAACCAATTAAATTCTTTATATAGATTTTCAACTACAAAGAATTCTAAGCCTTTCGATATATTAGCGATAATTATTGCGAATTTCAGCATTAGTAAGAATAGGATAATCTTCGTCAGCACTATGCCCAAGTTATTCTTCATGAAATCGTATATAGTCCGCTCTCCACATCTACGCATTAACCCTAAAATAATGAACACGTACATCACGTCTATAGTCATGAGTACTAGTGCTACTAGCCAACTCATATTACCACTCTCAATATATAATAAACTCGGCAAAGCTAAAAGTTTTAGTGAAATTAGACTCATGAAAACTAATATGGATAACTGTCTATAATTAATCTTCATTTTCTCGCCTCCTATCCATATTATCTTTATTATTAGCTATTGAGTGTGGACGTTTGACCATCTCTTTTATCGTCTTTCGCATGTACGAATCTTTCAAATCAGATGGTATCAGTGGTGCGATAGGTGCGAGATATGCACTCTTATAACTATCAAAACTCGATAAATATGCAAGTATAAATACGCAGAATAAAAGTATACCATATAATCCTAGACAGCCACCTATCACGACCGCCACCAGTCTAAGCATACTGAACTGCGAAGCTTGACTTGGAACTATATAGAATATGATACCGCTTAGAGCCACTATCATAACCATAGGTGGACTAACAAGCCCTGCATTGATAGCTGTCTCACCTAGAATTAACGCCCCCACAATAGACATAGCCATACCAAAATATTGAGGCATTCGTAAATTGGCTTCATATAAAATCTCAAATAGCAAGATAACAAACAAACATTCCATGAACGGAGTGAACGGTATACCTTGAGTTGTATTCATGACTGTAACCAAGAATTCAGTAGGTAGTATTTTATAATGGAATTTTTCTAATGCGACATACATACTCGGCAGGAGAACTGCAAGCACTACACCCACAAGTCGCAATATTCGAATAAAGGATACCCTTATTGGATGTGTATAATAGTCATCACTATTCTGTAAGTCTTCTAGTATCACGTATGGCAGAGTCAATACTATAGGTGTACCATCTACGACAATGCCGACTCTTCCTTCTAGCATTTTGGCTATCAGAATATCTGGTTTTTCTGTATCTCCGACTTGTTTGAACAATGATTTTGGATTTTTCTGTAAATACGAAATTAAATAATGGCTATCCACTATCCCATCAATCTTAATATTCTTTAGTCGCTTCATAATATGCTTCACTATCGACTTATCAACTACAGAATCAAAATAGACAACAGCCACCTGAGTCTTGGTAAGTTCGCCGATTTCTAACATATTAACTACTAAATCTTCCGTCCTAGAACGCTGACGAATGAGGGCTAAGTTATACTTTATACTCTCATTGAAGCCCTCTCTTGGACCTTTGATTACGACACTAGTAGGAGGCTCCTCAATGGCGCGAACTGTGATTTTCTCTACATCGCACCCAAGTATCTTATCCGCGCCTTCTACTAAAATCAGAGCTTGTCCCAATAACAGCTTATCTACCGAACTCGTGATATCTTTGCATTCTGTAATTTCTACACTGGATAGAACGCAATCTTTTAATTCGGTAACGATATCTTTTTTAGGTTTAGTCTCGGTATTACATAATGGATAAATGATAGAATCATTAATTAATACATTGTCTACTAACTCTGCAATATAGCATATGACCACTTCCGTGCCAAAAAACTGCACATTTCGTGATTTAAAATCACTACTATTGTGCAGTTTCTTTTTTATTTCATCTAAAGTTTTAACTGCATTAACTTTCATTAATGCTAGTTTTAGTTAAATTTTTATTTTTATACTATCTCCATTCAAGTGCCAATACAAATGTAGTTACATTCTGGCTACTATCGTATACGCGCTTAACTATAGGATTAAAGCCATTCGGCTCATTAGTACGCCAATATCGAGTAAGTCCCTCGTTGATAATTTTATTAATAGCATAATCTCCTGTCAAATCTCCTCCTGTCAGATATTTCCCACTCACTCTGAACTCCATAACACTAGTAGACTGCTCGTTGTGCAGTAGATTATACTTAGCCATGATAGCAGCATTTAAGACGAAAGACTGCAATTCATTATAACCACTTGTGCTTGCATAACGCTGGTAGTATCGTCCACCTGTCTCATCATAAACATATTCTTTTAAATACTTGAACCCTGTGATACCGCTACCAATATTCAACACATTTAATGTACTCGTAATCTGTGGATAACTCATAGCGAAACTCGAATGCCCATAATAATTGTACGAATGAGAGATCACACCTATCTCTTCACTTGGGGTGAGAACTGCATTATGCTTCTCTTCGTATCTAACCGGAATAGACGTAGTGTCGCCGAAGTTGACATTATTCTCAAGATAACTATCGCTCACTAAGAAATATAAGTGAGAAGCCATATTGTACGAATCTGCATTGTTATTGAGTTTGTTGTAAATAAATCTATTGTCCGAATATGTCACATCCACATTATACCATGACCAACTATCTGAATTACCTTCGTTTTGAAGATTCAAATAAACTTTATTCCACGAGTGAGATGCTATCACATCACTATATGTTATCGTGCCGTTTACTTTCCTCGTCTTAATACCCTCAATCGCACACATTAAACTAAAAGCTTTAGATAACGATTCGCTAGTAGCATTCTTATTACCTAAATAGAATTCACCATCACTGCCATTATTCGTGAAAGTATTGATATCTTGGAATATTCCTTCTAAATAAAATTCTTTTCTTATACCATACTCAGAAAGTGAACCTGTCACTACATTATTATTGTGCATGACTAACTTAGCGTCATAATTTACATTATAAGCATATTCTAACCAACTGAATATAGCATCTACTTTCTCTATATCCGAATAATTTCGACCGACAATAGCTACCAATACCGATTTAGCGTTCTTATAGACTTTCTCTGCCACTGTATTGGTCTTAGTAAATACCGGTTTCTTGCCAAATTGGACAGCCATCAATAGTTGCTCTGTAGTCTCTACCTCCATCTCTGGATAAGAGTCTATATCAAATGGACTATTGACATTTCGTCTCGAGTAAGCATCAATGTACACAAAATCATTAGCATAATCTTTCGATATATTAATAAAATCTCTAGAAGTGTCTACTTTTTCAATCAAATTTCCTTCTTCATCGAAACTCAAAGCATTCCAATATCTGAGATTAAATTTGACACCATCTTGTATCATTTGACTAGATACTTTAACAGTATTGTCTCCTAATTGAGAACTAAGTATTGCCATCTCAGGATAGCTCTCAAGTATACGCCTACACACATGCGCAAATAATTGTGCATCAGTAGAGTTATTGAGTAAGCCGAGCCATACTTCGTCATTTCTGAAATTGTATAATAACTTATCTTGAGCTTCATTCTTGAGTCTGACAATGGTAGCTCTCGTCGATTCGTTATCTTTAGAATTTAGATACAACTCTAAACCATAATTTTTATCCACACCAAATAAATAATGATACCATAATACATTAGCAAGGTCATCAATATTATCTATACTCAAATCATAAGTATCTCCATTATAGAATACACTCGCACGCTCAAAGTCGAACTGTCTATTATAGATATGATTGATGATAAATTCTTCACTAAATGCGCTTGACGTGAAATTCTTTGCATTCTCACTATTGCTCTCCACCATTGATTTGATGGTAACGACATAATTCCCTTCTATGTTGATGAAGTCACTAATATTCTGAGCGTTGGCATTAAGTACCGTATATTCTTTCGCTTTGCCTAAAGGATTCTCTACACGGACTGAATAATAATCTGCATGTTCATCTCCTAGCCAATTAATCAAAAACTCATTTTTAGACACATTGGAATATTTCAATTCGGTAGGAACAGCAAGCGATGTCAGTTTATTCACCACACCAAATTCTTTTGACTCATTAGAATTCGCATAATAACTATTAGTCCTAGCTATAGCAGTAATGAATATGTGGTATTCTCCGCCTCTATCTACATAATCTGTAATATCGGTCGCTCCCTGAACAGAGATGATATTGCTTAGACCCTTTGATAACAAATAATCTAGGTAACCACTATCATTTAATTTCACTATACGCAATCTATAACTGCTAGCATTATCTTGTAACGCAAACGAAACTGTATATTTGCCATTAGTCTCTGCCACGCGAATATCAGTCACTTCCATTAGTTGCTGACGCAACTCATACTCGTACTGACTATACGAACTAGGCTTAATATACTCTTCCCCATCTAGAGGTAAAGCTCTAATCATTATCGTATAACTATTCGCAGTAGTTAAAAATCTAGTAATATCTACTTCGTAGTATGTTGTCCTGCCGTCATTCAATACTACAATTCTATTAAAGTTCACTAGTATTTCATACGAGTTCGCGCCGATTACTGGATTAAATCTAATAGTGTATTTATCATTGCCTGCTTCATTAGATTTAAATACTACTTGATTGTTATCTTTCAATAACTCCGGTCGCTCCAACACTTTCGAATGTGTCACCTTATATGGACCTGACAATTCGCTATCGTCATAATCGCCCATAGGATCTGCTACTGATTGGATATATACAGAATATTCACTATACTCTCCCTGACTAATCAAATATTTAGACAAATCAACATTGGTCTCTGTGAAAATTCTCGGAATAGCCACTGGTTTATTTCCTTTAGTAGCGAGATATATTTTATAACCGATAGCTTCTGGTACTGGATTAAAGGAGAATAAGTATGGATTGCTCGAATTAAATCCGCCTCCCATAGTACTAGGAGTATTTAATAGTAGACTATATTTCAAATTTATCTCTTTTGATAAAGGCTCATATCCTTCTTTAATAATGGTAATACGAACGGTGTTCGCTTTCTTCTCTAACGATAATAAGTCCAGTACATGTTTGTCAGTCACGAATACTGTATCATCTATCTCAACTAGATATTTCGCATCAACCACTTCCGTCCAGATAAGAGCTGAACCTACACATTGTGCATTAAAATTAGTGGTCAAACGCTCTGTATATCGAGACTTCATGTTGCTCATATACGATGTGGCATATCCGTTGCGACCTATAACTTGCAAACCTACCGCCAAAAAGTCATCATCTAATACTACATTCTTAATATCTCTGTCTAAACGTAATGAACGAGTATTATTGCTATTGATTATCCATAACTGATAACCTATTATATTGTCATCATCTCGATTCTGCCAACTGGCTAAATATGTGTCGCTATCTTCGTTATAGTTTATCTCTAACTCTGTAGACAATAATCTCGTCGTATTGTTAAAAGACACGATATTACTCTCAAGCGAATTGATATAGAAACTTTCTACCTGACTCTCATAAAGCGACTGTATAGAGAAGGTGTATTGCTTAACCTTATCTAATATGATACCAGTGTTTTTAAAGATATGTGTTAAGTTTATATCAAATAAATTGCTAGTTTCGCTATCTCTTCTAATTGATGAATCATTGATATCTATTATAGTGGATTCATCATCCGCTGTGATTTTAACCGCATTAGCACGCTCATCTAATATGGCTGTCATATGTAGTTCATAGGCATCAGATATACCTGTTACTTTATGTACATTCACACCTTTTGGCTGATTTAACTGGATGTTGTAATTATAAATAAATTTATTAGTATAATCGCTCTCTACATAAGCATTGTCCGAACTGACCGCAGACACATAAAATCTGTATTGTCCAGCAGATGATAATATCGACTCGAAATCAAAACGATTGACACTGAACTGATATTTAGGTAGCGAGTCATTATTCTTCACACTCTCACTATCGTCATCAACAACATGGTCGGATGGAGTAATGACTTTCACTATATATAGCCCAGCATTTCGAACTACGTCCCATGTGAGAACTTTCCCACTGATTGCTAAATTCTCAGGTGTGGACATCTTCGCTGAATGTGTGTATGATACCAAATTTGTCCAGTCACTATCTTTCTTGTTCTTTGCGCATGTCTTAAGTTTAATCGTATAACTATCATTAATAGAAAATAGGCGATTAGCATTGTATTCTAGATAGTTTATTCCATTGCTCGCATATATCTCTACGTATGGCTTCACATTAGGGAATATACTTATACTCTCTCCATTGATATCTAAAATATAATATTCATCATTGTCTGCTCTCTCGAACTTGATAATGCCATTCTCTACTGATACATTTCTAGGCGGAGCTAGTTTTGGTTTATTAATAATGTCACACCCTGCGAATACAATAGATGAAAATAAACACACGACAAAAACTAAGCAAGTAAAAAGCCCTAATCTCTTTCTTTTTATAGTTTTTTCTATATTTAACATACCGCCCCTTAACGTTAAATAAATCTAATAATGTTATTATACCCAAAAATATGTCATAAATCAAACAATTTAGACAAAATTTAATATTTATATTAAATGGATAAAATTCATAAATAAATTTTACCAGCATAAATTTATTTAAGAGGTAAATATGTATTATTCTAACGAATTAAAATCTTTAGCTGTACTATCACTATACGAGGGAGAATTAATAGGTATGGTAGACAAACTATATTTTGATAAAAAACTCAAAAAACTTATTTCACTTGAACTTATCGGCGAGAGCGACACGCGTTTGATTCTACCTACTAAAAACATTTATCATGTAGGCAAGAACGCTATAACAGTCAAAAATAATCAAGCGGTTAGTTTAAAAGTAGAAGACACCAATCTTACTTTATGTCCGGTAGGCTCAAAAGCATACACCATTAAAGGCGAGTATTTAGGAGTAATAAAAGAGATGAATTTGACAGACAAATTCTATACTGAAAAATTCTCTCTAGACAATAATAATACTCTCGAAGTGTCTAATCTAGCTTCTTGTGGGAAAAATACCACTATTTTCTATGACAAAACTGAAAAGATAGATATCTCGAAATTCACTCCTACTAAATCTCCTAAGACCTTCAAAGAGCCAGCAGTACAAGTAGCTCAAATAATGCCAGTAAAGACTCCTATAGTGGAAAATGCAAATGTCGTACCTGTAGAGAGTGTGAAAGCTAACGTATCAAATACAGACTTCTTGATTGGAAGAATATGCAGTAAAGATATATTTAACTTTAATAACGAACTATTAATTAAAGCTCATGGTGTAGTAAATAAAAAAATAATAAAAGAAATTAATAAATATGGTAAATTACGAGAATTAATGCTTTACTGTAAATAAAAATAAATTAAAATACTAAAAAATCCGAGAAGAACTCGGACTTTTTATTTTAAATTAATTATAAAATAATTTTTTATCGTATTATTTTTATTAATTTTTAATTTTTTAGTTATTTAAAGCGATTTTTTATTTTTTTATTAAATTTTTAATTAAACAGATAAAAATTTCACATTATTTAATAAATATTTAAATATCGCTATATGACATTGTTCATCTTCAATTATGCGAGCAAATAATTTCTTTAGGCTGTTATTACTCACATGTTTGATTGCCTCAGTATAATTTGCAATAGCTATATTTTCCGCTCTAATATTATTCTCTAACATATCTTTTAATTTGATAGTATAATTGAGACAATTAGTGCTGAAGTAATTTCCGTATGAATCTTCATATTTCGCCACACCACCGAAATCTGTGATAGCGTGCATTAACATGTCTAGATGCATCATCTCGACTATTGCGATTTCTTCTAATATTTTTCCTACATCTTCCATTACTTTATCTGATTCTACCGATTGATAAATGTATTGTAGGACAGCGGTTAACTCTCCTTCTCTAGCAGTTGCTAAATTTTTCAATATCGCAACAGTATGTTTATCATCATTTGCATCCACTATCTCTGGGTATGGGTCATGTTTTCTCAACTCTAAATTATCTAAATCCATATTATCTCCTTGATACGATTCTTCTCGTCTTAAATCTATATGAATTTTTTAATTAAGATGTTAATTCTTCAATTATTCATTTGTTAAAAAAAAATAATTATGCTAGTATTATTAATATAATACTTTGTATATAATTTAGGAAGGAATATGTCTAAGAAAAATTCTAAACAAAAAACAAATATTAATATTTCACGAATTAATCCAAAGCCAAACGAGGGATTGTCCTCCACTCAAGTAAAAAAGCGTGTGGATGAAAACCTTTTAAATGTTTCAAAAATCAAAACATCAAAAAGTGTTTGGAGTATTTTTTGCAAAAACATATTCACATTCTTCAATATTACATGCTTAATCGTTGCTAGTGCATTGATTCATGTAGGTGCCTATACCGACCTGACTTTTATGGTAATAGTGATATTGAATACAACTATAGGTATCGTTCAAGAGATTCGCGCAAAAAAGACGATGGACAAATTGTCACTTACTAATTCGAACTTTACCAAAGTAATACGAGACGGAGAAGAAGAAGAAATCTATAAAACAGAAGTCGTACTAGACGATGTATTGTGTCTTAACCCAGGTATGCAGATAGCCTGCGACTCTATAGTTCTTGACGGACAGGTAGAAGTAAATGAAAGTTTGCTTACTGGAGAGAGTTTACCAGTAAAAAAGAAGAAAGGAGATGCCCTACTCGGCGGTAGTTTCATCTCAAGTGGTACATGCAAAGCAAAAGTAAATAAAATCGGAGATGAAAACTATATTTCACAACTTAGCGTAAAGGCCAAGACCTTCAAACAAGCTAAAAGTGAACTATTGACATCGCTTCGTGCTTTGATAAAAATAATATCAATTTTCATGATACCGATAGCAATTATTATGCTATATAATAACTATACTTATTATTCTGCTAATCCTGCCAGTGAATATTCAATAATGTATATGATAGTTACCAAGACTAGCGGATGTATAATAGCTATGATACCAGCAGGAATGTTCTTACTGACATCTGTAGCTCTTGCCGTGAGTGTAATGAGACTGGCTAAACAACGGACATTAGTGCAAGAATTATACTGTATAGAAATGCTCGCACGAACAAATGTACTATGTCTGGACAAGACGGGAACTTTAACCAGTGGTTCAATGAGCGTGAAAGATGTGGTCTTATTGTCAACTAAAAAGACAGAGAAAGATGTAGATAAGATAGTGTCCTCCATGGTAGCCGCTTTCCACGACGCTAATCATACCGCACTAGCACTTAAATCTTACTTTGGCAAACCTACTTACACAGCTGATAAATCCATGCCTTTCTCATCTGAAAGAAAGTTCATGGCATGTAAATTCAAGCAGGCAGGCTCTTATAAATTAGGAGCCTACGAATTCGTATTAGATAATCCAAGTGTAGAAATCAAAAAATTGGCAGAAGAATATTCAATCAAAGGTTATCGTGTACTTATGTTAACTGAATGCGATTCTTCATTCTCGAATTCAGGAGCAAAACCCGTAGCTTTCATTCTTCTACAGGATAACATCAGAAAAGATGCGCCTAAAACTATTCAATGGTTTAAAGATAACGGAGTCGACATAAAAATCATTTCAGGCGATAATCCTGTCACAGTCAGCGAAGTCGCAAGGCGTGTAGGAGTAGAAAATTATAGCAAATATATTAGTCTGTATGGACTATCTAAAAACGACGTAATAGAAGCCGCATCCAAATACTCTATATTCGGACGCGTCAGCCCAGAACAAAAAGCGATATTAGTAAAAGCCCTAAAGATGCAAGGCAAGACAGTAGCAATGACTGGCGACGGAGTGAACGATATTCTAGCATTGAAAGAAGCGGACTGTTCTATTGCAATAGCGGCAGGTAGTGATGCAGCTCGCAGTGTCAGTCATCTAGTATTATTAGACAGCAACTTCAGCTCTATGCCAAGCGTAGTGGCAGAAGGTAGACGCGTAGTCAATAATATTCAGAAATCATCATCACTATTCTTGATGAAAACGATATTCGCTATATTGATATCAATATTTGTACTATGTTTCAACAAGACCTATCCATTCTCTCCTATTCAGTTCATATTACTTGAAATGTTTGTCATCGGTCTCCCTTCGTTCTTCCTTGCATTGCAACCGAATACGAAACCTATTCAAGGTAAATTCATGGCAAATGTATTGCGAAATACCTTGCCAGCCGGACTATGTCTAGTGAGCGTCACTATAGCTATGTATATCTATCAGATGTTCACAGGCATTCCTACTGAAGTACTAGTAACAATGGCATCCCTAGCTATTATTGTGGTCGGATTCATTGCACTATTCGCAATGTGTAAACCACTAAATTGGTTTAAATCTATTATGTTCATCGCAGTACTGGCCATATGTATTACTTGTGTAGCTGTGCTATATGATTTATTCAAGTATGTTCCGCTAACTTATGAGAATATACTATTCTTAATAGTAGTATGCGAATCGGCTTATCCTGTATATCTAGTCCTAACCAAACTGGCTGATATGACTAGACATATATCTACTGAACAATGATATTAGTGATTTTGCCATGATTTAACTCAAACTTACAGATACCCACTAGGGTATCTTTTTTGATCAAAACAATCTTATCTTTCTCTAATGTGTAGAACGTATCAAATTCCGGAAAGAATTGACTAATCTTACTGGCATCATCTTGTCTAATACTCTCATGCAGTAACATATTTGCATATTTTAAATTGCCACAAATAATGCAATCTAAGAATATTATTGTAGCCAATTCCTCTTTTAAATTTAGTTCGTCATTATCTAAATAAATTAAATATGACTCGAATTTGCTTTGAGTAATACTATAGACCCTACCATGATTGAGGCTATCATACAACCTACACATAAAAAATCTATCTTCACCATCAATATTAATCTCATCGTAGTAATTAGAGAATACTAGCTCTTTATCTTTTATTACCGCTACATACTTTCTCTTGCCTTTAAAATATATAATCAGATATTCTCCCACTGTCTCATAATGTGAATACTCAATATCATTAACTTCACTATTTAGTAAAACCTTACCATCACAGGAAATCTTTAGTTCATGTGTGAGAGTTATAATATACTCTTTCTTACCAAATTGAATTCTATCTATGTATGGAGTGAGATATTTTTTCGCATTGAGAATTATCAAAGTATCTTTATCAACTTTGAATCTAGAGATATTAGCATTGTCGCGCGAATTGAGTTCAAATATAAATGGTATCTCATTATCATAACCAACCACTAAACATGGTTGAATATCAGAATTTATCTGATATTTAACATTCGGAATAATATCAATATTTTTACTCGATACAAGTGTACAATGAAACTTAGAAACAAGATAAATCATAATAATACATATGAAGCAAATTAAAAAAACTTTCAATATTTCACATTCCGATAGAGTAAGACAAATTTTTCATAATAATAATTCGAGTGACGGAAAAAATAAGATTATGATTAAAAAAAGGATAAAATTAACTACAATTAATAATACTTTATCTGTTATCAATGCAGATAAAACAGACAAATGTAAAATACATGTGATGCCACCTCCTATAAGTGACGAAGACATAAGTGCTCTATTTAGTGGAATTGTCAATGTGATGCGAACTAAAATACAATTAGAAACTCGCTCAGAAATAATTAATATGAATGTGAATATGAATAAACTCATGAGTGAATTAAAGGCAAAACAATCAGAATGCATTAGGCTAAAAAACGAGATAATTTATTTAAAATCACAATTAAAAAACTAAATTGTGGCGAAAATGAAAAATTTTTTAACTTTTTTGCTAAAATTTTTAAAAATATTTGCATATTGAAAATAAAATTGTTATATTCTCTTTAAAGGGAAATGCGGAATGGAAGAAATAATCTTTTTTGACAACGCTAAAGAGAGTGTGACAAATTTTTTTGAGAAAGAATTTGTTAATTTTCCACCGCTAATGATGTCACATTTCTTAAATAGATTTAATGATATAATGAATTATACAGAAGAAGGTAATACTATTCGCCCAAAGGTTTTATTTACTGATAGCATAGAATCCATAGCTAAAATCATGCCCAAAACAAATCTATTGACAATATTTGAAGATAGTGAGGCAACTATGTTTAACTCCAGAATCAAATCACTATTAGCTATTGCCAATAGGGACTGGTGTCTTTTCATAGATATCAAAGCAGACAAAATCTCATACGGCATAATAATGTCGTTTAGAAGTATTAAAGATAAGAATATTTTGCAGTTAATAGAGGACAACTCTACTCTCAGAGATAGAACTAATAAAATCAGTGCAATTCTCGCTCGACCATTCAACTTCTATACTATGTATCTACACTCTATATCTGGTAATGAACTAATTGTGAACCTCTCACTAGACAAGTCAAAAAATCACACTTTCGCCACCGAAGTACGAGCCTTCATAGACGTCACATTCTCTAAATTGCGCACTACTCAGCGTAAACTCGAGGACATGAAAAACATGTATCATAATATTTTTACCAATGTACTAAGTGATGTTAATGGTGCTATCTGTGTAGTCGTAGATAAAGACTATAAAGATAACGGACTATTTAGTGATGGTATCTGGCTAAAAGAGCCTATCAGTTTTAGTAAACTTTTCACTCAATCTAAGAGTTACAGCGAAGAGAAACTCCAAGCATATGCTTCACTATTCGTCAACATGCTAAACTACGATGGTATCACAATAATAGATAATCAAGGTCGTATTCGTGCATACAATGTATTCGTCGAACCTAATTCGAAAAAGGTTGGTTATGTGGTAGGCGGAGCGCGAAAACGAGCTGCTTTCCACATCCTAAGCACCAAGAAAAAAGATATTATGGGCGTATACTTCCAGTCACATGAAGGAGAAGTTTTCTTCCAAGAGATTAACAAAAAACCGCCTCACACCAAGCAAATCAAGTTTAAATTCGGTGAAAAAGCTAATAATAAGATAGATAAATCAACAACTAGTGAAATAAAATCCATCGAAAACAATGAAACTCAAATAGTTGAAAATAAAAAAGAAGGCTAATCTGCCTTCTTTTTCGAATATTTTATCACTACACGGAATACGCATTTATCGTTAGTCCTACCTTCTATATAGTAATAATTCTTATATTTCTTCTTGTAGACTGAGATTTCTTCACTCTCTCGACTTTCATTTACAAAATATATCTCATATTCCTTAATATCCATCTCTCTCATCTCTTCTACTGAAAATGAATCAAGAGCGATGAAATTATATTTTAGATTGTTAGTGTGATTATTAATATCTATATCTGTAGAGCGAATTTTTCTAGTATAAGCTAAATCTTTCTCACTAAAATCGAGTTTCAAATTCGTGAAGTCTAGTTTAAGATAATCTGTAGCTACCATATCTAAATCTGGATATGCAATACTACTGAGCTTCCTTACTTTTCTCGTCTCATAGTCTAGACAACACCATTCGCTAGTACCCTTTACTTTTGTACTTCGATTGGCCTTGATCATAAAGTCACGATTAGCTCTCACCATTCCAAGAGGATGAGTCCAAGTAGAGACAGAAATTTTATCTCCACCTTGGATTTCGCCCTTAAGTACCAATTTGATTTTACCTACGACCCAAAATGCCTTGCTTTCTTCTCTCATTGTCTTATGATCTATACCTATCATATCTGAATGGTCAAATGCCGCAGACTCAATGAGTCGCATTAGTTCTGTTAAAGGTACTTTATAATTATAATCTAACTCTGTATCATCTACTATTAATTTTTTGGTATATAAATTTTGCATTTCTATCTAATCCTCATCTTATTTCTTAGTACGATAATCACGACTGTCACAGATACTACTGCCACACTGACTACCACTATCACTATTATAGCCCATACATTGAGCGGCTTAGTAATCTCTATCTTAAAGCTAGTGATAATATTGCCTGAGCTTGATACTACTTTGACATAGAAGTCACCCTCTCCATCTACTTTTTGATTGACAGTATATTCAATTATCTGAGTAGACGAATGCTCATTGATTTCACTAATCAATACATCATTAATATATACAAATGAATCTCCTATTTGCTCATAGATAATACCCGGATTAAATCGAATCGTAAAGCCTTTGGTCGTAGATTTACCCGCCTCTAGACTTGATTCAATATTAGGCATTTCATTATTGAGTGTAAAGGCAAAAGTCACATCTCTCTTAGGATAGATTTGGTCATCGACGAGATAAGTCACACTAAATTTATTTTTACCTGACACAATGCCTAGACCACCATTAATCATATCATACTCGACTATATTGTCATATGATACTAAGCTACCACCCATATTAAGACTAGGATTAATCATCTTTAAGAATTCGTCTGTAATATCTACACCTGTATTATTAGTTACTTTCGTAATTTCATATCCAAGAATGCTAGATAAATCAAATGTTTCTCTGGCTTCATTTTGATTCACTATTGTGAACATCAATTCTCTACTGAGAGTCATTCCCTGGTAATCAGCTGTAAAGACTACTCGATATGTACCATATTTTGAGAAGGTATAAGTATTCTGCGATTTGTCATAATCACTTAAATCTCCTGTCACGCCATTACGAGTTACGCTAATATTGACTAATCCACTATAGATCTGCGGATTGAATACATTCAATACCACTCTACCATTAATGTACGCATTATCAATAGGAGCGTCTCCATTCATAGTAATTATTACTTCTCTAAGTACATTGACATCTATATACTCTCTAGTGACTCCGTATTCTGTATCGAATTCGTGAGTATTGCCAGCTATATCTCGTATTACAAACGAATACTTACCATTACCTAATATCTTGTAATTTGCTAATCTAATACTATTCTGTACAAAAGAGCGTAATTCTCTGCTCTCTACTAATATATCATTATACGATATCTCTAGCACGAGATTGTTTTTAACAGTTAAAGTATTCGGATTGTTTATTAACTGTGTCATAGTGAGGTCTATAACATCCGATTTCGTACCATACATAGTGAACTCTAGCGTCGTAGTATTATTCACAATGACTTTTTTATCTCCGTTGGCAATAGTCACATCGGTAACCAGTTCATTAGTATTAGGTACTTGCATAATACCAAAATAGATACTATATGTATTCATGCTTATGCGATAGATAGTCAATGTATAATCGCGAGATACTGGCGTATAAGTGTAATGATACTCAGTAGCACCTCTATCTACAGCCGTCACTACTCTCAGCTCTTGATTGTACAAGTATAATGGCAAATTCATCATGATATTTGGTGTATTATTCTCTAATAAACCTAGATTTGACCACATAGAATTGGCATTAATATTTAGTCCTAATACCTCACTAAATGTAAAGTTTGAATTACTATGCATCAATTCGTTGTTGAGAGTCTGAACAAAATATAGTTCATTGACAACCGCTTGAACCGAGAACACATACACCTTATTGCCAAGATAGTTGCCCGAATGGGTATATACCCTAATCTCAAATCTATATAGTCCAAGACTATCACTCTTGGTATTAATAATATGTCGAGTAGTATCAGTCAGGTCTAGACTCACAATACTACCATCAAGTTTAGTCTCGTGAAGAGTATAAGTGTAATCAAAGTATTCGTTTTCATCACGACCCCAACTCAAACTCATAGTACCTGATGTTGTGGTCTCATAAGTGGTATTCTCAAACGGAGTATTGATGTATACTTGCATCTTTTGCAACATATTATTGTTGTCACGCAGAGCAACTGTACTATTCCTAGTATCAATAGCCACATTGTATGAGTTCTCTTGCACTCCGTTGTACATACATTGTACACTTACTTCTAGTATATCGCCTATATTATCTGCATTGTAATATGGATATATAGTCACTATACCATTTACTTTATCATGACGAATGATTGTCCTATCGGCATGTTGCACTATCACTATATCATCGTTAGATGAAACTTTAATACTCGGATTACCCGCTACAGAATACTTGATCTCTGCGGTGTATAATGTCGTGTCGTATTTCACAGTGGCTTCAGTGTATCCATAGTATCTACCATCATAGATAACATAGTTCTCTTCATTCTCTCCCTCAAATGATATTGATGAGAATTCACTACTGCCATCTGTTCTAAATCTATATGGAGCACTTTCTACTCCAAATGCGTCTATTAATCGTACTTGATATGTGCCGTCATTTTCTAGAGAAAGTATATTAATAATGCTACCATTCTCACTATCTTTATACGAATAGTTTTGACTTGGGTCACAGATAAATCTTCGCTCACCTGAAGGTGTAGTGAGAATAATCTCTTTGGCATAATACATTACGCCATCTTTTATTTCATTAGCACCCTGCATATTGATGACATACTTACCATTGCGGTTTTCTATCAATTTACTAGGCATCAACGATTCGCGTTTGTCATAATAATTGAGATTAATAATATGCACATTGTCTCTAGTATAAATTTTGAGAGTATAGTTTCCTTGCCCTGACTCTTTGATCATATTAACAATATCTTGTGCTAATCCCACTAGGCTAAAATCTGTTAAGCCATTCGTATTAATATACTTAAATACGCTATTATTTAAGCCTGTCAATTCAAATCTATAGAATAATTCTTTAACATCGTTTGATGGCACTTCAGATATTGTACATGTCTCTATATTGAATATTGTAATAGTTTCACTATCCGTCTTAGATAAGTCGATAACGAAACCATTTTCTTCAGTACCTATAGCCCCATTAGTCAGCACATCAACTGTAAATCCGATATTCAGTTTATTATACGCATTCTCATTATCTGGGCAATATAATACTACATATTGGGTCATATTGCCAGCCGCATCTAACTCTACAATTTCAATGTACTTACCAAATAATCTTGTATCATTAATCAACGAACCATAAGTCGAACTGGTTAAAATATTAGCTTCCGTTCTGATATAATTCGAGAAATTAGTCCTAGGCAGAGTTAAATCTATACCTTCAATTTTGTCAAAAGCTCTATAGTAAATAGTTTCTATATCATCAGTAGTATTGAACGGGGTCTCAGCATTAACTCTGTAAGCATATATTAGACTCTCATCTCTATCATTAACATAATAGTCTCTATATTGATTTACAAAATGCACTCCTGATGCAGTGTCATATACTGCATGCTCGAACATACTATCGCCCGTCTTATAGAACCTCATGAGATTGTCATTAGTAGATTCTAAATACTCTATATTAGTCGTAGGCGCCACTTTATCTACGATGACATTATAAGTGTTTTCATAATAAGTCTGCACATTACCATTCAAGTCGTAATAATAATAAGCGTTTAAATATTTCGGCGTGTTACTTTTATCTCTAACTTTATATCTAATCGTTATTTTGTAACTTAAATTTTCATTTGGGTCAATAGGGTTGATATTGCCTATGCTGTCTCGAAGGAATGTTTCTAGTATGATTGTTCTTGAACCATCAGTATTATTATGGACGACATCCGATGTTACATCTAGATTATAGTCACCACCAACATTAGCATATTGGTAATTAATATAAGAAGTCGTTCTACCATATCTCGTCATCTCTACTACTAAATAGTCCACATCTACCTGTGCATTCTCATCGTCAGCATTATATTTAGGCAGTTCTACTTTCACGAACTCTTCACTTGTCGTAAGTGTGTAGACATTATTTTTAAGAGTAGCTTCATATATAGCTCCGTCAACACCTATGTTTTCATCCGAAACAGAATAAACATCGGTAGTAGGTTTATTCGGACTAGCTATTCTGAATCCAATAATCTTTTCATGATTACCACTGACTCCGGCTACCATATCCGTAATCTTGACTACATAATCACCCGGTAAGCACAACCAGTTCGTGCTATTGTCTGGTCTGACGAATTTATTAGCCCATTCACGATTGACATCATTCAAATATGACTGTATATTGATTGGATAATAGCCTTTATTATACTTGGTGCTGTCTTCTTCGTCTATCTCGAAAAGCTTGATAATTCTCTTATCTCCCTTCTCTATTTGATTTTCTCTATCCACGAAGAACAATTCAAATTTCAATCTACCTGCATAATATGTCGACCCGTTCGTTCCATCAAAATATTTGCCGACAGGAATATTCAAAGTGGCTGGTACTTTATTAGTCGTTAAATATGGGGTATAATATATCCTTTTGGTCTGTGTGGTTGTTCCTATTGTCTCGGAATATTCAAAATATAATGGATTAGGATTTATACTATTGAATTCATCATAAGCGCTTTCATTCTCGAGCAAGCCTATATTAATATTCCCACCATTGAATGACTCTCGCTCTATAATACCATTGCGGTCTACAATGAAATAATATTTTTTAGTGAGGTTTTTCTTCTCTTCCTCTGTCTCACTACCAGTGCCTTTATATGTTCTAGTTACGATATATAGACCAGCTTCAGTCTGATTATTTTTCACATTAAGTAAGGCAAACCCTTTTTGAACAGCATTCCCATTCGAAGAGTCAATATACGATTTTGCACCATTTAGGAATGCGCCACCTTTATATATATCTTCACTCTTATTTAATGATGTATAGAAATATCTATCATTAGCATCAAATAGTCCACCATTCAAGGTATAGAATTCGTATCCTAAATAATCTACCTCGTAATTGCCTTCTCCCATTTTCCAAGTAAATGCCACAAAATTATCACTCGTAGCAGTCGCCTTCGATATATCGCTCCACGTATATAATCTGGTGGATGAAGTCAGACCATTTTCATCAAAGTTGTCTGGACTAGTGAATGCCATACCGAGTGAACTATCCTTATTCACTTCTACTAATACATATGATCTAATAGCACTCCTATTTGTTGATAGTTGATTTTCACTAGATAGATACAATCTGCGAACTATACTATTCTCGCTATCAACATTTTGATTACCTATCACGCGCGAACGATTGTTATAGTCTATCGCGTTGATAGTTAAATTATTATCTGCGACGCCAGTATGGTCATATGCCAACATTGATGTATTTCTTACTTTCAAATAACTTTTATTGGAATAATGAGCAAACAAACGATTAAGTGTCGCTATATTATCTGTGCTACCAGTTTCATTTGAGGTATAATAATTGACTGAATTTTTGTACTCTTGTCCATTAGCATTCCTAGTAGCTAAGTTAAGAATTTTATACAAATCAGTATTTTGATAGTCTACACCTAATGTAACTTCTATAACTTTATGTGTAGCCAATTCTACTTCTACATTGTCTGTGAATAACAACGAACTCCTGCACTGCATCTTGCCATCTATCATAAAATAATTCTCAGTATCATCTATGATAAACATATATTTACAGCTATTGCCGGCCTTGTCTTTTAGACTAAAAATATATATTCCCTGTCTCTGCAAGATATCTTTATATAAGATACCGCTCATATCTGCTTTCTCTATATCGTATGGACCTACAGTAGTTCCTAGTCGATAGTTATTACTAAACCAAAGTTCGCTATTATTATCATTACGTACTCTATCAGGAGCGATACTATTATCTCTAACAAACGGTGTCACTGTGTACGACGCTTCTATATTAGCGCCACTCGCTTTATCTGACCATGAGATAGCAGATAGCGAATTAGTAATAGTGTCGAGTCTGACTGGGTCTCCTAGACTATCTAATACGAATTCATATATATTCGTACCGGTAGAGGAACGCTTCTGAACTGCATACACGCCCACTCCTGAGATATCTTCCTTATCTATCGTGAACATTTTATAGCTAGCCGACTCTCCTTCGCTCTTAAGTTCTATTAAAAACCTAGCTCCACGAGTAAGTCCTCCGCCTAATATTTGTCCGTTCTCTAAAGGTCTAGGAGTCTGTCTTAACAATTGCTCTTTAGTAGGATAATCTTCCGAGACACTATAATATCTCGCAGTCACTGCACGTTCGAATACTTTTGGAGTCTCCCATGTTACCTCAACATTTTTATTAGTATAACCATTCGAACCTAGTATAGAATTATCGTCAACTATTGTCGTATTTATCTCAATAGTATCTGTAGTGTACTGGAAGGCAAATACTTGATAATAATTATTCGTATGATTAGTATTACCATTTATTGCAACTCGCATAAAGGCGAGATAATAACCCGTCTTATTGAATGTCGTCTGATTAGTGTATCTTGTCACAGTGGCATTTAATGAATTGTCACTATAACGAATAGGCATGGTACTATAGAGATAGAAACTCTCTCCCAAAACAAAGGTATCATTTGACATGAGCCACAACGAACCTTGATTGGTTTTCTCGTAACTTTTCTCTATATTTTTCAACTTCGTTTCAAAATCCGCACTAGGACTAGCATTTAAAGTGTCCATATTTAGTAAGCTTTTTAAATATTTAACATCCAACCCCTCACTATCTAATATATTTTTGATATTAGCATCTTGAGTGGTAATAGTATTTCCCACTTTCTTGTCGTTCGCTGTACTATTTAGAGTATAAACTATTCCCAATCTAGAATCTGTCGAACCAGTCTCTCTATCGTATCCATTAGGTACTACAATATCTATCGCATCTTTTTCGTTCTTCGATAATGTCAAATATCTCATCTGTGCTTCTAGGTGAGATTCTTTAGAATACTTTAACTCAAAGCCGTGCATATATAGATATTCATTTGTATTTGGAACAACTAAGAATTCGTTAATCTCTGGCGCGGTATCTGCATTATAGCCTGCGTAAATATATCTGTAACTAAAATTATATGTACCCATCTCGGTAAGTAATATAGTGACTATATTGTTCGTTCGAGTCGAGTCATATCTAGTCATTGGATATCTAATAGTGCGATTCTCTCCACTACCTGTGATGTCACATATAAGACTAGCTGACCATACACCAGAATTTGACGCGGTCTCTACTCTATACGAATATTTAGTCACTCTACCATTTGATGTATGAGTATACTCAAGTGTATATTTAGTATAGTCATAGGTAATAGTCGGATAATTGTTTGTAGACATATTGCCCAAATAATATTTATATGCACCCGCCTCTGCTAGCGCATTCTCTATTGTAGGCTGACTAGTATAATTACGAGTCTCAAAAGTCATCACACCATTATAAGAACTTTCGAATAATAAGTAAAAGCCAAACTCTTGACTATCGCTAGTACCATCTCCTCTGAAATAATCTACTTCGAAACGATAATATCCTTCGTATCCTTCTTTCTGCGGAATGATAAAAGCAAAGTCTTGATACATTGAATTATTGAATTGTCGCACTGGTGGCAGATTAATAGTAGTACCATTTCTCCATGCGCGAACATTGACATATGTTAGCCCTGCACCTACTTCCTTTGAACTTGTTTCATCAGTGTTCTCTCCCTGAACCATCTGCAAATTATCATTATTGTCTTTGTAATATGTACCAAACGTGAACAATATCGCATCCGCAAGGGTAGTATTAACTCCGTCCACGCTTACGCTAGCCATTTTCGGATTGCGGTAATATGTATAATTTTTTCCGTCAATAGTTTTATTGTATTTTTCATTGTTAAGCATTACGAATGAGTTGTTCTGGATTACATACTTATCATTCGTACCATTCTTGATGTTTTTAAAATAATAATTAGCAGAATTGATAGGCATTGTGATTTTATCATCTCTATTTGAAACAAAATCTTGACTAAAAGGAGAAAGTTCATCATATTCTTCATTGTAATCTTCGCCAGTGGAAACGACAGCGACCTTCTCTGCTGATAGTATAATATTGCTATTATCACTCTGACTATAATCTACTCCCGGCGTAGTATCTGCATAAACTTTAGCTCTACTAAACTGCCCAAAAATTGAGAGACAAATACTAGCCGTCAGCAACACGACTAGACATGCAACACAAATAAATAATGATTTAACTTTCCCCTTCAAAACTTTCCCCTTATTATTGTCTCCAGTTGAGACTAAAATTATTATTAATTAATAAAGTATACTTTATTATTTAAGTAAATTATAGCATACTAAAATCTAAAAACCAAACAATTAAAAATTAAATTTCTACATATTAATACTTTTTTATATAAATTGATATTTACTAAATAATAAAAATTAAATTACTAAATATTGCTATAAATAAGTATTTTTTAATAATTTCTAATTGAATTTTTTATTTATATATAAATTGAAATATTAATTATTTAATTATTTTTAATAAAAATTTTTTAACTTATTAAAAATATAATAAAAAATGCGTAATTTTTTAATATTTTTACGCATTTTTTAAAAAATTAAATTAATTTTTGTACACCTTTTATTGATACAACTTTTAGAATCTTCGATATTTCTCCAGTAGTTGCGTCTATATAATAGAAATAAAGTCCATCCATTCTCTCGGTCATAAATTCATAACAAGAAATTTCTTTCCCACTATCCAATCTTATAACCGCTTTACTTGACTTTAACACTTCGTAGTCAAAGCCCAGTTTTGTTTCTGCTTCTTGCTCGCTCACTACAAAATCCAAATCTCTATCTACATGATTTAAGGCATAATTCACAGCTTCGAAACCAATTATATCTCTAGCTGTCAAATCCACTTTTATCTTCACTAAGTCGGGATAATAGATAATATCATCTTTGTTTGGTGCTAGGTTAATGTACGCTACATTTTCTTTTATCTCTAACCATACACTATCCATTGAATCAAAGCCTATATTATTCGCAAAATTTTTAGCCATCTCCATAGCCTGTTCCCCTTTCATGATAGGTTCACCGCTCTCTGCATATCCAGAGATAGTTAGCAACAAGCCTCCTCGCTTACTAACCTGTGCATGAAATTTCTTGCCATCAATTTTTACCATAAAGTCGTATGTCGCAATATCTCCATTTGTCTCTTTCTCATATTCGATAGCAGCATCACGATTTTTATATACTGTATTAGTTAAATACTCTTTAGCTTCTTCGGCACTCACTTCTTTAGTCGGAAGACCTTTGACCACTTTTGTCTCTAGTGCAGTAGAAAATGGTCCATCAAATATCATAGCAGGATAATCAATACTCGCACTAGTCATATCACCTAGTCCGGTCGACAGTTCGTTCATGCCTGTATTATCAAATACTCCCGCATCTACGAAATTAAAGTTAGTATCATACATACTGGCATTTTGCTCGTTAAAATTTGATTTTATTTTCGATAAAACCAAACCAATTTTATCAAAAACCAATTCCTGCTCTTGATTTAGATTTTCTCCTTTATTTAGGATTCTAGCATATGCTTCGCATACACCATCAACTTGATTAAAGAACTTAGTAGCCGCTATTACATTCTCTTCATTTATTGGAAGCACAGATAAACCAGCTAAAATATAATTACAGTCTCCTCTCATATCATTTAAAGTGTCTAATTTTGACTGTCTAGTACTCAAAGTAGAATATTTTGAGACATCGACTGATAGGTTGTTGACATTGTCTACCATCGAATAATAACTAGATGAATAGACACCTTCTAGTATATTCGCATTTGCTTCGCCCGAGGTGTAAACCTGGTAATATGCAATTAATACACAAACCAGTATAATAACTAGGGTAACGATAGCAACAATCAATCCCGGTATTGCTTTTTGTGCATTGCTCTTCTTCTTGGTATCTTTATCTCTATTGACATTTGACTGATTGTCTTGTTTGTCTTGCTCATAATCAGCACTGGTAATTTTTTTATTCATATTCTCTCCTTTATTCAATACCTACTAGACCGCAAATATATGCTTGCCTATCTGTGTAACCTTTTTCGTAGTATATATCCATTTGCTAGTAGCAGTACTTGGATTATAATAATATACACATCCATAGGTGGGATCCCAACCATTAAGTGCGTCATCTGCAGCTTGATAGGCTTTCTGATTCGGCTCTAGATTTATCTGACCATCATTAACCGCAGTGAATGCCCAAGGCTGATATATCACACCAGACACTGTATTAGGAAATCTACTATCGCGGACTCTATTCAATACTACCGCTCCAATAGCAACCTGTCCAGTATAGCTTTCTCCACGGGCTTCTGCATATATAACCTTAGCAAGTAAGTATCTATCATTGCTATTATAATTAGAACCACCAGTATTGCCAGTATTATTAGATAGAGTAATACCCATCTTTGCAGCAGTGAGCGGGCCTACGACACCATCTTGAGTTAGTCCATATTTCTTTTGGAACGCCTTAACAGCAGCTTTAGTCTTTGGTCCATTGATGCCATCAACTGCTCCATTATAATATCCCCATTTTTTTAATTTTGTCTGTACTTGTTTGATGTCTGCTGTGGCAGCGTACACATTCTCTACTCTTGCCACCGCCGGCTCAGCTGGTTGTCCATTGGAGACTGCATTAATAGTACCTACCGTACCTATTATACCAGCGACACCAGAGACCAACACTAAAAGAGCAATCATTAATTTTTTCATATCTTTCTCCTTAATCGAAAAGAGAATTAAACCATTCCACCAACTTCGATTTAAAGGTAATTTGAGTAGAGTTTTCATTTTTATTCACAAAACACAAAGGTGGATACATTACACACCACCAATTATCTCCACTAGCCTCTCCAAGTTCGACTATTACAGCATCATAATAACCTGACTCTAAAGTCGTGTTATTGTATGTTCGCGTGGGGAAAAACTCGTTGTTTACTTTCACATTGACAGAGTAATTGAAACCTTTTTTTCTTAAAATACTTATACAACGATTGATTATGCTAGATTTCAAACTATTCACACAATCTATAGCCTGATTCTTACTCTTAACATCACATAAGTAAGGAGTCAAAAATGCTACCAAGTCATCTTTTATCTCGTACTTCACATTTTGGTCAATAGTACTATTGCTATTCGCTCTGATATGTAATCTAAGATAGTCATACTCTTCCTGCTTCGGTAGATTCACCGCACCTATCACTACCGCTATTATTAAAGTCAAACATATTATTATTTTCGTTTTCATGATTTAATGTTTGGAAGAATTTTTAAAAAAATACGCAAACTTAATTGCGTAAATTTTTATTTTTTGCAGTTTTTTGTAATAATTCTAATTTGGATTGGCTCTACCGGTACTATTCATAAGAGCGTTCCATGTAGCCGGACCTACAATTCCGTCCGCATTAAGCCCATTCTCCGACTGGAAATCTCGAACTGCACGCTCGGTTTCTTGACCGAAAATGCCATCCAAATCAGTAATCGGATAGAGATAGGATAATAATAGTCTTTGCAAATATAAAACCGCACTCTTTTTGCTGCCTCGCCTTAAAGTATTCGCCGCAGGATTTAAATTAAGTAATGCTGTCCATGTATTTCGACCAACTATTCCATCCGCTGTCAAATTGTTATTAGTCTGGAAGTTTTGTACTGCTCGTGTAGTACCTGCTCCAAATATTCCGTCTGTAGCAAGATTGTATCCATATTCATTTAAAAGATATTGTAGCAGTCTCACATCGTTTCCCTTAGCTCCTTGTCTTACGGTCGGATAATTCTGTATCTCGCGTGCAACATACGGCACATCTAAAAATTTGCACACACCGAAACACGCACCTTCGCCGACATTTGTCGTAAATTTCGGATTGAGCATTAGTTTTGCCTCTGCAAAGTTCGTCATAAAACCAGCCTCG